>NZ_JAXUAK010000021.1:0-48428 GCF_046535855.1 Puerhibacterium sp. TATVAM-FAB25 | reverse complement strand
CCCAGCGCGGCGGCCTTGCGCTCGAGCACGCCCCGCTCGCGGGCGTTGCCGCACAGCGCCGCGGCGCGCTCCAGCTCGGTCTTCGCCTCGGCGTCGCGCCCGAGCCGCGCGAGCAGCTCCCCGCGCACGCTCGGCAGCAGGTACGACCCGCGCAGCTGCCCGCCGGCCGCGAGCGCGTCGACGAGCGGCAGCGCCGCGGCCGGGCCGGCGGCCATCGACACGGCGACGGCCCGGTTGACCTCCACGACCGGCGACGGCGCCACGCGGCCGAGCGCCTCGTACAGCAGCACGATCCGCTCCCAGTCGGTGGCGTCCACCGACGGCGCGACGGCGTGCTGCTCGGCGATCGCCGCCTGCAGCCCGTAGGGCCCCAGCCCGCGGCCCGTCCCGACGGCGCGGGCCAGCGCGGCCCGCCCGCGGCGGATCGCGGCGCGGTCCCACCGCCGCCGGTCCTGGTCGGCCAGCAGCACCGGCTCGCCGTCGGGCCCGGTGCGCGCGGGGAACCGCGCCGCGGTGAGCTCGAGCAGCGCCAGCAGGCCGTGCGCCTCGGGCTCGTCGGGCACCAGGCGCACCAGCTGGCGGGCCAGGCGCACGGCCTCCTGCGCGAGGTCGACCCGCATCCACGCGTCGCCCGACGACGCCGTCGAGCCCTCGGCGAAGATCACGTACAGCACGGTGAGCACGGAGCCGAGCCGCTCGGCACGCTCGGCGGCCGGCGGGACCTCGAACGGCACGCGCGCCGCGGCGAGCGTCTTCTTGGCGCGGGTGATGCGCGCCTGCACGGTCGGCACGGGCACGAGGAACGCTGCCGCGACCTGCTCGCTGGTCAGCCCGCCCACCACGCGCAGCGTCAGCGCGACGCGGGCCTCCCGCGACAGCACGGGGTGGCACGCCACGAACAGCAGCGCGAGCCGGTCGTCGTCGATGCGGTCCGGGTCCCACAGCACGTCGTCGTCCCCGCCGCCCGCGCCGACGACGTCGGCCCCTGCCCAGGCACCGCCCTCCCCGAGGTGGTGGCCGAGGGCGGCGTACCGCTCGTCGCGGGCGGAGCGGCGCCGGAACGCGTCGATCGCCCGGCGCCGTCCGACGGTGAGCAGCCACGCGGCGGGGTCGCGCGGGACGCCGTCGCGCGGCCAGGCCACGAGCGCCTCCGCGAGCGCCTCGGACGCGAGGTCCTCGGCGAGCGGGAAGTCGCCGGTGTACCGGGCCAGCGCGCCGACGATGCGGGCGGCCTCGATGCGCCACACCGCCTCGACGGCGCGCCGCCCGGCGTCGGGCGACGGCGCGGCCACGGGCGCGGGCTGCGCGTCCGCCGCGGGGTCGGCGTCGGGCGCGGCGCTCACACCGTCCCGAGCTGCTCGCGCCACCCCGCCTCCTTCTGGATCCACTCGTCGTCCTGCGGGAAGTCCTCGGCGCCGTTGACGCGCCGGACCTCGATCTTGTTGCCCGGCCCGTGCAGCGGCGCGCGGCGGGCCCACTCGACCGCCTCGTCCTTCGAGGCGACGTCGAGGATCCAGAAGCCGTTGAACAGCTCCTTGGTCTCCCCGTACGGCCCGTCGGTCACCACCGGCGTCTCGGCGGTGAAGTCCACGACCGCGCCCTCGCCGGCGTCGGACAGCCCCTCGCCGGCGACGAGCACCCCGGCCTCCATCATCGACTCGTTGTAGCGGCCCATCTCCGCGATGATCTCGCGGAGGTCGCGGGTGGCGTAGGCCGCGGTGCCCTCGTCGGTCCCGCGCATGATCAGCATGTACTTCGGCATGGTCGTCTCCCGTGTCGGTCGGTGCTCGGTCGTGCGTGTCGGTCGTGCGTGTCGGTAGCGTGCCGGTCAGAGCTGGCCCGTGGCCTCGCGCCACGCACGCTCCTTGCGGATCCACTCGTTGTCCTGCGGGAACTCGTCGATGGACGGGATCCGCCGGATCTCGGCCTTGGACCCGGGCCCGGCGAGCGGCGCCTTCTTCGCCCAGGCGACGGCGTCCTCGACCGTCGGCACGTCGAGGACCCAGAAGCCGTTGAACAGCTCCTTGGTCTCGCCGTACGGCCCGTCGGTCACCACGGGCGGCGTCTGCGAGTAGTCGACGACGACCCCCTTGGACGCCTCCTCGAGGCCCTCGGCGGCCACGAGCACGCCGGCGTCGATGAGCTCCTGGTTGAACCGGCCCATCTGCTCCATCACCTCGTCGAGGCTGATCCCGGACGCGGCGAACGCGGCGTCGGTCTCGTCGGTGCCCCGCATGATCACCATGAACCTGGCCATCTCGGTCTCCTGCGGTCGGTGGGCCCCCGGTCGGGACCCTCTCACTCCCAGGTCGAACGGGGAACCCCTGGATCGACACGGCGCCGGAGGAACTTCCAGCCGGCCGGTCGACCGCGCCCGGGCGGCCCGGCGTGCCCGCCGCAACCGTGTGAGACGGGTCTCGGCGGACCACGCCGACTGGAATCGCACGCGCCTCGCACCGCACCCTGGAGACATGGCCCCTGCTGCCCCTGCGCCGACCCCTGCCGACGGCCGCAGCACGTTCCCCTCCATCGCGGAGTACGGCTTCCTGTCCGACTGCGAGACGAACGCGCTGGTGGCGCCCAGCGGCGCGGTGGAGTGGATGTGCGTCCCGCGCCCCGACTCCCCCAGCGTGTTCTCCGCGGTCCTCGACCGCGGGGCCGGCCACTTCCGCGTGGGCCCGCACGGCGTGCACGTGCCCGTCGCGCGCCGGTACGTGCCCGGCACGCTGATCCTCGAGACGACGTGGCAGACGTCGACCGGCTGGCTCGTGGTGCGCGACGCCATGGTCATGGGCCCGTGGCACGAGATCGACGAGCGCTCGCACACCCACCGCCGCACGCCCACGGACGACGACGCCGAGCACATCATGCTGCGCACCATCAAGTGCGTCAGCGGCACGGTGGACCTCGAGGTCGTGTGCGAGCCGATGCCGGACTACGCCCGTGCGGAGCCACGGTGGGAGTACGACGGCGCGGGCTACAGCTCCGTCGTCGCGCGCGCCGGGGAGGCCAACCCGGACCTGCACCTGACGTCCAGCCTGCGGTTCGGCATCGAGGGCCGGCGGGTCAGCGCCCGCACGCGCATGGCCGAGGGCGACACCCACTTCGTCGCGCTGTCCTGGTCCCACCTGGCCGCCCCGGCGAGCTGGGACGAGGCGCTCGAGAAGATGTGGCGCACCGAGCAGTTCTGGCGCGACTGGATCACCCAGGGCACGTTCCCGGACCACCCGTGGCGCACCTACCTGCAGCGCTCGGCGCTCACGCTCAAGGGCCTCACCTACGCCCCGACCGGGGCGCTGCTGGCTGCCGCGACCACCTCGCTGCCGGAGACGCCCGGCGGCGAGCGCAACTGGGACTACCGCTACGCCTGGGTGCGCGACTCGACGTTCGCCCTGTGGGGCCTGTACACCCTGGGCCTGGACCGCGAGGCGAACGACTTCTTCGCGTTCATCCAGGACGTGTGCCGCGACGACAAGCCGCTGCAGGTCATGTACGGCGTCGGCGGCGAGGCCACCCTCGAGGAGCACGAGCTCGGGCACCTGACCGGCTACGAGGGTGCCCAGCCGGTGCGCATCGGCAACGCCGCGTACTCCCAGCGCCAGCACGACGTGTGGGGCGCCGTGCTGGACTCCGTGTGGCTGCACACCCGCAACCGCGAGCAGCTGCCCGAGGCGCTGTGGCCGGTGCTCAAGAAGCAGGTCGAGGAGGCGGCGCGGCACTGGCACCTGCCCGACCGCGGCATCTGGGAGGTGCGCGGCGAGCCGCAGCACTTCACCTCCAGCAAGCTCATGTGCTGGGTGGCGCTCGACCGCGGCGCGCGCCTGGCGCGGCTGTACGACGAGCACGACTACGCCGAGCAGTGGCAGAAGCTCGCTGACGAGATCCACGCGGACATCTGCGCCAAGGGCGTGGACGAGCGCGGCGTCTTCGTGCAGCGCTACGGCTCCGCCGCGCTCGACGCATCGCTGCTGCTGGTGCCGCTGCTGCGGTTCCTGCCGCCGGACGACCCGCGCGTGCGCGCCACCGTCCTGGCCATCGCCGACGAGCTCACCGAGGAGGGGCTCGTGCTGCGCTACCGCGTCGAGGAGACCGACGACGGGCTGCACGGCGAGGAGGGCACGTTCACGATCTGCTCGTTCTGGCTCGTCTCGGCCCTGGCCGAGATCGGCGAGGTGGCCCGGGCCCGGTCCCTGTGCGAGCGGCTGCTGTCGTTCGCCAGCTCGCTCAACCTCTACGCCGAGGAGATCGACCCGCGCACCGGGCGGCACCTGGGCAACTTCCCGCAGGCGTTCACGCACCTGGCGCTCATCAACGCCGTCATGCACGTGATCCGCGCCGAGGAGGAGCCGCGCGACTTCCGCGCGTTCCGGGCGCCGGACCGCACCTGACGACCCGGCCACACCTCGACGAGACCTCGCCGCGGACGCCGACGCGCCCCGGACGCCGTGAGCGACCGGGGCGCGTCGCGCTCCCTGGGCCCGACCCGGCGCCCGGGCCGGCCCGGGATGGCTCAGTGGGCGAGGTAGCCCAGCAGGTCGTGGCGGGTGAGCACGCCCACCGGGTTGCCGCCCTCGACGACCAGCAGCGCGTCGGCGTCGTGCAGCGCCGCGCGGACGGCGTCGACGCCCTCGCCGACGCCGACGAGCGGGAACCGCTCCTCCATGTGGTCCCCGACGCGGTCGGCCAGCCCGGCCTTGCCGGAGAACACGAGGTCGAGCAGGTTGCGCTCGGTGACCGAGCCGGCCACCTCGCCGATCTTCACCGGCGGCTCGGCGACCACGACCGGCATCTGCGAGACGTCGTACTCCTGGAGGAGGGCGATCGCGTCGCGCACCGTCTCGCTCGGGTGCGTGTGCACCAGCGGCGGGGTGTCGCCCGTCTTGGCCCGCAGGATGTCACCCGCGGTGACCTCCGCGTCGGCGTCGAGGAACCCGTACGAGCGCATCCAGCCGTCGTCGAAGATCTTGGACATGTAGCCGCGGCCCGAGTCGGGCAGCAGGACGACGATCACGGCCTTCTTCGCCGCCTCCGGGTCCTGCTCCTCCAGCCGGCGCGCGTACCGCAGCGCCGCCTCGACGGCCATGCCGCAGGAGCCGCCCACGAGCAGGCCCTCCTCGCGCGCCAGCCGGCGCGTCATCGCGAAGGAGTCGGCGTCGGTGACGGGGATGATCTCGTCGGGCACGGTCGGGTCGTAGGCGGCGGGCCAGAAGTCCTCGCCGACGCCCTCGACCAGGTACGGGCGGCCGTCGCCGCCGGAGTAGACCGAGCCGGCCGGGTCGGCGCCGATCACGGTGACGCGCCCGCCCTCGGCCTCCGGCCGGTCGGCGCTGGCGTCCTTGAGGAAGCGGCCCGTGCCGGTGATGGTCCCGCCGGTGCCGACGCCGGCCACGAAGTGGGTGACCCTGCCGTCGGTGTCGGACCAGATCTCGGGGCCCGTGGACTCGTAGTGCGACGCGGGCCCGTTGGCGTTGGCGTACTGGTTCGGCTTCCAGGCGCCCGGGATCTCGCGCACCAGGCGGTCGGAGACGGAGTAGTACGAGTCGGGGTCCTCCGGCGCCACCGCCGTGGGCGTGACGACGACGCGGGCACCGTACGCGGCCAGCACGTCGCGCTTGTCCTTGCTCACCTTGTCCGGGCACACGAACACGCACCGGTAGCCCTTGCGCTGGGCCACGAGGGCCAGGCCCACGCCGGTGTTGCCCGACGTCGGCTCGACGATGGTGCCGCCCGGCCTCAGCTCGCCCGAGGCCTCGGCGGCCTCGATCATCTTCAGGGCGATGCGGTCCTTCACGGACCCCCCGGGGTTGAGGTACTCGACCTTCGCGAGGACGGTCGCCGACAGCCCGGCGGTCACGGAGTTCAGCCTCACGAGCGGCGTGCCGCCCACGAGGTCGGAGATGTGCTCGGCGTAGCGCATGGGCCCATCCTCTCGCACTTCGCCCCTCGCACTTCCCGGCGGGGACGACGACGGCCGCCCCCCGGAGCCCGGGGAGCGGCCGTCGCGGTGCTGCGGTCCGTCAGTCGTTCGACTGGAAGATCGCCAGCAGGCGCAGGAACTCCAGGTACAGCCACACGAGGGTGACCGTGAGGCCGAACGCGGCCGACCACGCGAACTTCGCCGGCACGCCCGCCTCGACGCCGCGCTTGATCGAGTCGAAGTCCACGATGAGGGACGCCGCGGCCAGGCCGACGGCCACCAGGCCGACGACGATGCCGAGGACGCCGCCACGCATGCCGGCGCCGCCGAGCACGCCGGTCCACACCAGCACGAGGTTGACGAGCTGGAAGGCCAGGTAGCCGACCATCGCGATGATCAGCCAGCGCGTGAACTTGGGCGTGACGCGCACCCGGCCGGACCGGAACAGGAACAGCGAGGCGGCGAACGTCGCCATCGTGGCGATGACCGCCTGCAGCACGATGCCGTCGTAGAAGCTGGCGAACGCCGCCGAGATGCCGCCGAGGAACACGCCCTCGGCCACGGCGTACAGCGTGATGAGGACCGGGCTCGGGTTGCGCTTGAACGCGTTCACCAGGCCCAGCACGAGGCCGACGATCATGCCCACCGGCCAGAGGCCGGGCGCGAGGTACCAGGTGGCCGCCGCGACGACCACCAGGACGGCGAGCAGGCCGCCGGTCTTGACGATGACGTCGTCGTAGGTCAGGCGCTTGGTGTCCGCCGTCGTCGCCGACGGCGCGTTGTACATGTTCTCCAGCGACGCCGCGTCGGCGGCCTGGGCACCGGCGGCGCCGTACTGGCCGTACTGGCCGTACTGCGGGGCCTGGCCGTACTGCGGGGCCTGCTGCCCGTAGCCCTGCTGCGGCGCGGGGGCCGTGCCCACGCCGCCCCGGCGCGCGGCCGTGCGGCGCGGCTCGCCGAAGACGTCGCTGTTCGAGAAGACGGGGTTGCTCATGAGCTCCTCCTGGTCGCGGCTGCCGGGTCCGCACCGACAAGGCGTCGGTACGCAGGGCCGGGTCGCTGGCCGTCGATCCACCCTATGCAACGCGGGCGGCCCGCGGGAGGTTCCCGGGCCCGTGAGCGGGAAGACCAGGGGTCCGCGGGCCACGGACGGCGCGAGGGCAGGGTCGGGTCAGGGGAAACCCGGGTGACGCCCCGGCGACGGGCGCCCTACGCTCGGAGGGCAGGCACCCCACCGCACCCACCGAGGGAGCGCCATGATCGAGGCGAGCGGCCTGACGAAGCGGTTCGGGCCCACGACGGCGGTCGACCAGGTCACCTTCACGGTGCGCCCCGGCATCGTCACCGGGTTCCTCGGCCCCAACGGGGCCGGCAAGTCGACCACGATGCGCATGGTGATGGGGCTGGACCGCCCGACGGCTGGCTCCGTCACCGTCAACGGCAGGCCGTACGCCGAGCACCGCACCCCGCTGGCCGAGGTGGGCGCGCTGCTCGAGGCCAAGGCCATGCACCCGGGCCGCAGCGCCCGCCAGCACCTGCTCGCCCTGGCCGCCACGCACGGGATCCCGGCGCGGCGCGTGGACGAGGTCATCGAGCTCACGGGGCTGCAGCCCGTGGCGCGCAAGCGCGTCGGCGGCTTCTCCCTGGGCATGGGGCAGCGCCTCGGCATCGCCACGGCGCTGCTGGGCGACCCGCGCACGCTCATCCTCGACGAGCCCGTCAACGGGCTCGACCCCGAGGGCGTGCTGTGGGTGCGCAACCTCGCGCGGCACCTCGCGAGCGAAGGCCGCACCGTGTTCCTGTCCAGCCACCTCATGAGCGAGGTGGCCCTCACGGCCGACCACGTCATCGTCATCGGCAAGGGCCGCATCCTCGCCGACACCCCGGTCCGGGACCTCGTCGACGGCGCCTCGCGGCGCACCGTGCGGGTCCGCACGCCCGGCGCGGCCGCGCTCGCCGCGGCGGTGCGGCGGGCCGGCGGCACCGCCGTCGAGCAGCCCGCACAGGCCGACGGGCCCGCCGAGGCCCGGCGGGCGGAGGCCGGGCTGCTCGAGGTGAGCGGCCTCGACGCCGCGGTCGTCGGGGAGCTGGCGCTCACCCACGGGCTGGCCCTGCACGAGCTCACGCCCGTGCGCTCCACGCTCGAGGACGCCTACATGGAGCTCACCGCGGACTCCGTCGAGTACCGCACCGAGCGCACCGGGCCCGCGGCGCCGCCCGACGGCGAGCCGGCCCGGCCCACGACCCCGCAGCCCGAGGGAGCCCCCCGATGACCACCACCGCCCCCGCGGCCGCCACCGCCGCGGCGCCGCCGCGCCCCACCCTCGCGCGCCCGGTCTCCTTCGGGCGCGTGCTGCGCTCGGAGTGGGTCAAGCTGCGCACCCTGCGCTCCTCGCTGTGGACCGCGCTGCTCACGGTCGTCGTCATGGTCGGCCTCGCGCTGATGATGGCCGGCCTGCTGAACACCGCGGCCGACGAGCCCGAGATGCAGCAGGGCATGGCGCAGGACCCGGGACTGCAGGCCATCGGCCTTACCGGCACCACGGCCGTGGTGTTCGGCTACTCGTTCGCGCAGCTCGTCATCGCGGTGCTCGGGGCGCTGACCATGACCAGCGAGCACTCGACCGGGATGATCCGCGCGACGTTCGCCGCCGTGCCGCGCCGCCTGCCCGTGCTGTGGGCCAAGCTGCTCGTCGTCGCCGCCGTCACGGCGGCGCTCGCCGTCGTGGCCCTCGCGCTCGCCTACCTGGCCACGATGCCGATCCTCGACGCGGCCGGCCTGGAGGTCGACTGGTCCGACGGCGACCAGGTGCGGGCGCTGGCGGGCTGCGTGCTGTACCTGGTGACGATCGGCGCGCTCGCCGTCGGCGTCGGCGCCCTGCTGCGGCACACGGCCGGCACGATCTTCACGCTCGTCGCGGCGCTGTTCGTGCTCCCGCTGATCTTCTCGATCGTCACGTCGGTGTCCGACGCCGCGTGGGCCGAGTGGGTCAACAAGCTGCTGCCGTCGGTGGCCGGCGAGCGGGTCATCTCCACCGGCGTCACGCCCGACACGCTGCTCGAGCCGTGGACGGGCTACGCCGTGCTCGCCGGGTACACCGTGGTGGTGCTCGTGGCGGCCGCCGTGGCGGTCCGGCGCCGCGACGCCTGACCGCGGGTCGGCCTACGGTCGGACCACGGTCGGACCACGGCCGGATCACGGTCCCGCAACGCTTCCCGGTGCACCGTCAACCCCCCGTTGACACCGCGCCGGACCGGGGGTTGACTCGACGGCGTGGAGTCCACCGCGGCCGACTGGGCGCGCGCTCTCCCCCACCGGGAGGGTGCGGACCTGGGAGCCGCACGGGACCGGCTCGTCGCCGCCGGGATCACCGCGGACGAGGCCAGGGCCGCGCTCGCGGACCTCGGCGACGGGCTGTACCAGGAGGGCGCCACGGCGGACCCGCTCCGCACCGCCCTGCTGTGGAACGAGCTCGGCGCGTACCTCGCGTACGCCCAGGAGCGCGCCGCCTCCGGGCGCCGCTCGACGTACGCGCGGCTCGTGGAGGACGCGAGCCTGGCGCGCGTCGCGACGCTCCTGGGCGTCTCGCGGCAGGCCGTGCACAAGACCGTGACGACCCGCGACGCGAAGGACGCCTACGTGGCGACGCTCAGCCTGGAAGGACGTGAGCCGGATGGTGACTAGCACGGGGACGGCCACCGAGGACCGCGCCGACGCGCGCCCGTTCCTCCTGCGGCTGGGGCTCGCCTACCTGTGGTTCCGGGCCGCCGGGGTGCTCGGCGCGCTGCTGCTGACCGCCGCGCTGCGCATGGTGGGCGCGCCTCGCCTGGCCGCCACCGTGGTGGTGGTCGTGGCGGTCGTCGCCGGGGTGCTCGCCGGCCGCGAGACGCACAAGCGGGCGCTGTGGCACCGGGAGCCGGACGGCACGGTGGTGATCCCCGCCTCGGTCGCGGGGGCCGTCCTCGACGCCGGCCTCGTGATGACGGTGGCGTGGGTGCTCACCACCGGCGACGGCTACTCCGGGGTGTTCCCCGGCGCGGCCGTCGCCAAGCTTGCGGCGCTCGCGCTGAGCGGCGCCGCCGTCTTCATGGTCCTGCGCAGCCGCACGTCGCGGTCCGTGGTCAACCCGGTGATCGCCTCGCTGTGCGCCGTCGTGCGCGTCGCCGCCGCGGTGGCCGCCTGGCTGCTGGCCGACCGGGTGGTGCCCAGCGGGTGGCGCGTCCAGCAGGCGCTCGAGACCGGCGTGGTCGCCCTGGTGCTGGTGGCCCTGGCGACGGCGACCGTGCTCGCCTTCCGCCGCGTCGTGCAGGGGCGCGAGGATGGCTGAGCCGACGAGCGCGCGCCGGGCGTCAGGGGTAGCGGACGGTGCCGCTCGCCGCATGTCCGCGGTAGGCGTCGCTCGAGCTGCCGTCCCAGAGCTGGAACCGGTAGGTGCCCTTGGCCACCGCGCGCCAGACGTAGCTGCCGCCGCTGCAGCTCACGGCGCGCACCGTGCCCACGCGCGCCCAGCCGGCGGAGCCGAGCCGGTACAGGGCGAGGTTCTGCGCCTTGCCGCCGCAGCTGCTGATCGACCGCACGTCGACCCAGACGTCGCCGGAGCGGCTCGTCGACCAGCTGCGCGAGGTGACCGACACGTCGTAGGTGGCGCTCCAGGTGAACGACGCCGCCGCGAGGGCCAGGGTGCGGGCGCCGTCGCCGCGGGCCGGGGCCTGCGGCTCCTGCGACGTGAACGTGGCGCCGTCGTCGAACAGCAGCGTCGTCGAGCCGTCCCGGTGGTCGACGACGCCCGAGGGGTCGGGCAGGTGGTCAGGGGCCGGGGCGCCGGGCGGGTCGTCGACGGCCGCGGCACCGGGGGCGGCGGCGCGGGCACGGGGCTCGGCGGCCGCGGTCTGCACCGTCAGGCCGACCAGCAGGAGGGCGGCCGCCGCGACGGCGACCGCTCGAGGCGTCAGGGCTCGCATGGGGGCTCCCTCGCTCGGGGGGTGGAGACGTGCTCGCCACGAGGAGGCTACCGGCCGTGATCGTCGCGCAGGGGGAGGCCCGGCGCCGCCGGGCACGAGCGGAGGGGGACCGCTGATGACCACGGAACGTGGGCTGAGCATGGAGCAGGCGCTGGAGCGCGCGGTGCTCCTGGAGCGGCTGCGGCGCCGCCGGGCGCTGCGTCGCGCGGCGCCCGTGGCGGTGGCGGGCCAGCCGGCCGCTCGCGCCGTGCGCGCCGCCGCGCCGGGCGACGGCGAGGCACGCGCCGCCGACTGAGACCCCCCGGCCGGCCCCGCAGGGGGGTGGCGGCCGGGGACCGACCGGGGACGGCCGACGGCCGGCCCCGGTCACCGGCGGGCGGGCGGCGGCGCAGGGGGGCGCCGCCGTCCGTCCGTCCTTCGCCGGGCCGGTCGGGGCCGGCACGGGCCGGGCCGCCGCTGCCGCGGCGTCCCGTCGCGTCAGGCGGGATCCACCCTGGCGTGCTGGGCGGTGTACGGGCGGCGCTCCTCGCCCGCGGCGGCCGCCGCGGTCGCGCCCGTCCCGGCCGCGGCGTCGGCCCGCGGCGCGGGTCGCCGCCGGGCGGCCCGCCGCTCCTTGCGCCGCTCGACGATCGTGTAGATCGCCGGCACGACGTAGAGCGTCAGCAGCGTGGAGGACACCAGCCCGCCGATGACCACGAGCGCCAGCGGCCGGCTGATGAACGACCCGCCGCCGGTGATGCCGAGCGCCATGGGCGTGAGCGCGAAGATCGTCGCCGCCGCCGTCATGACGATCGGCCGCAGGCGCTTGCGGGCGCCCTCGCGGACGGCGTCGTCGAGCGTGCGCCCCCGCTCGCGGTACTGGTTGACGAGGTCGATGAGCACGATCGCGTTCGAGACCACGATGCCCACGAGCATCAGCACGCCGATGAGGGCGGGCACGCCCAGCGGTGTGCCGGTGACCAGCAGCGCGACCAAGGCGCCGGTCGCGGCGAACGGCACGGACACCAGCAGGATGAGCGGCTGGACCATCGAGCGGAACGTGCCCACCATGACCAGGTAGACGATGGCGATCGCCGCCAGCAGGGCCAGGCCCAGGTCGGCGAACGCGTCCGCCTGCTGGGAGGCCACCCCCCCGACCTCGACGGCGGCGCCGGCGGGCAGCTCGACGCCGTCCACCGCCGCGGTGAGCGCCGTGGTGAGCGAGCCGAGGTCCTGGCCGGCCGGCGTGACCGACACGGTCGCCGACCGCCGGCCGTCCTCGCGCGTCACCGAGGCGGGCGCCTCGACGCGCTCGACGGCGGCCACGTCGGTCAGCGGGACGACGCCCGCCGCCGTCGGCACCACGAGGTCCTCCAGCTCGTCGACGGTCGCGGGGGCGTCCTCGGCGGCCACGACGACGTCGACCGGGCCCTCGCCCAGGTCCACGCGGCCGATCGTCCGGTCGCCCATCTGCCCGGCGACCACGCCGCTGACCTGCGCCTCGGTGAGGCCGGCCCGGGCCGCGGCCGCGCGGTCGACCGTCACCTGGACGCGCTCGGTGGCCGCGGAGAGGTTGTTGGCCACCTCGGCGACGCCGTCGACGTCGCCGACGGCGTCCTGCACGGCCGACGCGGCCTGCGACAGCGCCTCGGCGTCCGGGGCGGTGACCACGAGGTCGACGGTGGAGCCGCCGAACCCGGACTCGCCGCCGGACACCTGGATGTCGCCCGGCACGCCGGCGTCGGCGAGCGCGTCGCGGACCTCGCCGCGCGTGGCCTCCGCGTCGACGTCGGCGCCGAGCGTGACGGCGAACGACGCCTGCGGCGCGGCGCCGCCGCCGGCGAACGCAGCCATCGCGTCGTCGCCGCTGCCCACCGTCGTCTGCACCGTCTCGACGCCGGCCACGTCCCCGAGCACGCCCTCCACCTGGCGGGCGGCGTCGTCCTGGGCGTCCAGCGCCGTGCCGGCGTCGAACGTCTGGGTGACGGTCAGGGTGTTCTGGCCCGAGTCCCCGATGAAGCTGGTCTCCATGCGCGGCACGAGCGCCACCGTGCCGGCCAGCACCACGACGGCCACGCCCACCACGGCCCACGGCCGGCGCAGCGCCGTCGCGAGGCTCGGCACGTACGCGCGCTGCCACAGCCCGCGGCGCTCCTTGGCCTCGGCCGCCTCGCGCACCGCCGCGCCGCCGTCGGCCTGCGCGCCCTGCGGGCTGCGCAGGAACCAGTACGCCAGCACCGGCACCACCATCAGCGCCACCACGAGCGAGGAGAGCATGGCGATGGCGACCGTCATGGCGAACGGCCGGAACAGCTCGCCCACCATGCCGGAGACGAACGCGATCGGCGCGAACACGGCCACGGTGCACACCGTGGAGGCGGTGATGGCGCCACCGACCTCGCGCACCGCGGTGAGGATCGCCTGACGCTTGTCCTCGCCGTAGGACAGGTGGCGCTTGATGTTCTCGATGACCACGATCGCGTCGTCCACCACGCGGCCGATGGCGATGGTCATGGCGCCGAGCGTGAGGATGTTCAGCGTGTAGCCGGTCAGCTGCATGACCACGAACGTCACGGCCAGCGACAGCGGGATGGACACCGCCGAGACGAGCGTCGAGGGGATCGAGGCGAGGAACAGCAGGATCACCACGACGGCGAACACGAGGCCGAGCCCGCCCTCGGTGGCCAGCCCGTGGATCGACTCCTCGATGAAGGGCGCCTGGTCGAAGACGACGGCGGTGCGCACACCGCGCTCGTCGAGCACCGGCCGCAGCTCCTCGAGCGCGGCGGCGACGGCGTGGGACACCTCGACGGTGTTGCCCTGCGGCGTCTTGGTGACCGCCACGCCCAGCGACGGCTCGCCGTCGAGGCGCGAGTAGGAGGTGGCCTCCTGCGGCCCTTCGGTCACCTCGGCGACGTCGCCGAGCGTCACCGGACCGTCGGGGCCGGCCGCGCCGGGCAGCGGCAGGGCGGCGAGGTCGTCGACCGAGCCGACCGCCGAGCCGACCTGGACGCTGAGCTCGGTGTCGCCGTCGGCCACCGTGCCGGCGGGCACCACCGCGCCGTTGTCCTCCAGCAGCGTGCCGAGCTGCGCCGTCGTCAGGCCGGCCGCCGCGAGCGCCGCGGGGTCGGTGTCGATGCGGACCTCCTGGTCGGCGACGCCGGAGACGCTGACGCCGCGGACGTCGTCGACCTCCTCCAGGCGCGGCACGACCGTGTCCTCGACCAGCGCCGCGAGGGCGGCGTCGTCGAGCTCGTCGCCCCCGCCCGCGCGGGACACCGCGAGCTGCAGCACGGGCAGGTCGTCGACCGACCCTGTGACGACCTGCGGGTCGACGTCCTCGGGCAGCTGGCGGCGGATCTGGTCGACCGCGCCGCGCAGCTGCGTGGCGGCCGCGTCCATGTCGGTGCCGTACGTCATCTCCACGGTGGTCACCGACATGCCGGTGGACGAGGTCGAGCTCACGGCCTCGACGCCGTCGACGCCCTGGACGGCGGTCTCGAGCGGCTCGCTGACCTGGTCGGCGACCACGTCGGGCGCGGCGCCGGGGTAGGTGGTCACCACGGCGGCCTGCGGGATCTGCAGGGACGGGATGAGCTCCTGGCGCAGGGACCCCAGGGAGACGACGCCGAGCACGAAGACCGCGACCGTCGCCAGCGCGACGACGGCACGGTTCGCCAGGGACAACCGGGCGAGGTGGGACACGGAGCACTCCAGTCGTGGTCGGGTGGCGCACGACGCCGCTGTCGTGTCAGTCGCTCGGACCAACGCAGCCCGTGCCTGAGGGGTTCCCCGGGTCCGGGCCCTGGCGCGGGGCACCGCTAGCCTGGCCCGCGTGCTGAGCGCCTCGACCACCGCCGCCCTGTCCGCCTGGACCGCCGGGCGCCGCCGCGCCGCGCGGGTGCCCGCGCTGTCCGCGGCCGTGGGCCGCGCCGGGCGGGTGGCGTGGGCGGACGCCGTCGGCGTGACCGGCGCCCCGGACGACGCGGGCCGCTCCCCCGCCGTCGGGCCGCAGCACGTCTTCCGCGTCGGCTCGATCACCAAGCCCATGGTCGCCGTCGCGGTGCTGCGGCTCGCGGCGGCCGGGGTGGTGCGGCTCGAGGACCCGGTGGCCCGGTACCTGCCGGACGCGCCCGCCTCCGGAGCGACCCTCGTCCAGCTGCTCACGCACACCTCGGGGCTGCCCGCGGAGCCGGCCGGCGCCTGGTGGGAGCGCGCGGGCGGCACGACGTGGGAGGACCTCGCGCGCCTGGTGTCGCTGGCCGCGCCGGGCGGGCAGCACCACTACTCCAACGTGGGCTTCGCCGTGCTGGGCCGGCTGCTGGAGCGGGTGCACGGGCGCGCCTGGGACGCCGTGCTGCACGAGGAGGTGTGGACGCCCCTGGGGATGCGCTCGACCGGGCGCCTGCCGGCGGGGCCGCACGTCGCGGGCTTCGCGGTGCACCCGCACGCCGACCTGGTGCACGCCGAACCCGTCGCGGGCTACGGGGCGATGGGGGCGGCGGGCGAGGTCTGGTCGACGCCCGCGGACCTGGTGCGCTTCGCATCCTGGCTCGTGGCGGCCGGCCCGGCGGGCGCCTGGGACGCGGCGCACGACGCCGGGTCACCGGGCGGCGGCGACGCCGTGCTGCCGCTCGCCGCGCGCCGCCGGGCGTGCGCGCCGCTCGTCGTCGTCGACGAGCCCGCGGCGCCGTGGACGACGGCCTGGGGCCTCGGCGTGAGCGTCCACCACGAGGACGGGGTGCGGACCGTGGGGCACGGCGGGTCGGTGCCGGGCTTCACGGCGGCGCTGCGTGCCGACGTCGTCACGGGCGACGTCGTGGCCGTGTGCGGGTCGTCCACGGCGGGCTTCGGCGAGGCGACGTCGCTGCTGACCACGCTGGCCGAGGCCGAGCCGGTCGCGGCCGCCGACCCGTTCGCGACGCCGTCGGGCGCGGCGGCGGGCGTGGCGGCGGGCGCGCGGGCCGACGACGTGCTCGGGCTGGCAGGGACCTGGTACTGGGGCCCGCAGCCGTTCACGCTCACGGTGGGGGCCGACGGCGGGCTGGCCCTCACGGCCGCGCGGCCCGGCGGGCGGGCGTCGGAGTTCGCGCGCACCGGCCCGCGGGAGTGGGTCGGCACGGTGGGCGGCTACTGGCGCGGCGAGACGCTGCGCGTCGTCGAGCGGGCCGGGCGCGCGACGGCGATCGACGTCGGCACGTTCTGCTTCACCCGCGCGCCGTACGACCCGGACGTGGAGATCCCCGGCGGGCACGACGAGGCGGGCTGGCGCCCGCTCCCCTGAGCCGCGACCGGACCGCCGCCTCCCCCGGCGCGATCCCGGCGCCGCGCCAACGCGGCACAGTGGTCGCGGGCGCCCGGCGCGCCCCGCAGGACCGTGCCGACGAGGAGGGATGGACCGCCATGTTCCGAGGTCTCGCCACCGTGAGCTGCTACGCCGACGACGTCGCCGCCGCGCGGTGGTACGCCGAGCTGTTCGGCGTCGAGCCCTACGTCGTGCGGCCCGAGGAGGGGCCGGCCGCGTACGTCGAGCTCCGGGTGGGCGACCACCAGGACGAGCTCGGCATCGTCGACCGCCGGTTCGCCCCGCGCCCCGACGCCCCGACGCCGGCCGGCGCCGTGGTGCTCTGGCACGTCGACGACCTCGACGCCACGCTGGAGCGGCTGCTCGCGATGGGCGCCACCGCGCACGAGGAGCTGACGCCGCGCGAGGCGGGCTTCGCCACGGCCTCCGTCGTCGACCCGTTCGGCAACGTCCTGGGCGCCATGCACGACCCGCACTACCTCGAGATGCTCGACGCGCCGGGCTGACCGGGCCCGTCCTGCAGCCGGCCCGACGCCGAGCGGCGTCAGGAGGCCCCGACGTCGAGGGCGACGGTGTACACCGTCCCGTCCGCGGTCACGACGTAGGCCGTGTCTCCCACGACCTCGAGCGACGTCGGCCGGTCCAGCCCCCGTGCGACGGTCTCGAGGGCGCCGCCGCGGCCGACCACGAGCACCTGGCCCGTGCGCGGGTCCGCCGGGGCGTGGGCCGGGTTTCCCAGGTGGAAGGTGCCCTGCGAGAGCGCGTACAGCCCCAGCGGGCCGCCCTCGACGTCGACCAGCAGGGGCGCCCCGTCCGTCTCGAGCCGGGTGGCGCCGGTCTCGGGGTGGACGGCGACGAGGCGCCCGTCGTGCGGCAGGTGCGGGAGGGGGCCCGCCTGGGCGACCAGGACGGACCTGCCCGCCGCCTCCAGCCCGGTCGGCACGACGTCGCGGCCGAACGCGACCAGCTCCTCGATCGCGTTGCCCGGCGCGACGCGCAGGACGCGGCCGTGGTGGCCGTCGCTGACCAGGAAGCTGCCGTGGTGGCGCTCGAGCGCGTCCTGCACCCCGGTCGGCACGACGTACTCCCCCGCCGGCGGGTGCCGGCCCGACCACGCGCCGATGTCCGCGACCAGGTGCACGGTCCCGGGGGCGCCGATCCGGTACAGGCCGGCGAGGCCGTCGGCGTCGCTGACCAGGACGTAGGCGAAGGCGCCGAGGAAGGCGACGTCGACGGTCCCGCCCGGCGACCCCGCCCGGCGGGACGGGAGGCCGGTCGCGACCGTCTCCACCTCCCCGGTCCGCAGGTCGACCCGCGCCAGCTCGCCGGCGTCCGGCTCGACGACGTACAGGTCCCCGCCGGGCCCGACCGTGCTGCCGGCGCCGCCGTCGAGGCCGGACGCCAGGACCTCGGGCTCGTTGGGCGCGTACGCCGGCAGGAGCGAGGAGACGAGGACGACCGCGCCGACCACGAGGGCGGTGAGCACGACGACGGCGACGGACGTCAGGTGGCGCGGGGCGCGCACGGGACCCCTCCGAGGTACGTCCTTGCACGGGTGGGTCGGGCCCCGACGCGCCGCCGGGGCGCTGGTGCCGAGGTCGGGATCTGCGCTGCCCCCGCACCTTCGAGCGTACGTCCGTGGGCGTCGGCAGTCACCGGTCGCGACCGCCCCCGGATGCCGGCGGTCGCGCCGTCGTGACGCTCGAGGCGAGATAGTTGCCTCAGGCATTGACATTGTTAGCCTGGGTAAGTACCTTCGAGAGTCGAGAGCGCGGAGCGACGGCTCCGCGCGGCCGCCGCGGGGCCGCAAGGCGGCGAGCACGCGACGCGCACGCAGCAGCGACGATCCGACCCGAAGGGACGCGAGAAGTGACCGCAGTGGACAGGGCCCCGGCGAGCCGGGCCACGGAGGGCGCCGGGAGCGCCTCGAAGGCCGGCGCGCACGACGGGAGCGGCGGCTCCCTGCTGAAGCAGCCGCTCGCGGTCTGGGCGATCGCGTTCGCCGCCACCGTCTCGTTCATGGGGATCGGCCTGGTGGACCCGATCCTGCCCGCGATCGCCGAGGCGACCCGCGCGACGCCCACGCAGACGTCGCTGCTGTTCACCACGTACCTGCTGGTCACCGGTGTCGCGATGTTCTTCACCAGCTGGGTCTCGAGCCGCATCGGCGCCCGCCGCACCCTGCTCGTCGGCCTGGCCGTCATCGTGGTGTTCGCCGCCCTCGCCGGGTCCAGCGCCACGGTCTGGCAGATCATCGGGTTCCGCGCCGGCTGGGGCCTGGGCAACGCCCTGTTCATCTCGACCGCCCTGGCCAGCATCGTGGGCGCGGCGTCGGGCGGCGCCGCCAACGCGATCATCCTGTACGAGGCCGCGCTGGGCGTGGGCCTCGCGGTCGGCCCGCTCGCGGGCGGCCTACTGGGCGACGTCTCGTGGCGCGGCCCGTTCTTCGGCACGGCCGTGCTCATGGCCGTGGCGTTCGTCGCGATCGTCACGATGCTGCGCACCCCGGACAGGCCGCAGCCCACCCGGCTCTCGGCGCCGTTCCGCGGCCTGGCGGTGCCCGGCCTGCGGGTCATGGCGATCGCCGCGCTGTTCTACAACATGGGCTTCTTCGTGCTGCTGGCCTACGCCCCGTTCGCGCTGCAGCCGCTCGGCGTCTCCGACGCGCTGACCCTCGGCTACGTCTTCTTCGGCTGGGGCCTGGCCCTGGCGGTCACCTCGGTGCTCGTGGCGCCGCTGCTCACCCGGCGCCTGCGCCGCTCTGTCGTCCTGCGCACCGTCATCCCGCTGTACGCGGTGGTGCTGCTGCTGGCCGGGATCCTGCACACCAGCGCGACCGCGCTGATCGTCCTCATCGTGGTGGGCGGCCTGTTCCTCGGCATCCTCAACACGGTGCTCACCGAGTGCTCCATGGAGGCCACCGACCTGCCCCGCGGCGTCGCGTCGTCGGCCTACTCCGGCGTGCGCTTCGTGGGCGGCGCCGTCGCGCCGCCGCTGGCGTCCTGGCTCGCCGAGGCCACCGGCACCACCGCGACGCCGTTCTACCTCGGCGTGCTGGTGCTGGTCGTGTCCACGCTCGTCGTCACGTTCGGCCGCAAGCACCTCGCGCGGGCCGACGGCGTCGTGGCGGACCACGAGCAGGTCGGCGAGGAGGTCGTCGTCGGCGCGGCCGACTGATCTCGGTCCACGCGCGGGACCGAAGGACGAGCGTCGATGGAGAGGGTGCCCCCGCCCGGGTTCGAACCGGGACTGGGCCGGGTTTAAGCCGGCTGCCTCTGCCAGTTGGGCTACGGGGGCGACGGCGCGGCACGACCACGGGCGCGCGGCGTCGGCACCGACCGTACCTCGCGCGCCGGGCGGCTCTGCCCTCGGCAGATGTGCCGCGGGCAGAAACCCCTCCCCTGCCCGCCGCGCGCGGCCGCACGGTGGGGCCATGACCACCGCACCGAGCGCCGCGAGCGCCACCCCAGCCCCCACCGCCCCGGCCGGCACGCCACCCACCGCGAGCACCGAGCCCCCGGCCCCTCCGTCCGCGTTCGACGACCAGCTGACGGCCCGCCTGCTGCACCAACGCATCGTCGTCGTCGGCACCGAGATCGACGACGCCGTCGCCAACCGCGTCTGCGCGCAGCTCCTGCTGCTGTCCGCCGAGGATCCCCGCGCGGACGTCGCCCTGTACGTCAACTCCCCCGGCGGGTCCGTCTCGGCCGGCCTGGCCGTGTACGACACCATGCGGCTGCTGCCCAACGACGTCGCCACCGTGGGCTTCGGCCTCACGGCGAGCATGGGCCAGTTCCTGCTCACCGCCGGCACGAAGGGCAAGCGGTACGTGCTGCCGCACACCCGGGTGCTCATGCACCAGCCGTCGGCCGGGATCGGCGGCACGGCCGTCGACATCGCCATCCAGGCCGAGAACCTGGCCCACACCAAGCGCGTCGTGCACGAGCTCACCGCCCGGCACACCGGCCGCACGGTCGAGCAGGTCACCGCCGACGCCGACCGCGACCGCTGGTTCACCGCCCAGGAGGCGGTCGAGTACGGGCTGGCCGACCGGATCGTCGAGACGGTCGAGGACGTGCGCCCGACCGCCGCCGGGCGGAAGGCGGGGCTGTGATGTCGACCTACACGATCCCCACGGTCGTCGAGCGCACCCCGCTCGGCGAGCGGGCCTACGACGTCTTCAGCCGGCTGCTGCGCGAGCGGATCATCTTCCTCGGCACGGAGATCGACGACGGCGTCGCCAACGTCGTCATGGCCCAGCTGCTGCACCTGGAGTCCGAGGCGCCGGACCTCGACATCGACCTGTACATCAACTCCCCCGGCGGCTCGGCCACGGCGATGACCGCCGTCTACGACACGATGCAGTTCGTGCGCTGCGACGTGGCGACGACGTGCCTGGGCCAGGCGGCGTCGGCGGCAGCCGTGCTGCTCGCGGCCGGGGCGCCCGGCAAGCGGGCGGTGCTCGGGCACTCCCGCGTGCTGCTGCACCAGCCCTCGGGCGGGGGCCAGGGCACGGTGTCGGACCTGGAGATCCAGGCGGCCGAGGTGCTGCGGCTGCGCGCGGACACGGAGGAGATCCTCGCCCGGCACACCGGCCGGTCGCCCGAGCGCCTGCGTGCCGACACCGACCGGGACCTCGTGCTGTCGGCGGCCCAGGCCGTGGAGTACGGCGTCGCCGACGCCGTGCTCACCTCCCGCAAGCTGCCCGCGGCGGCCGTCGCCGCGGCGTGACGGGCGGGCGCCGTCAGGCCGCGAGGACCACGACGTCGGCGACCTGGCCGAGGGCCCGGCCGCCGGGCGGCTGCGCGGCGAGGGGGTGCACCGCCGCGGCGCCGGGGCCGGCGGTGAGATCGAGCACCCGGCCGGCGGCCCGGGCGCGGGCCACGGCGAGCTCGGCATGGGCGCGGGCCACGAGGTCGAGGAGCGCCAGGCCGAGAGCGCCGCAGACGGCGGCGAGCACCTCGCTCGAGGCCTCCTTGCGGCCGCGCTCGACCTCGGAGAGGTAGGCGGTGGACACCCGCGCCGCGGCGGCGACGTCCTGCAGGGTGCGCTCCTGCCGGCGCCGCTCGCGCCGCAGCACGGCCCCCACGAGGTCGCGCAGGAGCGGCTCCGCGGCGGGAGCGGAGGGGCGCGGAACCGTCGGCAGGCTCATGCGGTCACGCTACCGGCGGGCCGCGCGCCGGCGCACCGGTTCGCGCCCGGCTCCGCCCCCGGGTCCGCTCAGGGCGTAAGGCGGGACGAGGACGGCAGCGGCCGGGACCCGCAGGTCCCGGCCGCCGCCGTCGGTGCGTCAGCGCGTCAGCGCGTCAGCGCGTCACCACTTCTGGGCGCCCACCTTGTCGGCGTCGTCCGCGTCGACCGGCTTGCCCTCGGCGGCCGAGACCGCGGAGGACGTCGCCTTCTGCTCCACCTTCTCGCCCGGCTTGGCCGGCGGCACCGACGCGCGGCGGAACTCCTCGCGCGGGTCGTGCACGGAGCCGAGCGAGATGACCTCGCGGCCCATGAGGAACTGGCCGATCCAGCCGACCAGGATGCGCAGCTTGCGGTTGCCCGTCGGCATCGCCATGACGTGGTAGCCGCGGTGCGCCAGCCACGCGAGCGGGCCCTTGAGCTTGAGGAAGCCGAAGAGCTCGGCGACGCCCTTGTACAGGCCCAGGGAGGCCACGACGCCGACGCTCTTGTGCGAGTACTCCTCGACCGGCTGGCCCTGGTAGCCCGCGACGATGTTGTCGGCCAGCTTGGTGGCCTCGCGGATGGCGTGCTGGGCGTTCGGCGGGCAGAACTTGCCCGGGTTCAGCACGTCCGGCACCGCGGCGCAGTCGCCGGCGGCCCAGGCGTCGGGGACGACGTTGCCGTCCTCGTCCGCGACCTGCAGCGTCGGCAGCACGATGACGCGGCCCATCTTGTCGAAGGGCAGGTCCGAGGCCTCCTTGATGACCGGGTTGGCCTTGACGCCGGCGGTCCACACGATCGTCTCGGTGTCGAACTCCACGCCGGTGGAGGTGACCACGTGGCCGTCGACGCACGAGCTGAGGAACGTGTTGAGGTGGAACTCGATGCCGCGCTTCTGCATCTCCTCCAGGGCCCACTGGCCCATGGGCTCGGAGACCTCGGGCAGGATGCGGCCCGCGCCCTCGATCATCACGAAGCGCAGGTCCTCGGGCTCGATCGTCGGGTAGTGGCGCGTGGCGTAGCGCGCCATGTCCTCGATCTCGGCGATGGCCTCGACGCCGGCGAACCCGCCGCCGACGAACGTGAAGGTGAGCATCTTCTTGCGCAGCTCGGGGTCCCAGGTGGACGAGGCGACGTCCATGCGGTTGAGCACGTGGTTGCGGACCGCGATGGCCTCCTCCACGTTCTTGAACCCGATGGCGTTCTCGGCCAGGCCCGGGATGGGCAGGGTGCGGGAGACGGAGCCGAGGCCGACGACGAGCTGGTCGTACGAGACCTCGTAGTCCGGGCCCTCCTCCGGGCGGATCGTGACGCGCTTGTCGCCGTGCGCGATGTTCACGACCATGCCCTGCAGCACGTCGATGCCCTTGAGGGCACGACGGTGCGGGGCGACGACGTCACGGGCGTCGATGGACCCGGCGCCGGCCTCGGGGAGGAACGGCGCGTACGTCATGTAGGGGCGAGGGTCGACGACGACGATCGCCGCCTCGCTCTTCTTCAGCTTCTTGCGCAGGCGGCGCGCCACGTAGAGCCCGACGGACCCACCACCGAGCACCACGATGCGGGGCACCTTGCGGGGGCGGGGCGTCGGGGTCGGCTTCGTGGCAGCGTCGACCGTGGCCAGGTCGTTCTGAGGCATGAGGCCAGTCTACGGCGGCCCGGCGTCCCCGCAGGCGGGCGTCTCGCATCTCACACGGCGTCGCCCGGGGCAACAAACGGCGAGGCGCCCGGAACGCCGCCTCAGCGGGACGCGGCCGCCGTCGTCGCACCCTCCGGAAGAGGCTCCGCAGCCGGCGCGTCGGCCGGCGCGACGGCCGTCGGCGCCTTGAGGAACGGCCACGGCATCCGGTCGGCCAGCGCCTCGGCCAGGTCGGCCTCGAGGCCGTCGGTGAGGTCCTCGACGACCTCGGGCCCCAGGTCGGCCAGGTGCAGGCGCACGGCCTGGGCGTAGCCGCGGACGTGGGCGTCGAGCAGGTTTCCGGTGGTCACTCCTGCCACTCCTTGCGCCGGGTCGCGAGCATCGCCCGTCCGTGCGGGGTGATGCCGTAGTACTTGCGGTGCGGGCCCTCGATCGAGGGCTGGACGTAGCTGGTCAGCGCGCCGGCCGCGTACAGCCGGCGCAGCGTGCCGTACACCGAGGCGTCGCCGACGTCGTGCAGCCCCTGCGCCCGCAGGCGGCGCACGACGTCGTAGCCGTACCCGCGCGATGCGTACTAGCGGTCGCGGGCACGCCCCGACACGCCGTCGGCGTACCGGGGTGTGCGGAGGCCTGGGTGAGGACGCGCGAGGACGCCGTCAGGCGACGGAGAGGGCGATCCCGTCGAGGATGTCGTGCTCGCTCGTCACGACGCCGGTGAGCGCACCGCCCTGGGCGGCGACCTCGTCGCGCACGCGGGCGACCACCTCGCCCCACACGAGCGCCCCGGCGCCGATCACGTCGGCGCGGCCGGGGTGCATGAACCCGAGCGCGAGGCGCTCCTCGCGCGTCATGTGCAGCAGCCGGTCGCAGGCCTCGAGCACCTGCTCGACGGTCAGCTGCGCGCCGTCGACCCGCTCGCGCTGGTAGCTCGGCAGGTCCAGGGCGAACGCGGTCACGGACGTGACCGAGCCGGCGAGGCCGACCAGCGTCGTCGTGCGGCCGAGCGGCACCACCGCGGCCGCGGCGTCGAGCGCCTCGCGCACGTCGGCGCGCGCGGCGGCGACCTCCGCCTCGGTGGGCGGGTCGCTGCGCAGGTGGCGCTCCGTGAGGCGCACGGAGCCGACGTCCATCGACACCGCCGCCTCGGGCGCCTCGGTGCCCAGCACCAGCTCGGTCGACCCGCCGCCGAGGTCGACCACGAGGAACGGCCCGGCGTGCGCCGCGGACACGGCGCCGGTGGCTCCGCGGAAGGACAGCTCGGCCTCCTCGTCGCCGGAGACGACCTCCGGCGCGACCCCGAGCGCGTCGACGATCCCGGCGACGAACGCCTCGCGGTTGCGCGCGTCGCGCGTGGCGGAGGTGGCGACGAACCGGACCTCCTGCGCCCCCGTGGCCCGGACGGCCTCCGCGTACTCGCGCGTCGCCGCGAAGGTGCGCTCCAGCGCCTCGGGGTGCAGCTCGCCCGTGCGGTCCACGCCCTGGCCGAGCCGCACGATGGTGGTGCGGCGGTCGACCTCCCGCAGCGTGCCGTCGTCAGCCACGTCGGCCACCAGGAGGCGGATCGAGTTCGTGCCGCAGTCGACGGCGGCGACGCGGCGGCCGCCCTTCGCGGGGTCGGCGGGGTGCTGCAGGGTGGCGGGCTCGGTCACGCGGACCACCCTCTCACCCGGCGCCGACGGCGGCAGCCGGTCAGCACGTGCAGCGGTCCCGGCGCCACGTCGGCGCGGCCAGCTCGAGGGCCTCCTCGCCCAGCGGGTTGACGCCCGGGCGGGCCAGCGCGTGCGCCATGAGCACGTGCAGGCACTTGACGCGGGTGGGCATGCCGCCGGCCGAGATGCCGTCGATCTCCTCGACCTGGCCCAGCTCCGCGCGGTCGGCGAGGTAGGACGCGTGGGCCCGGGCGTACGCGGCGGCGAGCTCGGCGTCCTCCTCGAGGCGCGCCGTCATCTCCTTCATCACGCCGTTCGCCTCGAGCGTCGAGGCCGCCGCGACGGCGCCCGGGTGCGTCAGGTAGTACGTGGTGGGGAACGGCGTGCCGTCGGGCAGCCGCGGCACGGTGCGCGCCACGAGGGGGCGGCCGCACACGCAGCGCGCGGCGATGCCCACGACGCCGCGCGGCTCGCGGCCGAGCTGCTCGGCGAGGACCTCGAGGTCGGCGGGCGTGACGTCGGTGGGGTCGGCGGGGACGGGGTGGCTCACGTCCCCATTGTCCCGTAGGCGGCCGGTGGCCGCGGACCGCCGCCCGCGGCGGTGCGGCAGCGGTGGCCCGGCAGCCGGCCCGGCGGGAGCGTCAGCCGTCCGACGGCGCGGGGCTCGCCGAGGACGACGCGCCGGTCGACGGAGAGGGCGCCGTCGAGAGCGCCGTCGAGGGCGCCGTGGACGGCCGCGTGGACGACTGCGTCGACGCCGCCGGCGTCGGGCCGTCGGCGACCTGCACCGACTCCCACAGCGTCGTGAACCAGGGCCGGTCCGAGTCGCCGTCGGTGCCGACGACGCCGTCGGTCACCGGCTTGCCGGTGACCGGGTCGACGTCCTCCACCACGCTGTCGGCGTCCAGCACGCGCCACACGTGGTCCCCCGGCATGACGAAGCTCAGCCGGTCGCGGGCCTGCCCGACGACGTAGGACTCGTCGTCCCAGCGGGCCAGCTCGCGGTCCAGGGCGTCGCGCTCCGCCTCGTGCGCGGCGAGCTCGGCGCGCAGCGCGTTGGTCTCCGAGGTCTGCTGCACCCACGCGCGCACCGTGGGCACGAGCAGCACCGCCGCGATCATCACGACGACGGCGAGCACGATGAGCCGCACCGTGAGCACCTCGGGCATCGACCGGGACGCGCGCCCGGCGGCGCCGCGCGGGGCGGGCGCCGCGGCCGCCGCCGGCACCGAGCCGTGCGCCGTCGTCCGCGGCCGTCCCGACCCCCCGCGGGCGCCCGTGCCCCGGGCGCCCGCCGCGCGCGACGAGGGGCGGGACGCCGGGCGACGCGCAGGCGGCGGGGTGGGACGACGGGTGGGCACGTCGTCGATTGTGCCCAGCGCGCCGGTCGCCCGCCCGCAGCGGCGTCGGCGCGGCGACGTGTCTTCACCCACCCCGCCGCAGAACCTTCACAGTCCGGGCGAACCGGGCGGCCGTGCACCGTCCGTCAGCACCGGCGCAGGCCAGGGCGTGCGCCCGTGCTGGCACGACGGGCGGCACGCACGGGCCGGGACGCGCGACGGCGCCCGGCCGCAGGAGCGACCGGGCGCCGTCGGGAGCGCCTCCCGCACCGGCCGGGTGCGGGCTCCGGGGCGTCAGCCCTGGAAGCGCGGGAAGGCCGAGCGGCCCGCGTAGCGGCCGGCGTCGTCGAGGGCCTCCTCGATGCGCAGCAGCTGGTTGTACTTGTTGATGCGCTCGCCGCGGGCCGGGGCACCGGTCTTGATCTGGCCGGCGTTGGTGGCCACCGACAGGTCCGCGATCGTGGTGTCCTCGGTCTCGCCCGAGCGGTGCGACGTCATGGTGGTGAAGCCGTTGCGCTGCGCCAGCTCGACGGCGTCGAGCGTCTCGGTGAGCGTGCCGATCTGGTTGAGCTTGACCAGCAGGGCGTTCGCCGACCGCAGCTCGATGCCCTTGGCGAGGCGCTCCGGGTTGGTGACGAACAGGTCGTCGCCCACGAGCTGGACCTTGTCGCCGACGCGGCCGACGAGCGCCGACCAGGCGTCCCACTCGTCCTCGGACAGCGGGTCCTCGATGGAGACGAGCGGGTAGTCGGCCACGAGCTGCTCGTAGAACGCGATCATCTCGTCGCTCGACTTGGCGCCGCCCTCCCACTGGTAGGCGCCGTCGGAGAAGAACTCCGTCGCCGCGACGTCGAGCGCGAGCGCGACGTCGGTGCCCGGCGTGAAGCCGGCCTTCTCGATGGCGGAGAGGATGAGGTCGAGCGCGGCGCGGTTGCTCGTGAGGTTCGGGGCGAAGCCGCCCTCGTCGCCGAGGCCCGTGGACAGCCCCTGGGCCTTCAGCACCGACTTCAGCGCGTGGTAGACCTCGGTGCCGGTGCGCAGGGCCTCCTTGAAGGTGGAGGCGCCGATCGGGGCGACCATGAACTCCTGGATGTCGACGTTGGAGTCCGCGTGCGACCCGCCGTTGAGGATGTTCATCATCGGCACCGGCAGCACGTGGGCGTTCGGGCCGCCGACGTAGCGGTACAGGTCCAGGCCGGCCGACTTCGCGGCGGCCTTCGCGACGGCGAGCGAGACGCCGAGGATGGCGTTCGCGCCGAGCTTGCCCTTGTTGGGCGTGCCGTCGAGGTCGATGAGGGTCTGGTCGATGATCCGCTGCTCCTCGGCGTCGTAGCCGATGAGCTCCGGGGCGATCTCGTCGATGACGGCGTTCACCGCGCCCTCGACGCCCTTGCCCAGGTAGCGGCCCTTGTCGCCGTCACGGCGCTCGACGGCCTCGAACGCACCGGTCGAGGCGCCGGAGGGGACGGCGGCGCGGGCGAACGTCCCGTCGTCGAGCACGATCTCGACCTCGACGGTGGGGTTGCCGCGCGAGTCCAGGATCTCGCGTGCGCCGACGGCTTCGATGCTAGCCACGGGTGCTCCTTCTGATGATCGGTGTGGGTCGCACTCAGCCTACGGCGTCGGGGTCCCCGGGCGTCACGGTGACCACGCACGGTCCCAGGGTCCTGCCAGCGACCTGGCACCGTCGCCCCAGGTCACGGCCCTACCGTCCGGTCCGTCCTCGCCGGACGGCCACCGGGCCGTCCCCTGCACCCCGGGAGCACGCCGTGTTCATGACCTACCTCCGGCGCGAGCTGCGCCACCGACGCAAGCAGACCGCCGTCGTCGCCGTCGGCCTGGCCGTCGCGATCGCCCTCGTCATCGTCGTCTCGTCGGTGTCCGCCGGCGTGCGCGACGCCCAGGCCTCCGTGCTGGAGTCCGTCTACGGCGTCGGCACCGACGTCACCGTCACGCAGACGGCCGAGCCCGGCGCCGGCGGCGGCCGCTTCGACTTCGGCGAGGACCAGGGCAGCACGGACGACGACGGCGCCACCCAGCTGTCCCAGGACCGGCTGAGCGTCCAGCGCGGGACGGCGTCGTTCGCGGCCGACACCCTGGCGACCATCACCGGCCTCGACCACGTGGCCTCCGCGACGGCCACCCTGTCGCTCGAGAACACCTCGTTCTCCGGCGAGCTGCCGCAGGCGCCGCTGGAGGGCAGCGACGCCAGCGACGGCACCGACGGCACCGACGGCGCGCAGGCCGCGCCGCCCACCGACGGCGCGACGTCCGGCGAGGGCCGCGGCTTCGGCGGCGGCTCGTTCGACGTCAGCAGCTTCACCGTCACGGGGGTCGACCCGGCGGCCGACGCCGTCGGCCCGCTCACCACGGTCGAGGTCGCGGAGGGGCGCGGCCTCGAGGCCGCCGACGCGGAAGCGCGCGTCGCCGTGCTCGACGCGCAGTACGCCGCGCATGGCGACCTCGCCGTGGGCGACACGCTGACCGTCGCCGGCACCGACCTCGAGGTCGTCGGCACCGTCGCCTCCACCACCGGCGACGACGTCGCGACGGCCTCGGACGTCTACGTCCCGCTCGCGCTCGCCCAGACGCTGTCCGGCCTCGCGGACCAGGTGACCGACGTCTACGTGTCCGTCGACTCCGCCACGGACGTCGAGGCCGTCGCCGCCGCGATCGGGTCCGCGCTGCCGGACGCGAGCGTCAGCACCCAGTCCGACCTCGCCGGCGACGTCACCGGCTCGCTCTCGACCGCCTCGAGCCTCGTGGGCAACCTCGGCACCTGGCTGTCGGCGGTCGTCCTCCTGGCCGCCTTCGGCCTCGCGGTGCTCTTCACCGTCTCCGGCGTCAACCGCCGCACCCGCGAGCTCGGCACGCTCAAGGCGATCGGTTGGCGGCGCCGCCGCGTCGTCGGGCAGGTCGCCGGCGAGGCCGTGGTGCAGAGCCTGGTCGGCGGCGTCGCGGGTCTCGCGCTCGGCGCCGTCGCCGTCCTGGCGATCAACCTCGCGGGCATCACGCTCAGCGGCTCGTCGGGCGGCGGCCTCCAGCTCGGCGGCCCGGGCGCCGGAGCGGCGGCCGGGGGCACCGGCACCGCGGTGCAGGGCGCCGCGCCGGGCGGCCCGTTCGGTGGGGGCGGCGGGCTCGACGACGCCGCGGCCTCGGCGGTGGACGTCGTCCTGCACGCCTCGGTGACCCCGTGGGTCGTCGCCGCAGCCGTCGGCCTGGCGCTGCTCGGCGGCCTGCTGGCCGGCGTCGTGGGCGGCTCGCGCGCCGCCCGCCTGCGCCCCGCCGAGGCCCTCCGCTCCCTGGCCTGACCTCCGACCGGCCCTCCCGGCCGCTCCCGACCCACCTCCCGACCTCTCCCCCCGACCTCTCCCCCGAAGGACCCGACCATGTACCAGATCGCGGGACTGACCAAGACCTACGCGGCCAAGGGCCGCACCGTGCAGGCCCTGCAGGACGTGGACCTGGAGATCGGCGACGGCGAGCTCGTCGCGATCCAGGGCCCCACCGGCGGCGGCAAGTCCACGCTGCTGCAGATGCTCGGCGGCCTGGACCGGCCGACGTCGGGCTTCGTACGCCTGGCCGGCGACGACATCGCCACGATGGACGACGCCGCGCTGACCCGGGTGCGCGCCGAGCGCATCGGGTTCGTGTTCCAGGGCTTCAACCTCATCCCCACCCTGACGGCGCAGGAGAACGTCGAGACGGCGCTCGTGCCGGCGGGCGTCGCCGCGGACGATCGTGCCGCCCGGGCACGCACCGCGCTCGAGCAGGTGGGGCTCGGCGAGCGCACCGGGCACCTGCCGAGCGAGCTGTCCGGCGGCCAGCAGCAGCGCGTGGCCATCGCCCGCGCGCTGGTCAAGGAGCCGTCGGTGCTGCTGGCCGACGAGCCGACCGGCAACCTCGACGAGGCGACGCGCGACGAGATCGTCGAGCTGCTCGAGGGGCTGTGGAAGGAGGGCCTGACGGTCGTCATGGTGACCCACGACTCCGTGGTGGCGCGGCGGGCGCAGCGGCGCCTGCGGATCGCCGGCGGGCGGGTCAGCGAGGTCTGACGCCCGGAGAGGGTCGAGCGACGGCTCAGGCCAGGGCGGCGTCGGACCCGGGCCGCTCCGGCGACGGCTCGGCCAGGTAGGCGTCGACCTCCGCGGCGGTGGGCACGCCCGGGCGCCCGGGGCCGCTGAACCGGCGCAGCAGGCGGTCGGCCAGCTCGCGGACCGGCACGTTGAGCCGGTTGGAGGCGAGCCGGAGGTGGCCGAAGGCGTCGTCGGCGTCGATGCCGTGGACCACCATGAGCATGCCCTTGGCCTGCTCGATCGTGCCGCGGTGCTCCGCCGACGCCTGGATCGCCCGGGACGCCTCCCGCTGCGCGGCCCGGCGGTGGACGTCCGTCATGTCGATGAAGTAGCCGGCGACCTCCGTCGCGGCCTCGCCCTCGGGGCCGCGACGGGTCTGGCCGGTCACGACCACCAGGTGGAGCCGCCGCTGGGCGTCGTAGACGCGGTGGACGGCGCTGAACGGCTCGCCGGTCGTGGCCGCGCGGCGCAGCACCGCGTCGACCTGGGCCAGGTCCTCGGGGTGGGCGTGCGAGAGCATGAGCTCCGCGGTGGGGACGACCTCCCCCGGCTGGAACCCGTACATCGCGTAGATCTCGGCCGACCACGCCCAGCGCCCCGTGCCGAGGTCGAGCCGGTACCGGCCCACGGGCGGGTGCTCGCCGGCCGTCAGGACCGACTCCGTCGTCTCGTCGAAGAGGTCGCGCTCGCTCATCCCGTCCGCCGCACCCCCAGCCCGCCCGGTCGTCGGGCGCCGGGACCCGGGCGCCTCGCGGGGCACCCGGGGCGCGCGCCCCTCCTCATCCTGCGTGCCGCCGCCCCCGGCGCCAAGCCCCGCCGCGCCGTGGCGTGCCACCGGATGTGGCCGGACGGTCCCCGGACGGTGCCCGGACGGTGCCCGTGCGAGCGCCCGGGCCGCGGCCGATCCTGTCGGGCATGGACGCTCATGAGCTCGTCAGGGTGCGGCACGTCATCCGCGACGGTGTGCCGCAGGGCGTGCAGGTCATCGGCCGGCCCGAGGTGCAGGCCGAGTACACGAGCATGCTGCGGCGCACCAGCCACGGCCTGCCGCCCGACGAGGCGCGCTGGGCCGACGCGCTCAACGCCCTGGACTGCCTCGGGTTCCGCACCACCCGCATCGCGACGACCAGCCACACGGACGAGACGGTCCACGAGCTGGTCCTGCGGCGCGAGGCCGCGCCGGACGCCGGCACGGCGCCGCCCGCGCACGCGGCCAGCGCGCCGGCGCGGGGGCGGCCCCGCGCCGCGCGCTGACGGCGGCGTGCCGGTGCGGCGCCCGTGTCATCGCCCGCGGGTGACGGCTCCCGTCAGCGTCGCCCGGCGGCGGCCGCCTGCGTCCCGGCCGACGCGGCGGCCGACACGTCGCCCAGCACCACCGCGTCGATGAGCTGGCGCGCCCACGCCAGCACCTCGGCGCCGCGCAGCGGGCGGCCACCGATCCGCGCCGTCGTCGGGAACGGCACGAGGACCGCCCGGATCGCGGGCTTCTGGACGGTGCCCGGGTACAGCCGGCGCAGGCGCAGCTGCGCCGACTCGGGCAGGTCCACCGGCGCGAACCGCACGTACTTGCCCTGCGCCGTGACGTCCGTGACCCCGGCCTCGCGGGCGTGGTTGCGGAAGTCGGCGACGTCGAAGAGCGCGCTCGCGACGTCGGGCAGCTGCCCGTACCGGTCGACGAGCTCGGCGCGGACCTCGGCCAGCGCCGCGGCGTCCTGTGCGGCGGCGATCTTCTTGTAGGCCTCGAGGCGCAGGCGCTCGGTGGCGATGTAGGACTCCGGCAGGTGGGCGTCCACGGGCAGCTCGACGGTGACCTCGGGCTGCTCCTCCTCCTTCTCCCCGCGGAACGCCTGGACGGCCTCGCCGACCATGCGCACGTACAGGTCGAACCCGACCCCGGCGATGTGGCCGGACTGCTCGCCGCCCAGCAGGTTGCCGGCACCGCGGATCTCGAGGTCCTTCATGGCGATCTGCATGCCCGCGCCGAGGTCGGTGTGGGCCGCCATCGTGGCGAGGCGGTCGTGCGCCGTCTCGGTCAGCGGCCGCTCCGGCGGGTAGAGGAAGTAGGCGTACGCCCGCTCGCGGCCGCGGCCCACGCGCCCGCGCAGCTGGTGCAGCTGGGACAGGCCGAGCATGTCGGCGCGCTCGAGGACGAGGGTGTTGGCGTTGGAGATGTCCAGGCCGGTCTCGATGATCGTGGTGCACACCAGGACGTCGAGCTCCTTCTCCCAGAAGGCGCGGATCACCTGGTCGAGCTGGTGCTCGCTCATCTTGCCGTGGGCCACGCCGACGCGGGCCTCGGGCACCAGCTCCTGCAGGCGCGAGGCGGTGCGCTGGATGGTCTCGACCTTGTTGTGGACGTAGAAGACCTGCCCCTCGCGCAGCAGCTCGCGGCGCACCGCGGCGGCGATCTGCTTCTCCTCGTACGGCCCCACGTAGGTCAGCACCGGGTGGCGCTCCTCCGGCGGGGTCTGCAGCGTCGACATCTCGCGGATGCCGGTGACCGCCATCTCCAGCGTGCGCGGGATCGGGGTGGCGGACATGGCCAGCACGTCCACGTTGGTGCGCAGCTGCTTGAGCGTCTCCTTGTGCTCGACGCCGAAGCGCTGCTCCTCGTCGATGATCACCAGGCCGAGGTCCTTGAACCGCACCCCGCCGGTGATGAGGCGGTGGGTGCCGATGACGACGTCGACAGTGCCCTTCGCGAGGCCCTCGATGGTCTCGGCGGACTCCTTCTCCGTCTGGAACCGGCTCAGCGCCCGCACCGTCACGGGGAACCCGGCGTAGCGCTCAGAGAACGTGTCGAAGTGCTGCTGCACCAGCAGGGTGGTGGGCACCAGCACGGCGACCTGCTTGCCGTCCTGCACGGCCTTGAACGCGGCGCGGATGGCGATCTCGGTCTTGCCGTAGCCGACGTCGCCGCACACGAGGCGGTCCATCGGCACCGACTTCTCCATGTCGGCCTTGACCTCGTCGATGGTGGAGAGCTGGTCGGGCGTCTCGACGTAGGCGAAGGCGTCCTCGAGCTCGCGCTGCCACGGGGTGTCGGGGCCGAAGGCGTGGCCCTGGGTCGCCATGCGCGCGGAGTACAGGCGGATGAGCTCGCCGGCGATCTGGCGCACGTGCTTGCGCGCCTTGGCCTTGGTGTTCTTCCAGTCGGCGCCGCCCATCTTGTTGAGGCTGGGCGCCTCGCCGCCGGTGTACTTGGTGACCTGGTCGAGCTGGTCCATCGGCACGAACAGCCGGTCGCCCGGCTGGCCGCGCTTGCTCGAGGCGTACTCGATGACCAGGTACTCGCGGGTGGCGGCGTTCGCGCCGGCGCCGAGGGTGCGCTGCACCATCTCCACGAACCGGCCGACGCCGTGCTGCTCGTGCACCACGAAGTCGCCCGCCTTGAGCTGCAGCGGGTCGACGACGTTGCGCCGGCGGCTGGGCATCTTGCGCATGTCGCGCGTGGTGGTGCCGGCGCGGCCGGTGAGGTCGGACTCGGAGAACACGGCCAGCCGCAGCTCGGGCGCGACGAACCCCTTGCCGACCAGCGCGGGGGTGACCAGCACGACGCCGCCGTCCGGCTCCTCGTCCATCCGCGCGACCAGCCGGGCGGCGGTGTCGGCCGCCATGAGCTGCTCGACCATGCGCTTGGCCGGGCCGGGGCCCTCGGTGGTCAGCACCAGCCGCCAGCCGGCCTTCTGCAGGTCGCGCACGTCGTCGAGGGCCCGCTGCATGTCGCCGCGGTAGGACTCGACGTCGCGGGCGCCGACCGTGTAGGTCGTGGCGCCGTCGGCGTCGACGCCCGCCCCGTCGGCGCCCGCGGCGGCGCCGTCGCCGAGCTCGGCGTCCTGGCCGAACGCCGACAGCGTCCACCAGCCCAGCCCGCGCCGGGCCGCGACCTCGCGCAGGTCGGCGAACGTGGAGAACGACGCGGCGGACAGGTCGATCGGCGCCTTGCCGCCGGCGACCGCGCCGGTCCAGGCGGCGGCGAGGAACTCCTCCGTGGTGGCCACGAGGTCGTGGGCACGGCGGCGCACCCGCTCGGGCTCGTCGACGACCAGCAGCGCGTCCTCGGGCACCAGGTCGAGCACGGGCACCATGCGGTCCACCAGCACCGGGGCGAGCGACTCCATGCCCTCCACGGCCACGCCGGCGGCCAGCTTGTCGAGCATCTCCACGGCGCCCGGCAGCCGCTCCACCAGCTCGCCGGCCCTGGCGCGCACCTCGTCGGTGAGCAGGATCTCGCGGCACGGCGGGGCCCACAGGCCGTGCTCGGCGACCTCGAGCGAGCGCTGGTCGGCCACGGCGAACCAGCGGATCTCGGTGACCTCGTCGCCCCAGAACTCCACGCGCAGCGGGTGGTCCTCGGTGGGCGGGAAGACGTCGAGGATGCCGCCGCGCACGGCGAACTCGCCGCGGCGCTCCACCATGTCGACGCGGGAGTACGCCGCGGCGGTCAGCCGCTCGGCGACGTCGGTGAGGTCGGCCGTATCGCCCAGGTGCAGCTCGACCGGCACCAGGTCGCCCAGGCCCGCGACGACCGGCTGCAGCAGCGCGCGCACCGGCATGACCAGCACCCGGATCGGGCCGGTCGGGCCCGGCTCGGCGGCGGGGTGCGCCAGGCGGCGGAACACGGCGATGCGCTTGGCCACCGTGTCGGCGCGGGGGCTGAGCCGCTCGTGCGGCAGGGTCTCCCACGCCGGGAGCACCGCGACGTCGTCCGCCCGCTCGTCCGGCAGGTAGGCCCGGATGCTTGCCGCGGTCTCGTCGGCCTGCCGGCCCGTGGCGGTGACGACGACGAGCGGGCGCCTGGCGGAGGCGGCGACCAGCAGGGGCGGGCGCGCCCCCTGCGGGCCGACGACGTCGACGAAGCCGCGCGCCGGGACGTGCTCCACCGCGGCGGCCGCGCCGGGGTCGGTGAGCAGGGCGGGGATGAGGCCGGTGAGGTTCACGGGGATCCTTCGATCGTTCTCGCGCACGACGACGAGCCCGGAGATCCTCCTGGGTGGGGGGTCCGGGACTGCCCCACCAGGTTACGCGCCGCCCCCGACGAGGCGCAGGGCGCCGAATTCACCCCGCCGCGGCGCAGGTCCCCCCGTCGTGGCGTTCCGTCGCGCGCCTCCGCCCGGCGAGGATGGCGGGCGGGGGTCCGCCGGCCTCGCGGGAGCAGGCGGACGGAGCGGGCGGACGGAGCGGGCGGACGGAGCGGGCGGACGGAGCGGGCATGGCGGACGGGCCGCGCAGGGACCCGACCGGCCGGGTCGCGCGCGGCGCGCGGCCCGGCCGGTGGTCCGCCGTCGCGCTCGCCGTGGCCGGCGCGTGCTGCCTCGTCGCGCTGGCGGTCCTGTACCTGGGGGCGGTGCGCACCGCGGTCGGGCAGGCCGCGGACGTCGCGCTGTTCGCCCGCGCGCAGGCGGCGAACGCCGTGCTCGAGCGGCCGGCGTCGGCGCTGCGCGTCGGGCTGCCCGCCGTGCTGCTGGGGGCCTACCTCGCCGTGGCGCTCGGCGCCTTGCGGCGCGGGCGCCGGCGGGCGCTGCTCGCGTCCGCCGTCCTGGTGGGCGCCGCGCTCCCCCTCGCCCGGGCCCTGCGCGAGTCGTGGCTCGACCGCCCGTACCTGGGCGAGCACGGCTACCTCGAGAACACGTTCCCGTCCGGCCACGTCGCGCTCGCCGCGGCCCTCGCGGCCGCCGTCGCAGTCCTGTGGCCGTGGGCGGGACGTGGCCTCGTCGCCGCCGGCGGTGCCGTGGCCGTCGCCCTGGCCGCCGGGGCGTCGGTCGTCGGGCACGCCCACCGCCCCAGCGACGTGGTCGGGTCGGTCCTGCTCGTCGCCGCGCTCGCCTGCGCGGCGGCCGCCGCGGCGCGGGTGCTGCCGCCCGACCGCCAGGGCGGCCGGCGCCGTCAGGACCGGTACAGCTCCTCGTAGGCGTCCACGACGCGGCGCAGGTCGAACGCCGCCGCGCGCTCGAGGCCCAGCTTCGCGAGCGCCGCGCGGGCGTCGCCGTCCTGGAGCAGGTCGCGCAGCGCCGTCCCGACGTCCTCGAGCGGCACGAGCCGCGCGCTGCGGCCGTCCTCGCTGACGTACCGGGCGCCGACGTTCGGCGTCGAGACGACCGGCGCCCCGCTCGCCATCGCCTCGACGTACGGGATGCCGAATCCCTCGTAGTCCGACGGCAGGCAGAACACCCAGGCGCGACGGTAGGCCTCGACGAGCTCGTCGTCGCTCAGCGCGCCCAGCTCGACGACGCCGTCGCCCGCGCCCTCGGGCACGTCCCGCGAGACCATCCACAGCTCGGCGTCGGGCAGCGCCGGGCGCACGTCCCGCACGAACTGCCGCGCGAGGACGTCGCCCCGCTTGCGACCCTTCCACGCGCCGACGAAGAGCACGACGGGGTGGTCCGCCCGCGGCGCGTCGTCCGGGGCGAAGCGGCGCGTGTCGACGCCGTTGGGCACGACGCCGCGCACCCACGGGTACCAGCGCCGGGTCATGGGCGAGACGACGACGGTCCGGTCGGCCACGACGCTGGCGAGCACCTCGGACAGGCCGAGCAGCACCATGCGGGCCTTCTCCTTGACGCCGCGGATGCGCCGGGCCTCCTCGAAGCACGACCCGTGCAGCGTCCGGACGTGCCGGCGCACCCGCCGGCGCCACAACCAGTAGTCGTCGCCGTGCGCGTGCAGCACGTCGTAGCCGCTCAGGTCGAGGCGGCGCAGCGCCAGGGCGAAGCGGAAGGTGCGCAGCGGGCCGCGCAGCGGGACGTGGCGGTGGCCGTACGACGCGCCGTCGACGGGCGGGCACTCGCTGAGGACGTCCACGTGGTGGCCGCGCCGCACCAGCTCCTCCGCCAGCGCGTGCACCTGGTAGCCGATGCCCATCTTGCTGGCGCTCGGCAGGTAGTAGGAGATCATCGCGATCCGCAGCGGGGCCCCGCCCGCGGGCGCCTCAGCCACCGAGACCCTCCCGCAGCGCCTCCAGCCAGCCGTGGCCGTGGCGCAGGTCGGGCTCGAGGTGGTTGCCCTCCGCCCACTCGTTCCACGACTTGACCCACAGCAGCCGCTCCTGCGCCGGGCGGTCGGCCAGCGTGGCGACCGCCTGGCGCACGTGCTGCTCGAAGAGCCGGGGCTCCGACCCGGTCACGACGACGCCGCGGCGGCCCGAGCGCGGCGAGTTGTCCCAGTTCGGGTAGACGCACGGCTGGATCGCGGGGCCGGTGCGGGCGGTGGCGGCCCAGTCCTGCGCGTACGGGTACCGCTCCGGCCAGCGCGCGAGCTTGCGGCCCGCCCGCATGCGCAGCACGTCGGCCGGCGTCGTGCGCGCCGGCAGGCGCATGTACACGCCGGCGTCGAACCCGTCCGCCTCGACGCGGTCGTACTTCACGCCCGCGCCCAGCAGGTCGCTCATCTCCGCGACGAGGTACAGCCCCGGCAGCCCGGCGCGCCGCGCCAGGTCCTGCCACAGGTCGACGAACTGCGCGGCGTCGGGCAGCTCCTCGGGGCGGAAGACGTAGAACACCGGCTTGTCGTCCACCCGCAGGTACCGCGGGTCGCGGAACGCCGGCAGCACCGCCTGGAAGTGGGCCACGTGGTCCTCGGGACCCGGGTAGTGCTGCTGCACCAGCACCTTGTCGGCGTCGCCGTGCCAGATGCCGCTCCACGTCTGGTTGGCCCACGCGAGGCAGAACGAGATCTTGGGCTCGCCCAGGGCCAGCACCTCGGCGAAGGGTCGCTCCAGGATCCGCCGGCCGTGGCCGAACCAGTAGTGCCAGTAGGCGAACGCCTCGACCCCGTGCTCCAGCGCCAGCTCGGCCTGCGCCGCGCGCGCCTCGGGCAGCCGCAGGTCGTAGAAGCCGAGGTCGGCCGGCAGGTCCGGCTGCCGGTGCCCGGGGAACAGCGGGCGCGCCTTCGCCGTGTTCGTCCACTCGGTGAACCCCGGTCCCCACCACTCGTCGTTCTCCGGGATGGGGTGGAACTGGGGCAGGTAGAAGGCCACGGCCCTCGCGTCGTACGCCACGGCGACCCCGCTTCCTCGCTGCGTCGGCAGACCGTGCCCGGTCTCGGCCGTGCCCGAGGATAGGCACGCCCGGGGGCGTCCGGACCGGGCCGCGCGGCCGATTCACCCGCCGTCGGGCCCCGCCGGGCGCGGTTTCACCCGGAGCCCTGCGACGCCCACGCCCGGACCGCGCTGACGGTCGCGATCCAGTCGCTCTCGGTCGTCAGCGGGATGTAGTCGGGGTGCAGGCCGCCGAGGACGCCGGTGTAGTTCGCGGCGAGGACGGGCACCCCCCGCTCGGTCGTCATCGGGACCGAGACGCGGACGGCGGTGACCTCGACGGGCTCGAACCGCACGAGCGCCACCCGCTCCCAGAACTGGTCGCGGACCTCGGCGACGTCGAGCCAGCGCCCCTCGGGCGTCCGCACCGAGACGGTGTAGTCGCGCAGCCCCGACGCGCAGCAGCGGATGCCCGCCGTGGCGACGGCGACGCGGTCGATCACCACCGGCCCCGCCGTCGCGACCTCGACGGCCGGCGCCTCGTCCACCGCGCCGTCGTCGAGGCGGCCCGAGCGCCACGGGTCGCGCACCGCGAACGTGCCGGTCGTGACGACCTCCGGCGGGCTCGCCTCCTCGTGGGTGGAGGTGGCCGTGGCCGGGCGGCCCTGGAGCACGTCCTCGCCGAGCTCCTCGACCGGCGCGACCCCGAGGTCCGTGCCCGGCGGCGCCACGAGGAAGAGCGGGGCGCCGCTGAGGTCGACCTGCGCCCCGCCCGCCGGGACCTCGAGCGTGCCCTCGGCGCCGTAGGGGTCGCGCCGCAGCACCTGCACCGCCCGGTCCCCGGCCGCGGCGACCCGCACCGGCACCGCGAGGTCCTCCGACCACACCGCGAGCAGCTCGCGCCCGTCGCGCGCCCGGGCGCGCACGGCGTGCACGCCCGGCGCGCCGTCGTCGACGGTCGCGAAGCGCTCGAACCCGTCGAGGAACGGCGCCGTGGCCGCGAACACCGCGCCGGCGGGCTTGACGTAGTCGCCGTACTGCACCAGGGACCAGGACACGCCCGCCTCGCCGAACCCGCCCTCGGAGAAGAAGTACGTCCACTCCCCGATGCCCTCGACGCGGTACCACAGCAGCTTGCGAGCCACGTCCCACGCCGTGGCGCGCAGGTTGGCGACGCCGTCCGACCACCAGCCCGACTCGGTGTCCCACACCGGGACGTCCCCGCACGGGGCGAGCGCCTCGCGCAGCTGGTCGAGCTCGGCGCCGTCGAGGGAGAAGCCCTCCTCCTCCCAGGAGCGGTTCATCCCCGTGTACGGGTGGATGCCCACCACGTCGAGCGACTCGCAGCCGCCGGCCTCGACCAGGCCGGCCCACCAGTCCGGCATGATCCCCAGCGTGTTGCCGCCGATCACGACGACGTCCGGCACGGCCGCGCGGACCGCGCGCGCGAAGGGCGCACCCACCTCCCGCTCGTAGGCGGCGGGGTCGCCGTAGCCGGTGTTGTTGGGCTCGTTCCAGGGCTGCCAGTGCCGCAGGGACGGGGCGCGCTCGTGCACCGCGGCGGCGATCGCCCGCACCCAGCCCTCCCACGTGCCGGCCTCGACGGCGGCCTTCTCCGCCTCGCCGCCCGAGCCGACCTGCAGCACGAGCAGCACGCCGGTCCGCTCGGCCAGCCGAGCGGCCGCGACCAGCTCGGCGAACGGGTCCGCGCCCTCCTGCGGCACCTCCTCGCCCTCCGCGGGCGCCCGGGCGGGCAGGGAGTCCCACACGAGCGCGGCGGGGTCGGGCTCCGCGGTCGGGTCGGGGACGATCGCGCCGAAGTCGAGCTGCGTGCGGTGGCTGCCGACGCCCAGCTGGTCGGCGAGCTGGACCCCGCGCACCGGGGCCGCGCCGCCCCAGTCCGCGCCGTCGGCGAGCGCCGCGGGGTCGAGCCCGCTGCCCGCCGCGCCGACGGTGTAGCGCAGGCAGGTGCCCGAGACGGCCTCCCCGGTGTCGGCCCGCACCAGCGCGGCGTCGACCTCGTAGACGCCGGGCCGCGCGGCGGGCAGCTCGAGGGGGACCTCCCCGCCGCGGGGCGGCAGGTCGACCAGCGTCTCCTCGCCCACGACGGGGTCCGGCACGCGCGGGTCGCCGCGCACCTGGTAGCGCAGCCGGTAGGTGTCCGCCCAGGGCGCCCACGCGTCGTCGAACGCGGCGCGCACGCGCGGCTCGGTCCCGGCCGGGAACACGCCGTACGGCCGGTCGACCAGGAGCCCGGCGCCGAGGCCGAGCCCGCTGAGCAGCGGCTCGTTCGCCGCGCTGTACGGCTTCGTCGCGGTGAGCTGGAACGCCATCCGCTCGGCCGAGACCTCGGTCAGCGCGTAGCCGCCGTCGTCGCCGTGGGTCAGCACGTAGTAGGGCGCCCGCGGGTCGGTGTCGGCGCGCAGCACGGGCGTGCCGTCCCACAGCGCGAACGGCTGGTCGACGTCGGTGCGCGAGTCGGGCCACACCCCGCGGAAGACGCCGTCCTCGCCGAACCAGCGGAACCCGACGCCGGGCTCGGCCACGAGGACGCCGTCGCCGTCGGGGGCGGTCGAGACACCGGACGGCTCGGTCCACGTCGGGCGCGGGACGGCGAACGGCAGCCCGCGCTCCCAGGACGCCCCGAGGTGCAGGCTCGTGCGCCCGGCGGCGTCGACCGCGCGCAGGTCGACGCGGCGCACGTCGCCGTCCTGCTCGTCGCCCGCGACGACCACCTGCCCGTCCGGGAGCTGGCCGACGACGGCGCCGGGCAGCTCGGCCGGGTCGAGCAGCTCGCCGTCCGCGGTCACGCGGTGCAGCAGCGCGCCGCCCTCCTGGACGCCGACGACCTCGCCGCCGCCCGCCGCGTCCGGCCACCGCACGAGCCCGTACAGGTCCAGCAGGTCGCCGGTGGTGGCGGGCCCTGCCGGGATCGCCGTGCGCCACACCACCGCGCCGTCGGGGGCGACCTTGAGCAGGTCGCGCCGCCCCGCGAGCGTGTCGAGCAGGTAGGCGGCGCCGTCGTCGTCGACCTCGAGGAAGTCCGTGCTGAACGTCTCGGTGCCCTCGTCGGCCGCCAGCTCGATCGCCGTCGTGGCGGTCCGCTCGCCGGTGCGCAGGTCGTACCGGGACACGGTGTAGGTCGCGTCCTCGCGCTCGAGCACGAACGCGCCGCCGCCCGCCAGCCGGAAGGTCACCGGCTCGGTGCCCGGCACGGTCACGACGTCGTCCACGACCGTGCGCACGCCGTCGAGGTCGGCCTCCTCCACCCCGTCCTCGGTGACGGCGTCGAGCACGGGGAACCCGCAGACCGGCACCGCGCCCGGCGCGGAGACCGGCGCCACCGACGGCAGCGCGGGGCCGCCCTGGCGGTCCGCCGGGCTCCCCGGGCGGCCGCCCGGCCACGCGACCAGGCCCACCACCACCAGCACGAGGAGGACGGCGACGGCCGAGACCGCGACCGTGCGTCGCCGGGACGGCCGGCGCGCGCCCTGCCCGGCCGTGGTGCTGTCGTTCGTCACCATCGTCGCCCCTGACTCCGCCGGGCCGGACGTCGTCGATGCTACGGGCGCGCGCCGCCGTCCCGCCGGGGCGGCGCGAAGTTCACCCGGTCCGCTGCGTCAGGGCCGGATTCACCCCGCGTTCACCCCGCCCGCCCGGTCCGGTCGCGCGCGGTGGCGGTTATGTTCCCGATGTGGCAGCGATCACAGATCACGCGATCCGCGTCGCCGGGCTCGGCAAGACCTACCGGCTCGGCGCCACCGGCGAGCGCCCGTCCACCGCCGCGAGCGCCGCGATCCAGTGGCTGCGCTCCACCGGCAGGGCGCGCACCACGGACTTCGACGCGCTCGACGACATCACCTTCGACGTGCCCCAGGGCGAGGCCCTGGGGATCGTCGGCCGCAACGGGGCGGGCAAGTCGACGCTCCTGAAGATCCTCACCCGCGTGACCGCCCCCAGCCGGGGCCGCATCGAGCTCGACGGCCGCATCGGGTCGCTGCTCGAGGTCGGGACCGGGTTCCACCCGGAGCTGACGGGGCGGGAGAACATCTACCTCAACGGCGCGATCCTGGGCATGACGCGCAAGGAGATCCGGCGGCGCTACGACGAGATCGTCGAGTTCTCCGGGATCGAGAAGTTCCTCGCGACGCCGGTCAAGCGCTACTCCTCGGGCATGTACGTGCGGCTGGCGTTCTCGGTCGCGGCGCACCTCGACACGGAGATCCTCGCGATCGACGAGGTGCTCGCCGTGGGCGACGCGGAGTTCCAGCGCCGCTCGATCGCCAAGATGCGCGAGGCCGCCCAGGGCGGCCGCACCGTGCTGTACGTCAGCCACCAGCTGCAGACCGTCCAGGCCCTGTGCTCCTCGGCGATCCTGCTCGACCGCGGGCGGCTGCGGTACGCCGGCACCGTGGACGGCACCCTCCAGGCCTACCGGGAGAGCTTCGAGAGCTTCGCCGCGGCGCAGTCGGACCCCGCCCGGCGCCCCGGCACCGGCGACGTCCGGTTCTCGTCGGTGCAGATGGAGGACGAGTTCCTGCGCTCGTCGCAGGACGTCGTCGTCGACTTCGAGGTGCCGCCGAGCAAGGACCTGGTGGGGACGTACTTCGTGTCCGCGCACGTCAACAACGACCAGGGCGCCGTGATCGCGCAGTGCGACAGCCGGCTGGTGGGCAGGTGGTTCGACCCCGACCAGCACCAGAAGGGCCGGCTCGTGATCCGCGACCTGTGGCTCAAGCCGGGCCAGTACACGGTCGACCTGTACGCCTGCCAGTCCGGCGTGCTCGACGCGTGGGAGGGCGCCTGGCGGTTCGAGGTGCTGCCCGACCTGCCGTACCCGGAGTACGCCGAGTCCTCGAGCACGGACAAGGGCCTGGTCTTCGCCGACTTCCACTACGAGGGGGCCTGACGTGGACGCCGCGCCCAGCACCGCCCAGCACGCCGCCCAGCACCAGCCCGCGCACCCCGTCGAGCGCACCGTCATCACGCCGCCGGGGCGCCTCAACCTGCCGGCCTGGCGGGCGCTGTGGGGCGCGCGCGAGGTCGCCGTGCGCCTGGCCCAGCGCGACATCATCGTGCGCTACCGCCAGACGTTCTTCGGCATCACGTGGGTGATCGCCCAGCCGCTCGTCAGCGCGGGCATCTTCACGATCGTGTTCGGGCAGATCGCCGACATGTCGAGCGGCGCGACGCCGTACTTCCTGTTCTCGCTCGCCGGCATGCTGGCGTGGAACCTCTTCAACGGCTCGCTCGGGCGCGCGTCGAGCTCGATGGTCGGCAACCAGGCGCTGGTCCAGAAGGTCTTCTTCCCGCGGCTGCTCGTGCCGGTCTCGAGCCTCGCGTCCGTCGTCGTCGACTTCCTCGTCGCGCTCGTGCTGGCCGTGGCGCTGCTGTTCGTCTACGGCATCAACCCCGGCTGGCCCGTGCTGCTGCTGCCGGTGTGGGTGTTGCTCATCCTGCTGGTCGGCACCGGGCTCGGGCTCGCCGCCGCCGCGTACATGGTCAAGTACCGCGACGTGCAGTACGTGCTGCCGTGGCTCACGCAGATCCTGCTGTACGCGAGCCCGGTCGCCTACGCCCTGTCGGAGGTGCCGCAGGGCCTGCGGTGGCTGTTCGACATCAACCCGGTCACCTGGTTCCTCGAGGCGTTCCGGTGGTCGCTGCTCGGCACGGACACGCCCGTGACGTGGCAGGTCGTCGCCCTCGCCGTCGCCGCGCCGCTGATCTTCCTCGCCGGCACGCTCGTCTTCCAGAAGAACGAGCGCGAGTTCGCGGACTACATCTGATGCGCCTGACCGCGTACGTCCTGGTCGCCGACCCGAGCTTCCTCGCCGCGAGCCTGCGGGCGTACTACCCGCACGTCGACCGGATCGTGCTGTCCTACGACCGGACGTCGACGTCGTGGACCGGCACGCCCCTGCCCGTCGAGGAGTGCCTCGCGCTCGTCAAGGAGGTCGACGTCGACGGCCGGTGCGTCCACGCGCCGGGCGACTACGTGCGGCTCGGGGACGAGCCGTTCGACGCCGAGACCCGGCAGCGGCAGGACGCGCTCGACCTGGCGTCGCAGGACGCCGACTGGGTGCTGCAGCTCGACACCGACGAGGTCATGCTCGACCCGCCGGCCTTCCTGGCCGCCCTGCGCCGCGCCGACGCCGCCGGCGCCGGCGGGCTCGACTACCCCTCGCGCTGGCTGTACTCGCGGGTCGCGCCCGGCCGCTACCTCGAGGCGAGCAGCCGGCTCTGGCGCCCCCGCGCCTCCTACCCCGGCCCCCTCGCGGTGCGCGCGGGCACGCGACTGCGCCACGCCCGCCAGGCGGACGTCCCGCTGTACCGCGTGGACCTCGGCCCGTGGAACACCGACCCCGCGCACCCCCACGACGCGACGGTGCACGAGGTCGTCGACCCCGAGGCCGCGGTGCTGCACTTCTCCTGGGTGCGCTCGCCCGACGTCATGCGGCGGAAGTTCGGCTGGTCCGGGCACACGGAGGACTACTCCCGCCCGGTCGTGTACGAGCGCTGGGAGCGCCGCACGCGGCGCCCGCGCGCCGCCGTCCTCGGCTCGCCCCTGCGCCGCAGCGACTGGTACCGCCTCGTGCGCGTCCCCGAGCCGCCGGGAGGCGAGCCGTGACCTCCGCCGCGCCTCCCGCCGCCCAGCCCATCGCCCAGCCCATCGCGCGGCCCGCCGCGCGGCCGACCGTGAGCCTCGTCGTCGCGACGCACGGCCCGCCGCGCGCCGTCCGCGCGTACCTCCACCACCTCGAGTCCCTCGGCACGGCGCCGCTCGAGGTCGTGGTGCTCGACGCGTCGGACGACGGGCGCGCGGGCGAGCGGCTGCGCCGCGCGCTGCCGGACGTCCGCGTCGTGCGCCCCGGGCCGGGCGGCACGCCCGGCCTCGCGGAGCTGCGCGGGGACGTCGTGGCGTTCGTCCACGACGACGCCCGCGCCGCCCCCGGGTGGCTCGACGCGCTGGTCGCCCCGTACGCCGACCCGGACGTCGCCGGCGTCGGCGGGCGGGTCGTCGACGCCGGCCCGCAGGACGAGGCCGACGGGCTCGAGCTCGTCGGGCGCCTGCTGCCCGACGGCCGGCTCACGGACCGCTTCGGCACGGACCCCGGGCGCGTGGTCGACGTCGACCACCTGCACGGGGCCGCGATGTCGTTCCGGCGCACCGCGCTCGCGGCCGCCGGCGGCGTCTCCGCCCGGGGCTGCTGGGTCGGCACCGACCTGTCGCTCCGGGTGCGCGCCGGCGGCGGCCGCCTGGTCTTCGCCCCGCGCGCCGTGGTGCACCACGACGGCCGGTGCGGCGCCCTCGACACCCGGTCCGACCTGAGGTCGCTGTACCACCACCGGCGCGACCACGTCGTCACGCTCGTCCGGCTCTTCGGCTGGCGCGACCCGATCCTGCGCCGCTTCGCGCGCACGGTCGCGCGCGACCAGGGCGCCTACGTCTGGGCCGTCCGCGCCCGCCTCGGGCCGCGGATGGCCGACGGGTCGCCGCGCCCGCTGCTGCGCCGCGTCACCGCGCCCGTCGTGCTCGCCGGCATCGCGGCGGAGCTCGGCGGTCTCGTGGCTGGGCTGCCCGCGGCCGCCGCCGAGCGTCGGCGGGACCACGCCGCGCGCCGGCTCGACGGCGCTCCCGAGATGGCCGCCGACGGCGCTCCCGACCGTGCCGCGGTGGCCGGGGCGCCATGAGCCGCCGGATGGTGCACGTCCTGACCCCGGGCGACCACTTCTCGCCCCGGACGGGCAGCGCCGTCCCGACGATCGTCGACGGGCTCAGCCGCGCCACGCCGCCGCACGAGCCCCGCCCGGCCGTCGTCGTGGCCGCCGGGACGTACCCCGACCGCTACACCAGCGCCGAGGTGCTCGAGTACGCCGCGGCACGCCCGCGGCGGGCCGACCGGTGGGTGGACGCGGGGCTCGCGCGCGCCGGCCTGCCGCGCCTCGGCGCCCGTCGCGCCCTCGGCGCCGCGCTCGCCGGCCAGCGCGGGTGGGAGCCGGCGTTCGTCCTCGCGCACAACGCGCCGGCGCTCGTGCCGCTGGTCGACGACCGGCACGCACCGGTGCTGTACGCGCACAACCAGCTGCTCGGCACCTACTCGGCCGCCGAGGCGGGCCGCGTCCTCGCGCGCGCCGTCGTCGTCGTGTGCGTGAGCGACCACCTCAGCGAGGCCGTCCGGTCCCGCCTGCCCCGCCACCTGCGCTCGCGGGTGCGCACCGTCCGCAACGGCGTCGACGTCGAGGCCTTCGCGGTCCGCCGGCCGCCGCGCGGCGACGCGCTGCGCGTGACGTACGTCGGGCGCGTCATCCCCGACAAGGGCGTCCACGTGCTGCTCGACGCCGTCGCCCGCCTCGGCCGGGCCGACGTCGAGGTCACCGTCGTCGGGCGCCCCGGCTTCGCGGCCGACGCCCCCCTGAGCCCCTACGAGCGCGCCCTGCGCGCCCAGGCCGCCGGGCTGCGCGGCACGGTCCGCTTCGCCTCGTTCGTGGCGCGGACCGACCTGCCCGCGCTCCTCGCGCGCGCCGACGTGGTGGTGGTGCCGTCGGTGTGGCCCGAGCCGTTCGGGCTCACGGCGCTCGAGGGCATGGCGGCCGGCGCCGCCGTCGTCGCGTCCGACGTCGGCGGGCTCCCGGAGGCGGTCGGCGACGCCGGCCTGCTCGTGCCGCCCGACGACGCCGGGGCGGTCGCCGCGGCGCTCGAGGCGCTGGCCGACGACCCCGCCCTGCTCGACCGGACCCGCGCGGCCTGCGCGGCGCACGCGCGCGCCAACGACTGGAGCGTCGCGAGCGCGCGCCTGCGCAGGGTCCTCGGCGCGGACGTGCTGGACCCGACCGGCGGTGGACCGTGACGTCCCCGCCCGACCCGCGAGGAGGCGGACCATGACGACAACCCTGCGCGCCCGGACGGTGGCGCTCGCCGACCTTCCCCCGCCCGACCTCGACCGCTGGGCCGACCTCGTCGACCGCGCGGCCGACCCGAACCCGTTCCTGTCCCCGGCGTACCTCGCCACGGCGCACCGGCACCTGCCCGCGGCGCGCGACGTCCGGCTCGTGCTGGTGGAGGACGCCACCCGGCTCCTCGCCCTCGTGCCGCTGTCCGTCGTGCCCCGCTTCCGCGGCACGCCGCTGCCGCTCGCCACGACCGCCGGCCCGTTCCTGGGCTCGGACTCCCCGCTGTGCGTGCCGCTCGTGGACGCCGACGAGGCCCGGGCCGCGACGGCGGCCGTCGTGGACCACCTGCGCTCGCGCCGCAGCGGGCTGCCCGGGCTCGTCGAGCTCACGCTCGTCCCGCGGCACGGACCGTTCTGGGCGGCGCTCGAGGCGGCGTGCCGCGCCCGGCGCGTGCCGCTCGTCGAGCGGTACCGGTTCGAGCGCGCGGTGCTCGACGCCACGGTCCCCTCCCCGGCCCCGCGCGCGGCGCTGGCCACCTCCGCGCGCCGCAACCTCAACCGGGTGCAGCGGCGCCTCGAGGAGGAGTACGGGCCCCTGGTGTTCTCCGACCGCGGCGCCGACCCGGCGGCGCTCGAGGACTTCGCACGGCTCGAGGCCGCCGGCTGGAAGGGGCGCAGCGAGCGCGGCGGCGGAGCGCTGCAGGTCGTCCCCGGCGCGTGGGAGTGGTTCAGCGAGGTCGGCGCGCGGTTGCGGGAGCGCGGGGCGCTGCACGTCTTCAGCCTCATGGCGGGCGACGAGCTCCTCTACATGTCGGTGAACCTGCGGGCGGGCCGCCACCTGTGCGGCCTCATGGACGCCTACGACGAACGGTTCGCGCGGTTCGGCCCCGGCGTCCTCGGCCGCGTCATGGAGCAGGAGCACCTCCTGCGGGCGGACGACGTCGACCTCGTCGACTCGTGCGTCCACCCCAAGGACGAGGCCTCCACGCGGCTCTACCGCGACCGCCGCACCCTCGCCGGGTGCCTGCTGGCGCCCCGCGGCGTCCTGCCGCGCTCGCTGGTCGGCGGCGCCCCGCTCGCGCGCTCGGTCGCGGCGCGGGCGCAGGGGCTGGTGCGGGACCGGGGGCGGCTCAGGCCGTAGGGCCGGGCGTCGCCGTCGGACCGCCGGGCGGGGCCCGCCCGGCCGGCCGGTCCGACGGCCCGGTGGCCGTCGGAGCGGACGACGACGGCGACGGCTCGGCGGCCGGGGACGGCGCCGTCGAGCCCTCCGCCGCCGGGCCCGTCGCCGTCGGCTCGTCGCCCCGCTCCTCGCCGGGCTCGTCACCGGGCTGGCCGCTGGGCGCGTCGCTCGGCTGCGCATCGCTCGGCTGTCCGCTGGGCGCGTCGCTCGACTGCGCGTCGCTCGGCTGCGCGTCGCTCGGCTGGCCGCCCGGGCCGGGATCGGCCATGGGGGCCGGGTCGGCGGCGGCAGGGGCGGAGGGCGCGGCCGAGGGTTCCGCCGCGGCTGCCACGCGTGCCGCCTC
>NZ_JAXUAK010000020.1:0-56921 GCF_046535855.1 Puerhibacterium sp. TATVAM-FAB25 | reverse complement strand
GGTGTCTGGCTGCGGTGCGAGTGCCCGAGTTCCGGGCCGAGCCCGAAGTAGTGGCGGAAGGAGTAGACCAGCGGGCTCCACGCGGCCGGGTCGACGTGGTCGGTGCCCGGGACCACGATGCGGGGGTCGGCGTGCACCCGGCGCACGGCCGCCTCGACGACGACGAACTCCCCGGTGACGTCCGGCTGCACGCGCGCGGCCACCGCCTCAAGCTGCAGCGGGCACTCGGCCACGCGGGGCGGGCGGACGGTGCGCGACGGCACCGCGGTCAGGCCCGCCGCGGCGAACTTGTCCGGCTCGTGGCGCCAGCCCGCAGCCTTGCGCTCGGGCACGGGGAACCGGCCGGTCAGCGGGGCCAGCCGCTCGACCGCCGGCCACAGGCCGGGGCCGGGCAGGTTGATCACCAGCTCCGGCCGGCTCGCGAGGTTCTCGGCGGTCTGCCCGTCCCGGCCCAGCCCGATGACCACGGTCCGGCCCAGCGCCCACGCGGACGAGATCGGCGCCAGGTTGGCCGAGCCGTCGGCGTTCTGCGTCGACAGGAGCACGACCGGGGTGCCGAAGTACAGGATGCTCGGCGCGATCTCGACGTGGTCCGTGACGTGGCCGGTGACCTGGTCGGTGACGTGGCCGGTGACCTGGTCGGTGACGTGGCCGGTCACCTGGCCCGCGATGTCCGCGGGCGCGCTGCTGAGTGAGGCTGCTGCAGTCATGACCGGCACCGTAGGGCGCGGACGCTTCGGCGCCGGCCGAACCGTCGCTCGCCGAGAATGGACCCCATGAGCACAGCGCACGCGGACGTGGCGCCCGACCTCGCGTCCGTGGCGCGGCTCCTCGCCGACGGGACCCGGGCGGCCTTCTGCCTGGCGCTGCTCGACCGCCGGGCGTGGACCGCGACGGAGCTGGCCCGCCACGCGGGGGTGGCGCCGTCGACCGCGAGCGAGCACCTGCACCTCCTGGTGCGCGGAGGGTTGCTGGCCGAGGAGCGGCAGGGCCGCCACCGCTACGTCCGCCTGGCCGGCCCGGACGTGGCCGACGTGATCGAGAGCCTCGCGGCGATGGCCGGCCCGGCGCCGGCGGCCCGCACGATGTCCGCCTCCGGGCGCCAGCGGGCCCTGGCGCACGCCCGCACCTGCTACGACCACCTCGCCGGGACGCTCGGCGTCGCCGTCACCGACGCCATGGTCGCCCGGGGGCTGCTCGACGCGGCGGGCGGGCTCGTGCTCACGGCCGCCGGGGCGGCGTGGCTCGACGACGTCGGCATCGCCGTGCCGACCGGGTCGCGCCGGGTCGCCGCCCGGCCGTGCCTGGACTGGACCGAGCGGCGCCCGCACCTGGCGGGGGCGGTGGGTGCGGCTCTGTGCAGCCACGCGCTCGACGCCGGCTGGGTCACCCCCGTCGGCACCACCCGCGCCGTCGCGGTGACCGACCTGGGCCGGCGGGAGCTGCGCCGCCACCTGGACCTGCCCGACGCCGTGCTGTCCGCCGGGCAGGCCCCTCGCCGGCCACCGTCGCCGAGACCTGACCTCACCGAGACTGACCTCGCCGAGGCCTGACCTCGCCGAGACCTGAGTTGTGGCCGCCTCGACGCATGCGGAGGCGGCCACAACTCAGGTCTCGGCGCGTACCGGCACCCGCGCCACCGTCACGGCACCCGCGCGGTCCACTCCGGGTCGGCGTACTTGGTGTCGGCCAGCTCCTGCGCCTCGGCGCGGGTGGCGTCGTCGAGCGTCACGCGCGCCAGGCCGTACGACCGCTCGAACTCGGCCACGAGCGCGTCGATGATCTCCTCGCGGGCCATGCCGGTCTGCGAGCGCAGCGGGTCCACGCGCTTGGCCGCGCTCTTGGTGCCCTTGTCCGACATCTTCTCGCGGCCGATGCGCAGCACCTCGAGCATCTTCTGCGCGTCGATGTCGTAGCTCATGGTCACGTGGTGCAGCACGGCGCCGGCGGCGAGCCGCTTCTGCGCGGCGCCGCCGATCTTGCCCTGCGGCGAGGCGATGTCGTTGAGCGGGGCGTACGTGGCGTCGATGCCGAGCGTGCGCAGCGCCCGCAGCACCCACTGGTCGAGGAACTCGTAGGACGCGGCGAAGCTCTGCCCGGCCACCAGCGTGTCGGGCACGTACAGCGAGTAGGTGATGGCGTTGCCCGGCTCGACGAACATCGCGCCGCCGCCGGTGATGCGCCGCACCACCTCCAGGCCGTGCCGGTCGGCGGCGTCGCGGTCCACCTCGTTGCGCAGCGACTGGAACGACCCGATGATCACCGACCCGGCCGCCCAGTCCCAGAACCGCAGCGTCGGGCGGCGGCGGCCCTCGGCCACCTGGCGGGCGAGCACCTCGTCGAGCGCCATCTGCATCCGCGGGCCCTGGTAGCCGGCGTCGAGCAGCTCGAAGGCGTGGTCCTCCCAGGTGGAGGCCCGCCCGACGGCGCGCATGACGGCGAGCGTGACGTCGCGCGGCGCGAACCCGATGAGCGCGGCGCCGTCGGCGGCCTTCTCGAGCTCCTGGGTGAGGGCGTCGAAGGGGACGTCGACGGCGGCGTCCTCCAGGACGGCGGTCAGGCGGGGCAGGGCGTCGTCGGGCTCGAGGAAGAAGTCGCCGGACAGCACGACGTCGCGCAGCCGCGCCGGGCCGCCGCGCACCTCGCCGTCGATCTCGAAGTCGGTCTCCAGGCCGGCGTCCACGACGACGAGCTTGCCGCCGGGGACCTTGCGCTCACCGTGCACGCGTTCCACCCGAGCACTGTGCACCACCGGCCAGGCCGGGGCCCAGCAGGACGGGCGTGACGTCCGACGCACGGCAGGCGACGCCCCGGCGTTCGTGGCAGCGTTCGGGTCTCAGCGGTACGACGGCGAGTTCGACGGGGAGGCCAGGTGGACGAGACGACGGAGCGGCTCCGGGTGCTCGCGACGGCGGTGGAGATCGCGACGCGGGGCGAGTACCGGCCGATCGAGCAGACCACCGTGGTGATCGACGCGGCGCTGGGCGGCGAGGCGCCCGAGCGCATCCTCGCGAACGTCCAGCACGACCAGGGCGCGAAGACGGTCAGCGGCGAGCTGCTCGTCGTCGGCAGCGCCCTGGTGGTGCACGTGCGGGTGGCGGGGATGCACGGGGCCGGCGCGGCCCCGGTGCGCGACGGCGAGATCGAGGCCGTGGCCGTGCCGCGGTCGGCGCTGCGGTCGGTGGCGCTCCAGGTGCCCGACCACGACGTCGACGACCCGGCCGGGCTGCCGGGCGCCCTGGACGTCGAGCTGCGGTACGAGGCGATCCAGCACCCGCTCCTGTTCACCCTGGGCTACCTGGGCCAGGCGGAGCGGCAGGAGATCGTCGCGGCGTTCACCGCGGACCTGCGCGGCTGACCGCTGCTCCGGGCACACGCCCGCGACGCGTCGGTGCCGCCGGGCTACGGTGAAAGCGTGACCCTGCGCGAGCGCCACAACGTCACGCTGTCCGGCGCTCCTGACGGCCGGCCGGTGGTGCTCGCCCACGGCTTCGGATGCGACCAGACCATGTGGCGCCTCGTCGCGCCCCAGCTCGGGGCCGACCACCGCGTCGTCTGCTTCGACCACGCCGGCGCGGGCGGCGCCGACCCCGCGGCGTACGACCCGCAACGGCACGCCACCCTGGACGGCTACGCGAGCGACGTCGTCGACCTGCTTGACGAGCTCGCGCTCGGCCCCGTGGTGTTCGTCGGGCACTCGGTGAGCGCCACGATCGCCATGCTCGCCGCCGCGCGCCGGCCCGACCTGTTCTCCCGGCTGGTGCTGCTGGGCCCCAACCCGCGGTACATCGACGAGGACGGGTACCGCGGCGGCTTCACCGCCATGGAGATCGACGAGCTGCTGCGCACCATGGAGATCAACTACCTCGGCTGGTCGGCCCTCATGGCGCCGGTGATCATGGGCAACCGCGACCGCCCCGAGCTCGGCGAGGAGCTCACCGAGCAGTTCTGCCGCATGGACCCCGACATCGCGCTGCGCTTCGCCCGCGCCACCTTCCTGGCCGACAACCGCGCGGACCTCAAGGCCGTGCCCACGCCGTGCCTCGTGGTGCAGTGCCGCGACGACGTCGTCGCGCCGCCCGAGGTGGGCCGGTACGTGCACGAGCACCTGCCGGTCTCGCGCTTCACGCTCCTCGACGCCGTCGGCCACTGCCCGCACCTGAGCGCCCCCGACGCCGTCGTCGCCGCCGTGCACGACTACCTGCGCGAGCCCGTGCCGGAGCACGTCCCCGCATGACCCCCGCCGGCCGCGCGCGGTCCTGGGCCCACAGCCCGGTGGCGCTGCTGCGCCTCGACGTGGACGGGCGCATCCTCGAGGCCAACGGCACCTTCCGGGCGTGGGCCAGCGGGGAGCGCGCGGCGAGCGCGGGGTCCCTGCGCCCCGGGGCGGCCACCCAGGACCCGGCGGCGCCCGTGGACGCCGCCGCCACCCCGCACGCCGACGCCGCCGCTGCCCGCGTGCGGCCCGACGTGAGCGGCCGGCGGCTGAGCGACCTGCTCACCGCGGGCGGGCGGCTGTACTGGGAGACGCACATGGCGCCCCTGCTGGCGCTGCAGGGGCGGGTGGACGACGTCGCGGTCGAGCTGCGCACGCCGGGGGAGCCGCTGCCCGTGCTGCTGTCGGCGATGGTGCAGGCCGAGGCGCAGGAGCCGGTGATCGACGTCGCTCTGTTCGCCGCGGGCAAGCGCGCCCGGTTCGAGCGGGAGCTCGTCGCCGCGCGCGAGACGGCGGAGCACGCCGCGGCCCGGCTGCAGTGGGTGCAGGAGGCGACGGCGGAGCTGTCGCGTGCCACGGGGGTGCGGGAGGCCGCCGACGCGCTGGTGCGCGCCGTCGAGCGGCACCCGGCCGTGGCGGCGGCCGAGCTGCGCGACGACGGCCACGACGACGGCGACGACGGCGATGACGACGGCGTGGCCGGCGCCGGCCGCCGCGTCGTCGTGCCGGTCACCGGCAGCCTCCACGACTTCGGCACGCTGGTCGTGACGCCGCACGGGCGCCCCGGCGACCCGCCGGTGGACGCGGACGCCCTGGCCACCATCGCGCAGCAGGGCGCGGTGGCCCTGGAGCGCGCGCTGCTGCACGAGCGGAGCGTGTCCGTGGCGCACGAGCTGCAGCACGCCATGCTCACCGAGGACCTGCCGCGCGGCGCCGGTCTGGCGGTCGACGCCGAGTACCGGCCCGCCGGCAGCGGGCTGGAGGTGGGCGGCGACTGGTACGACGCGTTCGGGCTCGACGACCTGACCGTGGCCCTGGCGGTCGGCGACGTCGTCGGGCACGGGCTGCGGGCCGCCACCGCCATGGGCCAGCTGCGCACGGCGACCCAGGCGCTCGCGGCCCCGGGACTCGGCCCCGGGGCGACGCTGGGGCTCGTCGACCAGTTCGTGCGGCGCCGCGGCGTGGGCTTCGCGGCGACGCTCGTGTACGCCGAGCTGGACACCTCCACCGGGGCGCTGACCTACGCCTGCGCGGGGCACCTGCCGCCGCTGCTCGTGCGGCGCGACGGGCGGGTCGGGTACCTGTGGGACGGGCGGTCGGCGCCGCTGGGCGTGCCGACGCTGCGCGGCCCGCGCGCCGAGGGCGTGGTGCGGCTGCTGCCCGGCGACACGGTGCTGCTGTACACCGACGGCGTGATCGAGCGGCGCGACCGGCCGCTGCCCGAGGGGATGGACCAGCTCGCGCGGGTGGCCGCCGAGCGGGCGCCCGGCGACGGCGGCGCGCTGCTGGCGCGGCTCGTGGACGCCCGGGCCGACCAGCGCGACGACGCGTGCGTGCTGCACGTGGCCTGGCACGGCCCGCAGCCGCTGTCGACAGCGGGCCTCGCGGGCGCCTCGGCGCACGGCTCCGCCGCGGCGGCGACGGCGGTGCTCGACGCGGTCGCGAGGGGGCGTGCGGGTCTAGGCTCCTGAGCATGGCTGCATCTGACCTGACCATCGGCTATGCCGCGATGCTCGAGCAGTTCCACCCCACCGACGTGGTCGAGTACTCGGCCTACGCCGAGGAGAACGGCTTCTCCGGCGTCATGGCGGCCGACCACTTCCAGCCCTGGGTGCCGCAGCAGGGCCAGGCCGCGTTCGTCTGGAACGTGCTGACCGCGCTCGGCGAGCGCACCCGCGGCGACCTGGGCCCGGGCGTCACCTGCCCGTCCTTCCGCTTCCACCCCGCCACGGTGGCGCAGGCCTCGGCCACGCTGGCCGCGATGTACCCGGGCCGGCACTGGCTGGGCCTGGGGTCGGGCGAGGCGCTCAACGAGCACGTCACCGCCGGCTACTGGCCCGAGGCGCCCGAGCGCATCAACCGGATGTTCGAGGCCATCGACGTCATCAAGAAGCTCTTCCAGTCCGGGATCGACGGCAAGGACGTCAAGCACTCCGGGCAGTTCTTCAAGCTGGAGTCCACCCGCCTGTGGACGATGCCGGAGCAGGCGCCGGAGATCCTCGTGGCCACCGCCGGCCCGGTCACCGCCAAGCGCGCCGGCAAGCACGCCGACGGCCTCATCACCGTGGGCGCGCCGCTGGAGAAGATCGAGATGCTCTTCGGCAAGTTCGACGAGGGCGTGCGCGAGTCCGGCCGCGACCCCGAGGGCATGCCCAAGGTGCTGCAGGTGCACATGTCGTGGGCCGAGACCGACGAGCAGGCGCTCGAGAACGCGATGACCGAGTGGCCCAACGGCGGCATGAAGTTCCCCAAGGCCGACATCCGCTCGCCGCACGACTTCGCGCAGATGGCCAAGCTGGTGCGCCCGGAGGACTTCGAGGGCCGCATGGTCATCTCGTCCGACCCTGACAAGCACCGCGAGGCCATCCAGAAGTACGTGGACCTCGGCTTCGACCGCATCTACCTGCACAACGTGGGGCGGAACCAGAAGGAGTGGATCGAGGTCTTCGGCCGCGAGGTGCTGCCGAAGCTCGCGCGGTGAGCGGGCCGTTCGTGTCTGAGGGCGGTTCGCTAGTTGACGGCGGTTCGCTGGCCGACGGCGGTTCGCTGGGCGGCGGTGGGGCCGCCGCGGGCACGTGGCTGTCGGTGTGGGCCCCGGCGGCGTTCCTCGAGGTGCGGCCGGGCGACGACCTGCCCGCCCTGGTCGGCGACGCCGTCGCCCCGGCCGGCCTGGCCGACGGCGACGTCGTCGTGGTGACCTCCAAGGTGGTCTCCAAGGCCGAGGGCCGCGTCGTGGCCGCCGCCGACCGCGAGCAGGCGATCACCGACGAGACCGTGCGCGTGGTCGCCCAGCGCGAGCGGCCGGGGCTGCCGCCGCTGCGGATCGTGGAGAACAAGCTCGGGCTGGTGATGGCCGCCGCCGGGGTAGACGCGTCCAACACGCCCGAGGGCACGGTGCTGCTGCTGCCCGAGGACCCGGACGCCTCCGCCCGCGCGGTCCGCGCGGTGCTGCGGCGCCGGTTCGGGCTGGACCGGCTCGGCGTCGTAGTCACCGACACCGCCGGGCGCGCCTGGCGCGACGGGCTGGTGGACATCGCGATCGGCGCCGCCGGCGTGCAGGTGGTCGACGACCTGCGCGGCGGCGTCGACGCCCACGGCCGGCCCCTAAACGTCACCGTGACCGCCGTGGTCGACGAGATCGCCTCGGCCTCCGAGCTGGTGCGCGCCAAGGCCGCCGGCCGGCCGGTCGCGGTGGTGCGCGGGCTGGAGCGGTTCGTGCTCGCGGGGGAGGGGCCCGACGGCGACGGTCCCGGCGCGCGGGTGCTGGTGCGGCCCAGCGCCGACGACCTGTTCCGCGAGGGCAGCGCCGAGGCGTACGCCCGCGGGTACGCCGATGGGCGGTCGTCTCTGTCCCGGGAGGCGGACGGTTCGCAGGGCTGAGCCGGTCGCGCCTGACGTGCTGTCGCGGGCTGCTCTGCGGGGAGTCTTGTATCGGCGCAGGTCAGCCGAGAAAGTGAGGTTGACCTGCGCCGACGCAGGTTTGCCTAGGCTTGCTGGCGGTGCGTCAGAAAGCGGCATTCACTGGTGCCATGAGCAACGGTGAGCTTCTTGAGACCGGTACGGAGCAGGCCGTCCTCGATGGTGCTCTGGGCGCTGCGGGGGCCCCGGCCGAGGGCCGGCCGGAGAGCCTGGCGCAGCGGCTCAACTGGCTGCGCGCGGGTGTGCTCGGTGCCAACGACGGCATCGTCTCCGTCGCCGCCGTGGTAGTCGGCGTTGCGGGCGCGACGACGGCACACGCCGCGCTGCTCACTGCGGGCCTCGCGGCGCTGGTCGGCGGCGCGATCTCGATGGCGCTGGGGGAGTACGTGTCGGTCTCCAGCCAGCGCGACGCCGAGAAGGCGCACATCGACCGCGGCGACCTCGAGCTCGACGAGGCCGACGTGGTCAGCCCCTGGCACGCCGCGTTCGCCTCGGCGATCGCGTTCCTCGTGGGCGGCGTGCTGCCGCTGATCGCCGTGCTGGCCGTGCCGGTGCCGTGGAAGGTGCCGGTGACGTTCGTGGCCGTGCTGGCCGCGCTCGCCGTGGCTGGTTGGACGGCCGCCTGGATCGGCGGGTCAGCACCCCGCCGGTCCGTGATGCGCGTGGTGATCGGCGGGGCGCTGGCGCTGGCGGTGACGTTCGGGCTCGGGTCGCTGCTAGGGGTCAGCGGGGTCGTGTGACCCCATCTGTACGTACGGTGTCGTCCACGGCGGCGGATGCGCCCCTGCACGGGTACAGCTAAAGCCTTCCAGACATGCGTGTAGGTGACTGCTGGAGCCAAGGCCACCGAACTCATCAAGTGCCTGGCCGCGGCGTCAGCACCCACTAAGAGATCACCCGAAGACCACTCGCGGCCACGAGTCGATCAAGAATTGCAAGCTACTGCTGAACCCTCTTGGCCGTGCGAAGGCCAGGGGGCGGCGGCGGGCGCTCGTTCCGCTCCTACACAGATCGGCAATAGCCACACGACTCGGCTAACCGCATCGAGCGCTGCCTCCCGCGGCCCCGACGTCGGCTCGCCGGCCCCGAGCGATCAGGAGTGTGGCGACCGCCCCGGGCTGTGTGACGGCGGCGCGTACCGACGCGCGGGATGAAGCTGAGAATCGGCTAGCGCGGCCTTCCTCTTACTAGAGTCGGCGCATCGCCAGCGTGCTCCGTCGGGGAGGCGCCCGACCTAGATTCGGCGAACCCAAGGGGAGGGCTGACCTTGTGGTAACGAAGCGCACGAGGGCATGTCCTGAATGTCGTCAGGTCGTACGAGTCCGTGATGGAGTTCTACAAATCCATGCTCGCCGCGATCGCCCAACCGAGCCGTGCAGCTCGTCAGGAAAGCCGCTGGTTGTCGACGCGGTTCGGGTGCGGCGGCGAGGCGCACCCCCCGAGGCCCGTCCCGAAAGTTCACCGTCTGTCCGAGCGGTGCCTTCGGGGTTGCCCAGCCTCGGGAAGCGGTCATGAGCCGTGCGGGTTGCTTCTTCCCCCACGTTGAAGAACTGCGGCCGGGCTCCTTGCGGTGGGGCGGGCAGGATCAGTGGCACCGAGGGCCGCAGCTGCCGGATTAGCCACATCCCATGTCTGGTCAGGGGTCGGACCAACTCGTTGAACCCGTGAGGCGGTCGCAAATGCGGCCATCGCGATGGGGACCGCTTGCGCAAGTGGTTGGGGGGACCTACCAAGAAGGTGCAAGCGACGGCGTCGAGCCGAGCACTACGCCCGCCCATACGGGCGGAGGTTCGCCGAAACGCGCCAAGCGGCTGGATTGCCCTCGCCGACGTCGTCCTCATCACCAGGTCGGACGGTTCGCCGAGCGGCGCGAAGGGGTGAAATCAAGCAAACGCACTAGTCCTGCCGGTCCGGATTTCCGCGCCTTCCGCACACCACGTCCCACGCCTGCACGCCAGACGGGTGTGTCGAATGCCCAGCCATCGGCCACGATGGACCCGTGCGTCTGATCGACAACGTCAACGACCTTCTCGGCGATGACCTGCGCGGGGAGCTGTCGCCGGGCTCGAAGCTGCGGATCGCCGCCTCGACCTTCTCGATCTTCGCCTTCGAGGCCTTGCGCAAGGAGTTGGAGCAGCTTGAGGAGCTCCAGTTCGTGTTCACGCAGCCAGCCTTCCCGCCGCCGTCGGCTATGGGCGCGTCGTCACCCAAGGAGCGCCGCCAGTTCTTCATTCCGCCGTCGCACACGGGCGGAGGTGCAGAGGGCAGCCTGTACGGCTCCCAGTTCGAGATCCGCTTGCGCAACCGCATGACCCAGCGCGCGATTGCTCGAGAGTGCGCCGCATGGGTACGCCGGAAGGTGACCTTCAAGGCGAACGCCACGGGGAACCCGATGCAGCAGTTCGCGATGGTCGACGACGACGTCACCTACATGCCGCTCCAAGGTTTTACGACGGCGGACTTGGGCCTGGAGCGGGGCAATGCGGTCTCCAACCTCGTCAACCGGTTCGACGAGCCCGCGATGACAAGCACCTACCTCGCCCTCTTCGATCAGGTGTGGAACAGTCCTGACCAACTCCGCGACGTCACCGATGCCGTCCATGACCAGATTGCGGGTGTGTACGCCGAGAACGCGCCTGCCCGGATCTACTTCCTGATCCTCTACAACATCTTCAGCGAATTCCTCGATGAAATCACCGAGGACGTCCTGCCGAACGACCGCACGGGCTACCAGGAGACGGCGGTCTGGAACGCGCTGTACGACTTCCAGAAGGACGCAGCGACGGGCATCATCAACAAGCTCGAGCACTACAACGGTTGCATCCTCGCTGACAGCGTCGGCCTGGGAAAGACGTTCACGGCCCTGGCGGTCATCAAGTACTACGAGCTACGCAACAAGTCCGTCCTGGTCCTGTGCCCGAAGAAGCTCGCAGAAAACTGGACCAACAACGCGAACCTGACGACCAACATCTTCGCGAAGGACCGCTTCAACTACGACGTCCTCGCCCACACCGACCTCTCGCGCACGGGCGGTGAGAGCCTCGGCCTCCGACTGGACCGCATCAACTGGGGCAACTACGACCTGGTGGTGATCGACGAGTCGCACAACTTCCGCAACGCGGACTATGCCGAGGAGAAGGAGTCGCGCTACCAGCGGCTGATGCGGCAGGTCGTCCGCGAGGGCGTGAAGACTAAGGTCTTGATGCTGAGCGCGACGCCAGTCAACAACCGGTTCAACGACCTAAAGAACCAGCTCCAGCTCGCCTACGAGGGCGAGTCCAAGAACCTCGAGAAGCACCTCGGCTTGACGGCGACGATTGACGCCGTCTTCCGAGATGCCCAGCGCGTCTTCAACGAGTGGTCGAAGCTCGAGCCGATCGACCGCACTACGGACCGCATCCTTCAGATGCTCAGCTTCGACTTCTTCGAGCTCTTGGATGCGGTGACGATCGCACGGTCGCGCCGACATATTCAGACGTTCTACGACACCAAGGCCATCGGCGCCTTCCCGCAGCGCCGCAAGCCCCTGTCATACCGCACCCCGATCACCGACATCGACGGCGCCCCGACCTTCGGCGAGATCCTCGAAGCCCTCCAGCGTCTGAATCTCGCGGTCTATACCCCGCTCGCGTACGTGTTCCCATCACGGCTGCCCAAGTACGAGGACAAGTACAACGTTGCGGGCGGGACCGCCAGGGAGAACCTTGGCCAGGCCGGCCGCGAGCAGGGCCTCAAGGTCCTCATGACGGTGAACCTCCTCAAGCGTCTGGAGAGCTCGGTTGAGGCGTTCCGCCTCACCCTCGCCCGTATCGAGCAGTCCATCATCGGCATGCTGGACACCCTCGCGGCGGGTTCCATCACGCACGACGTCGCGAACGACGTCGCTTGCATGGACCTCGACGCCGACGACGAGGACGACGCCAACGTCGAGGCGCTGACCATCGGCGCGAAGATCACCATCGACATTCGTGATATCGACATCGAGACGTATAGTCGCGACCTGCGTCAGGACCGCGCCGAGCTCCGCGAGCTGCTGCGCCTGATGAACGCCATCCGGCCCGAGTATGACCTTAAGCTCCAGCGCCTGCTCCAGATCGTCCGCGACAAGGCGGCCCGCCCGATCAACCCGGGGAACAAGAAGGTCCTCATCTTCTCGGCCTTCGCCGACACCGCCCGCTACCTCTACGAGCACCTTGCCCCTGCAGTTGCCGGGCTCGGCATGGAAGCCGCCCTCGTCACGGGTGGCGCGGCCGGCGCGAAGACGACGCTCCCAGCGAGGTCGAGGAGCCGCGGCTACGACGTCCAGGAGGTCATGACGCTCTTCTCGCCGCGATCCAAGCAACGCCACCTGACGATGCCAGAGGCCGAGAAACAAGACAGTAAGGTGGATCTCCTCGTCGGAACCGACGTCATCTCCGAGGGCCAGAACCTCCAGGACTGCGACTATCTCATTAACTACGACATTCACTGGAATCCCGTCCGGATCATTCAGCGGTTCGGCCGCATCGACCGCATCGGCTCGGTCAACACCGAGATCCAGCTCGTCAACTTCTGGCCGGACATCACCCTCGACGCCTACATCAACCTCAAGGAACGCGTCGAGAACCGCATGGTCATCGCCGACGTCGCCGGCACTGCCGACGACAATGTCCTGACCCACGAGTCCAGCGACGCCCAGTTCCGCAAGGAGCAACTCCGGCGACTCCAGGACGAGGTCATCGAACTTGAGGATGTGCGCACCGGTGTGTCTATCACTGATCTCGGCTTGAACGACTTCCGCATGGACCTGCTCGGCTACATGAACGACACCGGCGACACGACGGCACTGCCCAAGGGCCTGCACGCCGTCGTCCCTGCCGACCCCGGCAAGGGGCTAGTTCCGGGCGTCATCTTCGCCCTGCACAACATCGAGGCCGACGAAGCGATGAACCGCGGCAACCGGCTCCACCCGCACTACCTCGTCTACTTGTCTGACGACGGCGAGGTGATCGCCGACCACACCGAAGCAAAGCGTCTTCTCGACCTTCTGCGTGCCGGGTGCCGCCCCTTCGACGAGCCCGTCGCCGGCGTCGTCGCGCGGTTCAACGAAGACACGAAGGAGGGGGCGAAGATGGGCAAGTACTCCGGCCTTCTGACCGACGCGATCAGCTCGATGATCGATGTCACCGATGAACGCGACATCGATTCTCTCTTCTCCGCCGGCCCGACGACCGCGCTCACCCAGCAGATCGCCGGCCTCGACGACTTCGAACTCATCGCCTTCATCGCCGTGGTCGACCGCGATGCATGATCCCCGCATCCTCTACCGGTGGCCGACCGCCGCAGCGTTCGGCCGTGTCGTACCTAAGAACGCGATCTACAACCACGGAGCCGTCAACGCCGCTGTGAAGCAGCGTTTCGTCGACGACGTCGAACGGATCACCTGGGCGTACAAGCTCGCCGAGTCGACGCTCCGTCTGCCCACCGATCCGGACATGCTCGAGGTCCAGGTCCTCGTCCTCGACGCACGCGCCGATGACGTCACCGACTCCGTCCTGACAGCGATCGACGCCGCGATCCCTCAACCGATCATCTTTGAGGTGAACCGAACCGAGGAGACGCGCATGGTTGCGGCGCACAAGATCATTGGATCGGGCGCCCCGAAGGTCGGCTCCTACTACTCGACGGCATGGATGCCGGCCGACTCCCGCCGCGCACCGTTGCCTACCGCGATCACGCTCACAGCCCTGTACGCGGCGCTCCTCGCGCCGCTCATGCCGGTCACGGCGCGTCCCGGCGAGTCGCTGTCAGAGGTCGCCGATAGGTTGACCGACGTGCGCCGACTCGAGCGCGAGGTCGCTGCGCTCGAACGCAAGATCCGCACCGAACGGCAGTTCAACCGCAGGGTCGAACTCCGGCGCGCACTGTTGGCCAAGCTGCACGAACTCAACACGACGAAGTAGGGATCGATGGAGAAGCTCCGCATGACCTCGCCTGACCTCACCCAGGCCAACATCGACAAGGTCGCAGAACTCTTCCCGTCCGTCGTGACCGAGACGCTGGACGCCGACGGCAACCCAATCAGTGCAATCGACTTCGACGCGCTCCGCCAAGAGCTCTCCGACCACATCGTAGATGGTCCGCAGGAGCGGTATCGCTTGGACTGGCCGGGCAAGCGCGCAAGCGCATTCGCGGCAAACGCGCCGATCGCGAAGACGCTCCGACCTGTTCACGGCGACTCTGTCGAGTTCGACAACACTAGGAACATCTTCATCGAGGGCGACAACCTCGACGCCCTGAAGCTCCTCCAGGAGAGCTACCTCGGCAAGATCAAGCTCATTTACATTGATCCGCCATATAACACTGGTAGCGATTTCGTATACAACGATGTCTTCGCCGAGACTGCCAGCGAGTACCTGGAGCGATCCGGACAGGTCGATGATACGGGCGCCCGCCTGCTCACCAACCCCGAGTCGAACGGTCGCTTTCACAGCGATTGGCTCAGCATGATGTACCCCCGGCTCAAACTCGCGCGAAACCTGCTCCGGGACGACGGAGTCATTGTCATCTCGATCGATGACAATGAAGTCGAAAACCTGACCAAGATGTGCAACGAAGTCTTTGGCGAGCGGTGCTTCCTCGGCACAATCGCGTGGCTTAAGAAGAGGAAGGGAAGCTTCCTTAGTAAGGGCGTGGTGTCGATGCACGAGTACGCCGTGGTCTTCGGAAGGACACCGGGAGTCCGCCTGTTCGGCGGAAAGGCTGACGCATCCGAGTCCCAGCCGCTCGTCAAGCGAACCAACCCACGCACAACGCTCGTGTTCCCGGCCAATCATGTCCAGACGAAGCTTCCTGACGGCGTTCTGGAGCCTGGCACGTACGGCGAGGGTTCGTCTGGGGTTGAACTCGCTGAGCGCGCAGCCATCCAGGGGGGGGTGTTTACCGACCAGCTTCGGTTAACGGGGCCTTTCGTCTGGGGTCAGGCGTATCTGAATGACCAGATTGCACGTGGCGGTCAAGTCATAATCAATACTATGAACCTTCAGCCGCGCGCGTTCAAGGCTCCGTCGGATGACGACTTCAAGGGAGTCTCGTCTGTATTCAACGGTGTCGCCGCTTCGGCAACAAATGAAGACGCATACGAATACTCAATGCGAGTGTTCGGGAGCGAAGGGGTGATGGACTACCCCAAGCCTGTCAACTATATTCGTTCTTTCATTCAAGCCGCAACCGAGTCCGACAAGTCTGCAATCATTCTAGATTTCTTCGCCGGCTCCGGAACGACCGCCGACGCTGTCTATCGGCAGAACGCAGAGGATGGTGGCACGCGCCGGTTCATCGCCGTTCAGTTGCCGGAGCAAACAGCAGCGGACTCCGCAGCTAGGGCGGCGGGCTTCGCGACGATCGCCGACCTTGCCCGGCACAGAATCAAATGGGCGGCCCAAGATGTCCGATCGGACCGGGAGGGCACGCTCAGCGCCTCCGATCCGATCGACCTAGGGTTCCGCGTCTTCCGAGTCGACTCAACGAACATGACCGACGTCACCATGACTCCTGACGAGTACGAGCAGGGAGCGCTAGCCGGGCTTGCTTCGTCCACCAAAGAAGATCGCAACGGGGACGACCTCCTCTTCCAAGTCCTCTTGAACTGGGGCCTGACCCTGGATGTCCACGTGTCTAGCGAGCAACTGGCTGGGCATAACGTCCACGTCGTCGATGGCGGCACTCTCATTGCCTGCTTCGACGCTTTCGTCGATGACACCGCGGTCCGAGCTATCGCGGAGCAGGGGCCGCTGCGTGCGGTGTTCCGCGACTCCGCGTTCGCGTCGGACGCTGACCGGATCAACGCCGAACAGATCTTCCGTGAACTGTCGCCGTCGACCGAACTCAAGGCCCTGTGATGCGGCTCCAGTTCAAGGTTCAGCAGTACCAGACGGATGCCGTCGACGCAGTTGTCGACGTCTTCGCTGGCCAGCCGAAGGACTCCGGCGAGAAGTACACGATTGATCCTGGCCGACGTGCCGCGCCTCGTGCGACGACCGATGGCTCCTCGTACGTTCCGATCGCTTCTGGCGGACAGGGCGAGCTCGTACTCGGTGGTGTCCAGAGCAAGCTCGCTGAGCCTGAGCGCGCTGACTCCGGACTTCGAAATCGTGAGATCGTAATCTCTCCGCAGCAAGTCCTGGAGCAGATCCAGTCCGTCCAGCGGGCACGGAGCCTGCCGCTGTCGACCTCCCTCGCCAAGTCGCCCGCGGCGCCCGCAGGTGTGCCGAACCTCGACGTCGAAATGGAGACGGGTACGGGAAAGACCTACGTCTACATCAAGACCATCATGGAGTTGAACCGGCGCTACGGCTGGTCGAAGTTCATCGTCGTCGTCCCGTCGGTCGCGATCCGTGAGGGGGTCAAGAAGTCGTTCGACATCACCGCCGAGCACTTCCAGCAGACCTACGGTACGAAGCCGCGTTCGTTCGTCTACAACTCGTCGCAGCTCCACGAGCTCGAAAGGTTCTCGTCAGACGCGGGCGTGCAGGTGATGATCATCAACATCCAAGCGTTCAACTCGACGGGCGCGGACAACCGTCGCATCTACGGCACGCGGAAGGTGAACGCTCGTGGTGTCGAGGAGTTGGTCGGCCTGGACGATTTCGGTTCTCGCAAACCGATCGATGTCATCGCTGCGAACCGGCCGATCCTTATCATCGACGAGCCGCAGCGCATCAGCGCGGCGAGGTCGCAAGAGTCGCTGTCGCGCTTCAACCCCTTGATGGTCCTGCGCTACTCCGCGACGCACCGGGTGGAACACAACAAGGTGCACCGCCTCGACGCCCTCGACGCCTACAACGAGAAGCTCGTCAAGCGGATCGCGGTACGCGGGGTCACAGTGAAGGGCCTCGCTGGCTCGACGGCGTACATGTACGTCGACTCGATCGAGGTCGCCAAGGGCTCACTGCCGCGCGCTCGGGTAGAGATTGAGGTCCAGACCGCAGGTGGGATAAGGCGCCAGCTCAAGCGCGTCGACAAGGGCACCAACCTGCACGCCCTGTCGAACGGCATCGAGGCGTACAAGGACCTGGTGGTCGTCGACATCGATGCCACCCGCGACGTAGTCGAACTGTCGAATGGCGACCTGATCCTCGCAGGCCAGATCACACAGGACGTCTCAGAGGAGACGAAGCGACGCATCCAGATCCGCGAAGTCATCGGCGCGCACTTGTCCAAGGAGCGCGAACTGTTCGCGCGGGGCATCAAGGTGCTGTCGCTGTTCTTCATCGACGAGGTCGCCAAGTATCGCGACTACGACCGTGTGGACACCAAGGGCCAGTACGCCCGCATCTTCGAAGAGGAGTACGCGCTCGCCCGCGAGGCGGCGCTCTCAGAACTGGACCTAGAGCCTGGTTACCGGGAGTACCTCCGCCGCGACGCTGCAGCTGATATCCACGCTGGCTACTTCTCAATCGACAAGCGGTCCGGGCGCCAGGTCGACGGTGCGATCAACAAAAAGGGCGACGAGAAGGGCGAGTCGAAGGACACCGACGCCTACGACCTGATCCTCAAGGACAAGGAGCGCCTGCTCTCGCCCGAGGAGCCGGTGCGGTTCCTGTTCTCGCACTCCGCGCTGCGCGAGGGCTGGGACAACCCCAACGTGTTCGTAATGGGCATGCTCAAGCGCTCAGACAACACCGTCTCGCGGCGCCAGGAGATCGGCCGCGGCTTGCGTCTCTCCGTCGATCGCACCGGTGAACGTCAGGACCACCCGTCGACGGTCCACGAAATCAACGAGCTCACCGTCGTCACGGACGAGTCCTACACGTCGTTTGTCGAGGGCCTCCAGAAGGAGATCGCGGCGACTCTGGCTTCCCGCCCGAAGAAGGCGTCGGTCAAGTTCTTCACAGGCAAGACCTTTACCAATGCCGACGGCGTCGAAACCGTCGTCGCGGAGCAGCTTGCGACCGCGTTCTATAACTACCTTGTTAAGGCCGACTACATCGACGACTCAGGGGCTGTGACGCAGACCTACCAAGACGCTAAGGCGGCCGAGGCTTTCGTATCGCCGACGAACCCGCTCTTGGCGCCGGTGATTGATGGGCTCTGGCCTCTGGTAGACATGCTGTACCTCGACGTCCCGATCACCGACGGTCGCAAGCCGAAGAAGATCCCGCTTAACGACGCCAACTTCGGTGCGTTCCAGGACCTGTGGGGCCAGATCAACCACAAGGCGGTCTACCAGGTCGAGTTCGACTCGGACGAGTTGATCGGCAAGTGCGTCAAGTCGCTTGACAAGGAGCTCAAGGTCGCAGCGATGCAGTACGTCGTTACGGCTGGCCAGCAGCTCGAACGGATCGAGGCCGACGAACTCACTGACGGCGAAAGCTTCGAGACAATGAGCACGGAGATAGTGAGTGAGGCCGTGACCGCTGGCTCGACAGTGGCCTACGACTTGCTCGGCGAGATCGCTGAGAAGACGCAGCTCACGCGCCGCACCTGCGCCGCGATCCTGAGCGCCGTGCAACCGGCGACGTTCGCAAAGTTCCGCCTCAACCCCGAGCAGTTCATCACTGAGACGGCGCGGATCGTGAACGAGCAGAAGGCCACGGTGATCGTCGAGCATCTGACCTATGACGCGCTGGACGACCGCTTCGACTCGAGCATCTTCACGGCCAACCAGACGAAGGAAGACTTCGCCAAGGCCAAGAAGCTCGCGAAGCACATCTACGACTACGTGGTTACCGACTCGGGCGGCGAACGCTCGTTCGTCGAGTCGCTCGATGTCAGCAAAGAGGTCAAGGTCTACGCGAAGCTCCCGCGCGGGTTCTTCATTCCGACCCCGGTCGGCGACTACAACCCAGACTGGGCGATCGCGTTCCACGACGGCAAGGTCAAGCACATATACTTCGTTGCCGAGACGAAGGGCTCGCTCTCGACATTGCAGCTTCGTGGGGTCGAGGGGGTCAAGATCGACTGTGCCCGGAAGTTCTTCGAGGCCCTCAACGCCAAGAACGCCGACAACGTCGAGTACAACGTGGTCACCGACTACGACGACCTCATGAACCTGGTCAAAGAGTGATGCTCGAGGGGATCGGGTAGTGGACGTCAAGAACGCATCCGATCGGCGGATCGTCGCAGCGATCAACTCCGACTCGATCGCGTCGGGGGAACTGGTGAGTCGCGACGGCTGGAGACTGATCTGCCAGGTTCGAGGCCGCAACTTCGGCAGGGTCGATGAGGCTGCCTAGCAGGATCTGTGCGCCCGCCGCGGCTACCTCGTGCGCCGCTGGGCCTGCGGTCGACGCGTAACGCCCAGAGGTGCTGTGTGCCGCCCAGTGCCTGAGTCGCGCTACGTGCGAGTGGTGTTCCAGCTCGTGCAGCGGTTCGGCGGGCCGATGCTGGGGGGCGAGGGTGCGATAGTCAACTTCGCGTCTACGCCGCGTCCAAGGGCGGCGTCGCGCGGCTGAGCAAGGCGCTGGCCAACGAGTCGATCGAAGCCTCAAGCCCAGTGCTGGGCCACGCGCAGGCTGACACGCATCAAGTCGGGTGGCCAGCATTGCCACGGGTGACTTCGAAACCTCGGCGTCCGCCTGACGTCGAAGGCTGCTACAAGTTTGGGTCAGCCGAGACCGCGGGTTTCCCACTCGCCGAACGTCGTCCCATCGCCGATAGCCCAGTCCCGCCGGCCGTTGGCCGTCGCGTAGCCCTGGACGACCGCGGCGGCGGCCGACGGCGAGGTGAAGACCACGTCGTGGTTCAGCGTCGCCGTCGCGCCCGACGGATCGCGCGTCGCATCCGTCATGACCTTCTCGTGGATGGCGCTGCGCGCGGCGAACTGACGCAGGGTGTTCGTCCTGGTGGTGTTGGAGACACGCATCTCCGCACGGATCACCGACCCCGCCAGGACAGTGAACTCTCCGTCGACCAGCTGAGCGCGCGCGTCGACGCCTGCGCGGTTGGTCAGACGGAACACCGGGCTGAGGTCACCGAGTTCGCTCGACGTCGTCGCAGCCGTGGGCGTAGTCGCTGGCGCTGGCGCCGGCGTCGGCCTGGCGGACAGCTGCTGCGCCCGGCCGCGGAAGATGTCCACGCCGAGCACTGGCAGCAAGATGCGCAGCTGCTCGATGAAGTAGTCCATGTCAGAGGCATCGGCCTCCGGCAGGTCCGCGCCACCGGACGGCTCGTTGCCGTTCATTAGGGGCACGCGGCCGATCGACTTCGCGAGGCGGATCAGCCGTGACTCGAGGTAGCGCACGTGGGCGCTGGTCAGGTTGGTGTCCTTGGACGTCACGACGACGACCTCGTCCCAGAAGGGCTTCTTCGCGTCGTGCTGCGCCAGACGCCCAGCGACGTCGTCGCTCTGCCCGATGTACGCGGACCGCACTCCTGCCGTCTCGTCCTCGCCGAGCAGGATGTAAATCCCGGTCCGCTTCGCCTCGTCACGTCGGCGGATCTCAGCGAGCTTCTCGCGCTTTCCTCGGAGGACGTGACCGGTCCAGTTCATGATCTCGGCCGTCATCAGCCCACCGGGCGTGCCGTCGACCAGGAAGAGCCGAACCTGCTTGCCGGCCATCAGATCCCCTCCCCGTCGAACACGGGGCGAGCGCAAGGGCGCTGATGAGAGAGGGGGCGGAAGGCGTCGTCCGTCGCGGGCACGGCGCTCAAAGTAGCGCACCGACGCGGCGGACCGGCGATGACGCCAGCGGCACCCTCGTTCCGAGGGAGCAATCGCTAGGCGCTGGACAAGGTCCGCCAGACGGAACTAAGGTCCGTGCGGCGGAACACACCGGCACCGTTGCCCGAACCCCGACGACGACGTCCGCCGCCCAGAGCCACTCGACGAGGAGTCACTCATGAAGCGACGCAGCACCCTGTCCCTGCTGGCGCTGGCCAGCGTCTCGGCCCTCACGCTCGCCGCGTGCAGCAGCGGCGAGGCCGCCCCCGGCGGCGATGGCGGCGGCGGTGGCGGCGAGGCCGCCACCACGTTCAAGATCGCGTTCAACCAGAACGCCGAGCACCCGCAGGCGCAGGCGCTCACCGAGCTGGGGGAGAAGCTCTCCGAGGCCACCGACGGCAAGTACTCCGTCGAGGTCTACCCGGACGAGCTGCTGGGCGCGCAGGCCGACACCATCGAGCAGGTCCAGAGCGGCACCATCGAGATGGCGATGGTGGCCGGCTCTCTGCTGGAGTCGTTCAACCCCGACTTCTCCGTGGTGAACCTGCCCTACCTGTACACCTCGGCCGAGCAGCAGATGACGGTGCTCAACGACGAGAGCATCACCGGCGAGCTCTTCGGCTCGCTCGAGGGCGACAACATCGGCGTCCTCGCGGCCTATCACGGCGGCGTGCGCAACGTGTACACCACCGACGGCCCCGTGAAGACGCCGGCCGACCTCGCCGGTCAGAAGATCCGCGTCATCGGCTCGGACACGAACGTCAAGATGATGGAGCTCATGGGCGGCGTCGGCACCCCCATGGACCAGGGCGAGGTCTACACCGCCATCCAGTCCGGCGTGCTCGACGGCGCCGAGAACAACGAGCTCGTCTACTCCTCGATGGCGCACGACGAGGTCGCCCCGAACTACTCCAAGACCCAGCACCTGATGATGCCGGACTTCCTCATCGTCAACCCGACGGTGCTGGAGTCGATGGACGACGAGTCCCGCCAGGCGCTGGTGGACCTGGTCGCCGACTCGGTCGACACCGAGCTGACGCTGTTCGGCGAGGCGGTCGACAAGGCCACCGCCGAGGCCGAGGAGGCCGGCGCCACCTTCACCGAGGTCGACGTCGACGCGTTCCGCGAGGCGGTGCTGCCGCTGCACGAGCAGCTCGTCACCACCGACACCCAGCGCAAGGTCTACGACGCCATCATGGCCGCGGACTGACGCGCGCCCTTCCCTGAAGAGAGTCCCGGCATGTCCCGAGTCAAGGCCGTCCTCGACGGCGTCCTGCGGGCGATCTGCGTGACCCTGTTCGCGCTGCTCGTCGTGCTGGTCACGTGGCAGGTGTTCACCCGGCTCGTCCTCGACAACCCCAACGTGTGGACCGAGGAGGCGGCCAAGAACGTCTTCATCTGGCTGAGCCTCATCGGCATCTCCATCGCCACGGGGGAGAAGGCCGACGTCGTCATGGACTTCCTGGTGCGCAAGCTGCCCGTCGCGGGCCAGCGCGTCACCGAGTCCCTGGCCTACCTCGCCACGATCGCGTTCGTGCTGGTCGTCATGGTGTGGGGCGGCTGGCACCAGGCCTCCATGGCCTGGGGCCAGACCCACCCCGTGCTGCCGCTCACGGCCGGCCAGCTCTACCTGGCCGTGCCCGTGGCCGGCGTGCTCATGGGCCTGTACCTGCTGTACCACCTGGCCAGGACGCTCATGCCGTCCTGGGTGGGCATCCCCGACATCGACCCCGAGGAGGAGGTGGAGGTATGACCTCGCCCGAGCTCATCGCCGCGATCCTCATCGGCGGCATGGTGTTCCTGCTCGCCGTCGGCGCGCCGGTCAGCATCTCGATCGGCCTGCCGTCCGCGGTAAGCATGCTGCTGGTGCTCGGCACCGAGCGCGGCGCGCTCACCTCGGCCCAGCGCATGTTCAGCGGGGTGGACTCGTTCGCCCTGCTGGCCATCCCGTTCTTCGTGCTGGCCGGCGTGATCATGAACAACGGCGGCATCGCCGCCCGGCTGATCAACCTGGCCAAGGTGGTGGTCGGCCGGGCACCCGCCCCGCTGGCGCAGACCAACGTCGCGGCCAACGTGCTGTTCGGCGCGGTGAGCGGCTCCGCCGTCGCCGCGGCGGCGGCCGTCGGCTCCACGATGGCGCCGATGCAGCGCAAGGAGGGCTACGACCGGGCGTTCGCCGCCGCGACCAACGTCGCCTCGGCCCCGGCCGGCATGCTCATCCCGCCGTCCAACACGCTGATCGTCTACGCGCTGGCCAGCGGCGGCACCTCCATCGGGGCGCTGTTCATGGCCGGCTATGTGCCGGGCCTGCTGTGGGCCGCGGCCTGCTCCGTCGTCGTGTGGCTCTACGCCCGCAAGCACCCCGAGCTGACCGTGCGGCGCGAGGTCACCTGGCGCCAGACGGCCGCCACCGTGGTGCAGGCGCTGCCGAGCCTGGCGATGATCCTGCTGGTCATCGGCGGCATCGTGGCCGGCTGGTTCACGCCCACCGAGGGCTCGTGCATCGCCGTGGTGTACGCGCTGATCCTCTCGGCGGTCTACCGCGGCTTCGGCCTCAGGGACCTGCCCGGCATCCTCTACCAGGCGTGCCGCACCAGCTCGGTGGTCATCTTCCTGATCGCCGTGTCCTCGATCATGTCCTGGGTCATGAGCTTCACGCGCATGCCGCAGCTGCTGGCCGAGTCGCTGTTCGGCTGGACCGACAACAAGGTCGTCGTGCTGCTGCTGATGATGCTGCTGCTGCTGATCATCGGCATCCCGCTGGACGCCACCCCGGCGATCCTGATCTTCACGCCGATCTTCCTGCCGATCGCCGTCTCCTACGGCATCGACCCGGTGCACTTCGGGATCATGCTCGTGTTCAACCTGTCGATCGCGGTGATCTCGCCGCCGTCGGCGCCGGTCCTGTTCGTCGGCGCACAGGTCGCCGGGTCCCGGCTCGAGCCGGTCATCAAGTGGCTCATGCCGTTCTTCCTGGTGCTCATCGCGATGCTCTTCCTCATCGTGTTCGTGCCCGACCTGACCATGTGGCTGCCGAGGCTGACCGGCCTCGCCTGACGGGCCACCACCTGCACAGTCGCCACCGGCCGCGGTGGCCCGCCCCCGCCCGCCCCGCGGGCCACCGCCCCCACCACCCGAAGGAGCGTCCATGGAACAGCGCTACGCCACCAGCCCCGAGCACGTGCGCACCATGACCACCGACGAGCTGCGCGAGCGCTTCCTCGTCACCGACCTGTTCGTGCCCGGCCAGGTCAACGCCGTCTACACCCACCACGACCGGGTCGTGCTGGGCGGCGCGGTGCCGACGTCGGACCCGCTGCCGCTGCCCACCTACGACGAGATCCGCTCCGCGTACTTCTGTGAGCACCGCGAGCTCGGCGTGGTCAACGTCGGTGCGGCCGGCACGGTCGTCGTCGACGGCGAGAAGCACGAGCTGGACCACGGCGCGTGCCTGTACGTGGGCCGCGGCGCGCGCGACGTGGCGTTCGCGTCCGACGCCGCGGCGGAGCCCGCAGCGTTCTACCTGTTCAGCGCGCCCGCGCACACCGCCTACCCGACGACGCTGGTGGGTCCGGGCGAGGGCACGGTGCGCGAGCTGGGTGACCAGCTCACCTCCAACCGCCGCACGCTCAACCAGTACATCCACGAGAACGGCGTCAAGAGCTGCCAGATCGTCATGGGCGTCACGACGCTGCACCCGGGCAGCATGTGGAACACCCTGCCGGCGCACACCCACGACCGGCGCACGGAGTGCTACCTGTACTTCGACCTGCCGGCCGACGCCCGGGTGGTGCACCTCATGGGCCGCCCGGACGAGACCCGGCACCTGGTGATCGCGGACAAGGAGGCGGTCATCTCGCCGAGCTGGTCGGTGCACTCCGGCGTGGGAACCTCCGCCTACTCGTTCGTCTGGGCCATGGCCGGGGAGAATCAGACGTTCGACGACATGGACGGCTTCCCCGTCACCGCGATGCGGTAGGGCAGCCGGGATGAGCACGAGGTGGGAGCGGAATGGCCACGGACATGGGCCCGGCGCAGCCGGCGGCGACGCCGGCGAGCATGACCCCGCCGGCGCGCGGGGCGGCGAACGCCAGCGAGAAGACGCTGATCGTGCTCGAGGCGGCGCTGCGGCACGAGCGGTTCTCCGACGTCGTCGCGGCCACGGGGCTGGCGAAGGCCACGGCGCACCGCATCCTCACCACGCTCATCGACCACAAGTTCCTCGTGCTCGTCGGGCACCGCTACCAGCCGGGCCCCACCCTGCTGTCCCTGGCGGGCCGGGCGCTGGAGAACATCGACATCTCCGCGATCGCCCAGCCGTTCGTGGACGAGCTGGTGGGCCGCGTGCACTGCACGGTGCACGTCGGCGCGGCCAACGGCGACGAGGTCATCTACCTCATCCGCTCCGACTCGGACAAGCCGTACCGGATGCCCTCGCGCGTGGGGCACGCCATCCCCATGCACTCCTCGGGGATCGGCAAGAGCATCCTCGCCGACCAGTCCGACGAGGCGGTGCGCCGGTACGCGGCGCGCACCGGGCTGCCGGCCCGCACGCCGTACACGCTCACCGACGTCGAGGCGCTGCTGGCCGAGCTGCGCGAGGCGCGCGAGCGCGGCTTCACGCTCGACGACGGGGAGAACGCGCCGGGAGTGGTCTGCGTGGCCGCACCGGTGCGCGACCACACCGGCCGCGCCAAGTACGGCGTGAGCATCTCCTCCCTCGCGGTGGAGCACAGCCACGACGACCTCGTGGCGATGGCGCCCGACGCCATCGCCACCGCCGAGGCGATCTCCCGGTCGCTCGGCTACACCCCACATCGCTGACCAGCCGGTCGCACCACGACGTGCGCCGGCGACGGAGGAACGACCCTCGCCATGCGCACGTCTGACCCCTACCTGTCCGAGCGGTTCGGCCTCGCCGGCCGCACCGCCGTCGTCACCGGCGCCAGCCGCGGCATCGGCCTGGCGATCGCCGAGGCCCTGGCCCGCGCGGGTGCCGACGTCGTAGGCGTCTCGGCCACGATGCCCGACGGCGACTCCGCCGCCCGCGCCGCCGTCGAGGCCGCCGGCCGCCGGTTCGAGCCGATCGCGTGCGACCTGTCCGACCGCGACGCCGTCGCCGCGCTCGCCGCGGAGCTCACGGATCGCGAGGTGGACGTGCTGGTGAACAACGGCGGCACGATCCGCCGCGCGCCGGCCGCCGAGCACCCCGACGCCGACTTCGACGCCGTGCTGGAGATCAACCTGCGCGCCCAGTGGGTGCTCTCGCGCGAGGTCGGCCGGGCGATGCTGGCCCGCGGCCGCGGCAAGATCGTCAACACCGCCTCCATGCTGAGCTTCCAGGGCGGCATCAACGTGCCCGGCTACACCGCGGCCAAGCACGGCATCGCCGGGCTGACCAAGGCGCTGGCCAACGAGTGGGCCGCCGGCGGCGTCAACGTCAACGCCGTCGCGCCGGGCTACGTGGCCACCGACAACACCGCCGCGCTGCGCGCCGACGACGAGCGCAGCGCCGCGATCCTCGACCGCATCCCGGCCGGCCGCTGGGCCACGCCGCAGGACGTCGCTGACGCCGTGGTGTTCCTCGCCTCGCCCGCCGCCGACTACGTGCACGGCGTCGTGCTGCCCGTCGACGGAGGGTGGCTGGCCCGATGAGCGCCGAGGTGCTGGTCCCCGGGGCGGCAGGCGCCCCCGTCGTCGTGATCACCGACTGCGACCACGACTCATTCGACGCCGAGGTCGCCGTCGCCCGCGCCGCGGGCGTCGAGCTGCGGCTCGCGCAGGCGCGCACCCGCGACGAGCTGCTCGAGGTCGCCGCCGACGCCGACGGCCTGGTGGTGCAGTACGCGGACATCACCGCCGAGGTGCTCGACGGGCTGCCGCAGGTGCGCGTGATCAGCCGCTACGGCGTCGGCGTCGACTCCGTCGACCTGGCCGCCGCGGCCGCGCGCGGCGTCGCGGTGTGCAACGTGCCCGACTACGGCACCGAGGCCGTCTCCGACCACGCGATCGCCCTGGCGCTGACCGCCTCGCGCGGCATCGCCCGGCTCGACCGCGGCGTGCGCGCCGGGCGGTTCGAGCTGGAGGCCGTGCGCCCGGTCGGCCAGGTGCGCGGCAGCACGTTCGGCGTGCTCGGCCTGGGCCGGATCGGGCAGGCCACCGCGGCCAAGGCCCGCGGCCTGGGCTACGAGGTGGTCGGGTACGACGTGATGGCGCCCGAGGGCGCGACCGAGTGGCACGGAGTGCCGCTGGCGCCGTTCGAGGAGGTGCTGGGCCGCGCCGACGTGCTGTCCCTGCACACCCCGCTGACCGAGCGCACCCACCACCTGCTGGGGGAGCGGGAGCTCGGGCTGCTCAAGCCCACCGCGGTGCTGGTCAACACCAGCCGCGGCGGCGTCGTCGACACCGACGCGCTCGTGGCGGCGCTCGAGGCCGGGCGGCTGCGGGCAGCCGGCATCGACGTGCACGAGGAGGAGCCGGTACCCGAGGACCACGCGCTGACCCGGCTGGAGAACGTGGTGCTCACGCCGCACCTGGCCTGGTACACGGAGGAGTCGTACGCCGAGCTCAAGCGGCGCACGGTGCAGAACGCGGTGGACGTGATCGCCGGCCGCGGGTCGGCGAACCTGGTGACGGAGGAGAGCCGATGAGCACGGACACGACGACGGCGGACGCCGCGCGCGAGGCCCGGCCCGCCACGATGCGCGCCGCCGTGTGGGAGGGCGCCGACCGGATCGGCGTGCGCGACGTGCCGGTGCCCGAGGTCCCGGCGGGCTGGGCGCTCGTCGAGGTCGAGTACACCGGCATCTGCGGCACCGACCTGTCGATCCTGCACGGCACGCACCCGCGGGCCGCCGCGGGCCTGGTGCCCGGGCACGAGATCGTCGGGCGCGTCGTCGACGCCGGCACCACCGGCCTGCCCGCGGGCGCCCGCGTGGTGGCCGAGCCGCTGATCTCCTGCGGCGAGTGCCGCGCCTGCCGCTCCGGCGCCACGCACGTGTGCCGCGACCTCAAGCTCTACGGCATCGACACCCCCGGGTCGCTGGCCCGGTACGTGGCGCTGCCCGCCGCGGTGCTGCACCAGGTGCCCGACCACGTGCCCGCGCGGCTGGCCGCGCTGGTCGAGCCGCTCGCCGTGGCCGTGCACGCGGTGCGCCTGGCCGGGCTCGCGGCCGGGGACACCGTCGCGGTGCTGGGCGGCGGCCCCATCGGCGTGCTCACCGCGCTCGTGGCACGGCACGCCGGCGCCGCGCGCGTCGTGGTCGCCGAGCCGCGGGCGTGGCGCCGCTCGGTGGTCGAGGGCCTGGGCCTGGACGTCGTGCCCGACGGCGTGACCGCCGCCGAGCACCTGGCCGCGCTGACCGGCGGCGAGGGTGCGGATGTCGCCTTCGACGCCGCGGGGCACCCCGCCGTCGCGGCGCAGCTGCCCGCGGTGACGCGCGTGCTCGGCCGCATCGCGGTGGTCGGCGTGCACAAGAAGCCCGCCGAGCTGGACCTGCAGTCGATCTGCTTCAAGGAGCAGACCCTCGTCGGGGTGCGCGTCTACACCCACGACGACATCGCCGAGGCCGTCGACCTGGTGGCGTCCGACGCCCTCGGCCTCGACCGGTTGCCGGTCGCCGAGTTCGCGCTCGACGACGTGGCCGCCGCGTTCGAGTCGGCCGCGGCGGGCGAGGACAACCTCAAGGTGCTGGTGCGTTCGGCGGAGGCGGCGCGATGAGCGGGCCCTTCTCGCTGGCGGGCCGCACCGCCGTCGTCACCGGCGGCGGCCGCGGCCTGGGCGCCGGCATCACCGAGGCGCTGCTGGTGGCCGGAGCCGACGTCGTCGTGCTGGCCCGGCGCGAGGTGCCCGCAGAGCTCGCCGAGGCCGCGGCGCGGCTCGGGCGCACGCTCGACCACGTGGTGGTGGACCTCGCCGACGCGGACGCGGTGGACGCCGCCGCCGAGGAGGTGCTGGCCCACCACCGCGTGGACGTGCTGGTCAACAACGCCGGCGTGCAGGACCGGTACCCGGCCGCGGAGTTCCCGCTGGAGGCGTGGGACCGCGTGCTGGACGTCAACCTGCGGGTGGTGTTCCAGCTCGCGCAGCGGTTCGGGCGGCCGATGCTGGAGCGCGGCGAGGGCGCGATCGTCAACCTCGCGTCGCTGCTGAGCTTCCAGGGCGGGCTCAACGTCGCGGCGTACGCGGCGTCCAAGGGCGGCGTCGCGCAGCTGACCAAGGCGCTGGCCAACGAGTGGGCCGCGCGCGGCGTGCGGGTCAACGCCGTCGCGCCCGGCTACATGGCCACGGAGATGAACGAGGCGCTGCTGGCCGACCCCGTGCGGCTGGAGCAGCTGTCCGCGCGCATCCCCGCCAGTCGGTGGGGCACGCCGGAGGACATCGGCAACGTGGTGGTGTTCCTCGCCTCGCCCGCCGCGGCGTACGTGCACGGCCAGGTGCTCGCCGTCGACGGCGGGTGGATGGGGCGGTAGCGGCGCGTACAGCCCGGCGCCCCGCGGCGTTCACCCTCGCGGCCACCACCGTTCACCGGGATCGGTCAGCCTCTGCTCCGGTAACGTCCACGGACCCAAGGTGGCTCCCGCATGTCTCGGCTACGTCCTGCCCTCCTTCCTCGCGCGCTGGCCGCGCTGACCGCATCGAGCCTGCTCGCCGGCGCGGTGGTCGCTGCGGCGGCCCCCGCCGGCGCCGAGCCGGCCACGTCGCTCCCGCCGCTGCTGATCACCGAGATCAACGTCGACTCCTCCAACCGGCCCAACGCCGCCGGTGCGAGCGTCGACGCGTGGGAGTACGTCGAGGTGCACAACACCACCGACGCGCCGATCGTGCTGGCCGAGGAGGGCTACTCGATCGTCTACCGCAGCGGTTCGACGCCCAAGACGCTCGCGTTCGACCCCGGCACCACCCTCGCCCCGCACGGCACCGTGGTGTTCTGGGCGTACAACTCCACCTACTCCGGCGACGCCGCGCTCACCGAGCAGCAGTTCCGCGACTTCTACGCCGCCCAGGGCGCACCGGGCGACTACACGCTCGTGCGGCTCACCGGCCAGGACGGCCTCAACAACTCGGGCACCACCATGTGGCTGCGGCGCACCGTCGAGGGCGTCACCTCCGACGTGGCGCAGGTGAGCTGGGTCGCCCAGGACAAGGGCGTCGACCGCCCGGTCACCTTCGGCGCACCGCTCGAGGCGGGCAGCGTCGAGCAGCCCGTCGTCGGGCGCCAGCAGGATCCCACGCCCGGCACCGTCGACCCCGCCCAGGTGGCGCTGCCCGAGCCCGAGCCCGAGCCCACCCCGACGCAGCCCACCACGCCGGCGCCGTCGCCGGAACCCACGACGCCGACCGCGCCCACCGAGCCGCAGCCGAGTCCGTCACCGAGCGCCCCGGCGGACGGCCCCCTGCCGCCGTCGGACCCGGACCTGGACGCACCGATCCTGCAGGTCACCGAGGTGGCGCCGGACACCACGAACGTGGACGGCGCCGACGCCTACGAGTTCGTCGAGGTCTACAACGGTTCGGACGCCCCCGTGGCGTTCGCCGACTTCACGATCAGCTACCTGTACGTGGACGCCAGCCAGGTGGTCACCAGCAGCGCGCTGTGGCCCGCCACCCCGGCCGACCCGGTGATCCAGCCGGGCCGAACGCTGGTGCTGTGGGTGAAGAACGGCGCCAACGACGCGCTCACCGCCGACGACTTCAACGCCCACTTCGGCAGCCGCCTCACCGCCGGCGTCGACCTGGTGGAGATCCACGCGGGCGGCATGGCCAACGGCGGCCCGCGCGGCATCCAGGTGCAGACCAACACCGGGCACGCCGTCTCGCGCGCCGACTACATGAACGACGCGCAGACGGTGGCCGACCGGCCGATCCAGTACCGCTGGGAGTCGGGCGTCGCGCAGACGCTCGTGGGACCGGGCGCGCCGACGCCCGGCGCCGTGTCGCCCGACCAGGTGCCCGCGGGCCTCGTGGTCACCCCGGACGACACACAGGCCCCCGAGATCACCGACCACACCGGCGGCAGCGAGACCCGGGACACCGAGGACCTCGCGCTCGCCTTCGAGGTCAGCGACGACCGCCAGGTGCGCACCGTCGCCCTGACGGTGGCCAGCGACGTCGACGCCGAGCCGACCACCCGGCTGCTGCAGGCGGAGGGAGACGACCGGTACGGCTACGTGATCCCCGCCGTGGACCTGTACGGCAAGGCGTGGGTCGAGTACACCGTCAAGGCGTCCGACGGCCGCGGCACCACCACGCTCGGGCCCGTCCGCGTCGACCTGCGGAGCGCCGAGCCCGAGCCGGTGCGCCTCAACGTCACCGACGGCCAGCACGTGGGCGGCCGGACGCGCCTGGCGGCGACGACCGCCGGCGACCCGGCCGACCTGCGGCTCGCCGTCGACGGCCGCGCGGTGGGCGAGCCCACCCCGGCGCTCGAGGCGCCCGCCGTGTTCGCGTTCGAGGCGACGAACACCGACGCGTTCTTCCGCAACGGCGTCCGGCTGGGCGACGACGTGCTCACCGTGTTCGACGAGGGCTTCTACTCCCGCGTCGAGACGGTCACCAGCGAGATCCCCGTCGAGCGGATCGTGCGAGGCGAGGAGCTCACGGTCGGCATCTACGCCGGCACCAAGGCCTGGCCGCAGCCGGACCCGGACGAGAACAACGACGACTTCTCGGCCCTCAACCTGCGCCTGGCGCTGCCCGACGGGCGCGTGCTGCGGCCGGTCGCCTGCGCCGGCGCCGGCGAGGGGCAGGAGGAGACGGCTCGCGAGTGCCCGGCGCCGGAGACCAAGATCGGCTTCACGGACGCCAACCAGGTGTACTTCACCGCCACCTTCGCCATCCCGGACGACGCGTTCGACTCCCTCGCGCACGTGTGGGACACCACCGCCGTGGACGACGGTGAGCACACCGTCACCGCGACGGCCGGCTCCGGCCCCGAGGCGGCGACCGTCACGCGCACCGTCGTCGTCGACAACACCGCCCCGGCGATCACCACGCCGCTGAGCGACGGCGCCACCTACCGCGGCGAGATCACCGTGGACGCGGAGGCGTCCGACGCCGGTGCCGGGGTGGCCTCGCTGACCGCCGTGCTCGACGGCGCCGAGGTGGCGCTGCCGCACACGACGTCGTCGCTGGAGCTGCCCGCGGGCGAGCACACCGTCACCTTCACCGCGAAGGACGCGCTGGGCAGCACCGCCACGCGCACGGTCACGTTCACCACGCCCGACGAGACGCCCGCGACCGAGCTCGGCGAGCCGGCCGCCGGCGCCACGGTGCCGGCCGGGGACGTCACGCTGTCGGCGACGCCGCGCTCGGCGACCGGCGACGCGCTCGACGTCGAGCTCCGCGAGGGCTACGCGTTCGACGCCTCGGACCCGCAGGTGGCCGCCTACGAGGGCACCACCACGGTCGCGGCCAGCACCGACCGCGACGGCGCGACGGCGCTGAGCGGCGGGGACGTGGCCGCGCTGGTGGGGACCGACGGCGTGGCGGCCGAGGTGTCCTCGGACGCCGAGCTGCCCTACCAGCTGTTCACCGTGGACGTGCCGGCCGGCGCCGGCGACGACGCCCGGGTGCGCGTCGCCTGGTCCGGCTCGGCGAACGCGGACGCCAAGGTGCTGCTGTACGCGCTCGACACCGAGGCGGGTCGCTGGGAGGAGGTCGACCGCCACGTCACCACCGGCGGCGCGCCCACCGACTTCGAGCTCGGCGGCGTCGTGCCCGTGGCCGGGCACGCGCGGGACGGCAAGGTCACGCTGCTCGTGCAGCACTCCGAGGGGTTCGCCGGCACCGACCGGTCCTCGCGCGACGACGCGAGCACGCCGTTCCACGCCGACGCCACCCCGCGCGACCAGTACGACTTCACGTTCGGCTGGGAGTCGGACACCCAGTACTACAACGAGAACCAGGGCTACCTGGCCGACGGCACCAACCCCGAGGTCTGGTACCGCCACCAGCGGAACATCAACCAGTTCTTCCTCGACCAGCGCGACGCGCTGAACCTGCAGTACGTGCTGCACACCGGCGACGTCGTCGACGAGTCCGACCAGGAGCACCAGTGGCTCAACGCGGACGCCGCCTACCGGGCGTTCGACGAGGCGGGGCTGCCGTACGGCGTGCTGGCCGGCAACCACGACGTCAGCCAGGCGACGGCGGACTACGGGAAGTTCTCCGAGTACTTCGGCGCCCACCGGTTCGAGGACAACCCGTGGTACGGCGGGCAGATCCAGGACAACCGCGGCCACTACGACCTCATCAGCGCCGGCGGCATCGACTTCCTCATGCTCTCCATGGGCTGGGCGCCGGGCGACGAGCAGATCGCCTGGATGAACGACGTCATCGCGCGGTACCCGGAGCGGAAGGTCTGGATCAACCTCCACGAGTACATGCTGACCACGGGCGGGCTCGGACCCATCCCGCAGCGCATCCTCGACGAGGTCGTCGCGCCGAACCCGAACGTCGTGATGGTGAGCTCGGGGCACTACCACGACGCCTACACCCGCACCGACCAGTTCGACGACACGGGCGACGGCGTGGCCGACCGGACCGTCTACTCGATGCTCTTCGACTACCAGGGCCTCGCCGAGGGCGGGCTGGGCTACCTGCGCCTGCTGCACTTCGACAACGAGGGCGGCCGGATCGTGGTGCGCACCTACTCGCCGTCGCTCGACGACTTCGACTCCGACGAGCCCTCGGTCAACGACCCGGCCGGCATGCAGGAGTTCGAGATCCCCTACGCCGCGCTCGGGCTGGCCCCGACGACGAAGACGCTGGCGACCGACTCGCTGCGCGTCGAGGTGCTCACCGGCGCCACCATCGCCGCGTTCGCCGACGTGCCGAGCGGCGAGACCGTCTCGGCCACGTGGTCCGGCGTCGAGCCCGGCGAGCACGGCTGGTACGTGGTGACGACGGGGCCGTACGGCGGCGTCGACACCTCGGCGGTGCGGACCTTCACGGCCGAGGAGGTCGCCGGGCCGGCGGGACCGTCGATCACCGGCGAGGCCCGAGTCGGCGGGGTCGTGACCGCGGTGCCGGGGGACTGGCCCGAGGGCACCCGCCTGACCTACCGGTGGCTCACCGACAAGAAGAAGGTCGTCGGGCACGGCGAGACGCTCCGGCTGACCGCCAAGCTCGCCGGTGAGGAGCTGCGCCTCGAAGTCACGGGCAAGCTCAAGGGGCAGAAGCCCGAGCGGCGGGAGTCCGCCCCCGTGGTGGTGCGCCCGGCGCGGTAGCACCCGCCCGCAGCACCGCCGCACCGCAGCACCGCAGCGCTCCCGGGGCGCCGTCGCGTCCGCGCGACGGCGCCCCGTGGCGCGCCGGCCCCCGTGCCGGCCGGCTCACCGCCTGACGCGCGTCGCCCACCGCCACGCCAGCAGCGCCTCGCCCACCACGGCCGCGGCGAAGCCCAGGGCGATGGCGACGACGGCGGCCGTCTGCGGGCCGGTCAGGTGGTGGGCCCCCAGGTCCTGCACCCCGACGAGGACGCACTGGTAGGCAAGGAACGCCGCGCCCAGCCCGAGCAGCACCGCGCCGGTCCGCCGCGCACCCAGGGCCACCGTGAGGGCGCCGGGGATCGCGCAGAGCACGAAGAGCACGACGATGATCGCGGTCCCGGGGACGGAGAACCCGGTCTCTCCGCCGACGACGAGGTTCGCGAGACGCATGAGGACCCGGGCGGCGAGCCCGCCGACGAGGCCCGCGAGCAGCGCGGCAACCAGGCCCGTCCCGATGCGGCGGCCGACGGAGCGGCGAGGCGCGGGCGCCGCGGACGGGACGGGCGGCGTCGAGGGCCGGGAAGGAGTCGCTGCGGTCATCGTCGGGGCCTCTCCGTCGAGGGAGCGATGGCGGTGCGCCCGGCGGCACGTCGTCGTGACCGCCTGGTGCCGCCCAGTGTGGCAGCGGGCGGCGGCCGCAAGAAGCCCTGACCAGCCCTTTCGGCCGGGTGAATCCGGGGCTACCGCCGCGGGTCGATGACCGTCATGCCGGCCCGGCGCGCGTCGTGCAGGCCCGGCAGCAGGGCGGCGCCCTCCGCCAGCCCGACGACGCGTTGGACGAGGTCCTCCGGGCGCAGCGCGCCGGAGGCGACGAGGGCCAGCATCTCGGGGTAGTCGGCGGCGGCCATGCCGTGCGTGGATGAAAGCGCCGCCCCTTCGACTTTGCCTGTACTTCAGCGGAAAAGGGGCGAACCAGTCACAGGGTGAAAAATCGGAGATCGGCCTGTGGTGCCCCCGATGTACTGCTTCAATCCTCATCCGTGGCCGTGTGGACTCGCCGGCGCCTCTCACCCTTCGAACAGGAGACAGCTTGCGCTTCAACACGCCGCCGGGTTGGCCGAGGCCGCCGCAGAACTGGGCCCCTCCGGCAGGATGGCGGCCCGACCCGAGCTGGCCGCCCGCGCCGCCTGGGTGGGTCTTCTGGGTAGACGACGCGGGCCGCGCGATCCACAGCGGGCAGTATCACGCCGCGGTAAGTCCAGCCACGGCGTCGCCTCCTGTCCGGTCGGCTCCGGAAGCGCGGGGATATCCAAGCGAGGCTTCGACGTACTCGTTCCCGCATGGTCGCGCTGCCGGTACACCGGCCCTCCGTGTCGAGAACTGGGCGCTCTGGACTCTCGCCTTCGTGCCGCTCATTCTCATATTCCTCGACATCGCGTTCCTGCAGTCGGGCGCCTCGTCGAGCAGCGCTCCGGCGTTCGTCGTCGCTGTCGTGCTCAACTGGACCCTGATCGCCTGCGACATGGCGAACCTCAAGCGCGCCGGATATCGGCTCGACGGAGGGCTGTGGTGGGGGGCAGCGCTCCTCGTGCCGCTCTATCTCATCCGTCGCACATTGATGACCCGGCACAACTGGGTGCCTGCCATCGCGTGGGCAGTCTCGATGCTCCTGTACTTCGTCTCGACCCCTGTCGTCGGTGCGCTCGGCGGCGTAGAGATGGACGGCCCGTACGTCGAGAACTGGATTGAGACGTCGTACGCCGAGTCGTACGGCCAAGAGATCGACGTGCGGTGTCCCCATGACCCGATCGCGCCGGTGGGAAGCCTCTTTGAGTGCGACGTCGTCGGCTCAGATGGGTCGGCGGGGACCGTGCAGGTCACGGTTGAGACATGGGACGGCGTGTTCAGCTGGCAGATCTACCAGTAGTCCGGCAAGCCAAGGCGAATGAACTCACCGTGGACGCGGGCTACCGCCGCGGGTCGATGACCGTCATGCCCTCCCGGCGCGCGTCGTGCAGCCCGGGCAGCAGCGCCGCGCCCTCCGCCAGCCCGACGACGCGGGCGACGAGGTCCTGCGGGCGCAGCGCGCCGGAGGCGACGAGGGCCAGCATCTCGGGGTAGTCGGCGGCGGCCATGCCGTGCGAGCCGAGCAGGTCGAGCTCCCAGGCGATGACCCGGCCCATCGGCAGGCGCGGGCGGGCGTCGTCGCCGAGCAGCAGGCCGACCTGCACGTGCCGGCCGCGGCGGCGCAGGCTCAGGACGGCGTCGGTGGAGGTCTGCTCGGAGCCGACGGCGTCGATGGCCACGTGCGCGCCGCCGCCGGTGAGGGCGTGGATCGCGGCAGGCACGTCGCGCCCGTCGGCGAGGACGGTGTGCGCCGCGCCGGCGCGGCGGGCGGCCTCGAGCGCCCCCTCGTGCCGGTCCACGGCGATCACCTGGGCGCCGAGCGCGGCGGCGATCATCGTCGCCGAGAGGCCGACGCCGCCGGCCCCGACGACGGCGACCCACTCGCCGCGCTGCACGCGGGCGCGCCCGGCGACGGCGCGGTAGGCGGTCGCGAACCGGCAGCCGAGGGCGGCCGCCGTCTCGAACGAGACGCCGTCGGGGATCGCGACGAGGTTGGTGTCGGCGGCGTGCAGCACCACCTGCTCGGCGTAGGAGCCCCAGTGCGTGAAGCCCGGCTGGGTCTGGTCGGGGCAGACCTGCGCCTGGCCGGAGGCGCACCACTCGCAGCGGCCGCAGCCGCACACGAACGGCACGGTGACGCGGTCGCCGACCTGCCAGCCCGAGACGCCGGCGCCGACAGCGCTGATCACGCCGGCGAGCTCGTGGCCGGGCACGTGGGGGAGGGCGGGGATGCCGTCGTCGTGCCCTGCCCACGCGTGCCAGTCGCTGAGGCACAGGCCGGTGGCGTGCACGTCCACGACGACGCCGCCGGCCGGGGCGGTCGGGTCGGGCACCTCGCGGACCTCGGTCGGGCCGGTGAACTGGTCGAAGACGATCGCACGCACGAGCGGCATCCAACCACGCGCACCGGCCCGGCCGACGGCGGTGCTCAGCCCGCGTCCGTCGCCTGCTGCTGGGCCATGGGACGCGGCCGCGAGCGGCGCGGACGGTCGAGCCCGGCCTCGGCGACGGCGGTCTCGAGCGCGACGACGAAGTCGCCGAGCATCGCGTGCAGCAGGCGCGCCTTGTGCAGCGCGTTGGCCGCCTGCGCGGCGTCGTGCGCCTGGAAGTCCAGCGTCGTCACACGGGAGCAGTCGGCGACCGTGAAGACGGCGTCGACGCGGTAGGAGCCGTCGGACTCGTCGAACGGCTCACACAGGTCGATCTCGGCCAGCGCGTAGGCGCCGGCATGGTGCCCGCGCCTGTTCAGGAAGGCGCGGCGATAGAAGCGGCGGAAGACCACGGGATCTCTCCTCTCGGGACGACAAGTACCTGCCGGGAGGGGCGAGGTAGCTGCTTCCCGAGAGACGAGATCCCGTTGTTCATGGCGCCGACACTAGGCCGGGACGCCGACAACCGCGCGACACCGTCGCCGGCTGCTACGCGCAGCGCGTCAGGCGCACTCGTCGCAGACGCCCGTGGCGGGCAGCGCCGTGAAGCAGGTGGGGCAGATCGCGAGCGGCCGGTCCTCGGGCGCGGGGCGGCGGGCCGGCGCGGCCTTGGGCGCCGCTGCTCGCGGCGTGCGCGGCGCCCGCTTCGGCGTCGCGGCGGACGACTTCGGCGCGCCGGCGACCTCGAAGCCGTGCTTGCGCAGGATCGCGACGGGGTCGACCTTGCCGCCCTCCAGCTCCTCGGCCATCGCGACGCGGCCGGTGGCGTACCGGTGGGCGACACCGAGCACGGCCTTGGCGTCGTAGACCTTGTCCTCGTGCACCAGGGTGCCGGCCGGCGAGGCCTGGAACCCGTACACGCCGAGGAAGGCGTCCTTGCCGCGGTCGTCGTACTCCGCGAGGGCCTTGAGGATGTGCTGCCGAGTCACTGCGGAGAAGGTTGCCACGGTCATGAGGGTAGTCGGCGCGGTGTCGGGTCCCGCTCGCGATGAACCCCACATGGGGGCGTTCCGGGGCACTGACCAGCGACAATGGACGCATGGCACTCGACGATGTCGTGCAGGTCACCACCACCGCGGACGACGCCGACGTCCTGACGGCGCTCGCGCGCGACGCGGTCGCCGCGCGCCTGGCCGCGTGCGCCCAGGTCGAGGGGCCGATCACCAGCACCTACTGGTGGCAGGGCACCCTCGAGACGGCCGACGAGTGGCGCGCCACGCTCAAGACGACGCAGGCGCGGGCCAACGCGCTCGAGGCGTTCCTGGTCGAGCATCACCCGTACGACGTGCCCGAGGTGGTGCGCACGCCGGTGGTCGGCGGCAACCCTGCCTACCTGGCGTGGGTGCGCGCCGAGGTCCGTGGTGGGGTGGGGGAGTGAGCGCCGGCCTCCACCAGCCCCGCCCCCGCGTCCGCCACCTCGGGATCCTCGTCGGCCCGCTGGCGACCGGCACGCACGACGCGATCACCGACGTCGCCGGCGTCCGCGTCGGCCACACCACCGTCCACGACGGCGACCGCGTCCACACGGGCGTCACCGCCGTCGTGCCCGACCAGCTCGGCCTCGGCCTGCCCGGCCGCGAGCGCGCCACCCTGCCGTGCGGCCTGTTCGTCGGCAACGGCTTCGGCAAGCTCGTCGGCGCCACGCAGCTCGCGGAGCTCGGCGCGATCGAGACCCCGATCGTGCTCACCGCGACGCTCTCGGCGTTCCGCGCCGCCGACGCGCTGACCACCTGGATGCTCGCCCGTCCCGGCCACGAGGACGTGCGCACGCTCAACCCGGTGGTGGGGGAGACCAACGACGGCCTGCTGTCCGAGATTCGCGCCCGCCCCGTCACCGAGGCGCACGTGCTGGCCGCGCTCGACGGCGCCACGTTCGGGCCGGTGGCGACCGGCAGCGTCGGCGCGGGCACCGGCACGGCGGCGCTCGGCTACAAGGGCGGCGTCGGCACGGCCTCGCGCGTGGTCGACGTCGCCGGGCGAGCGCACACGGTCGGCGCGCTGGTGCAGAGCAACTTCGGCGGCACGCTGACCGTGCGCGGCGTGCCGCTGCCGGCCGCAGAGCTGCTCGCCGAGGAGGAGCGCGCGGCGGAGAGCGCCAACGGCGTCGAGGACGGCAACTCCTGCATGATCGTCGTCGCCACCGACGCCCCGCTCGACGCCCGCCGCCTGACCCGCGTCGCGCGTCGCGCAGTCTTCGCCATGGGTCACGTCGGCGCCGACTTCTCCCACGGCAGCGGCGACTACGCGCTCGCGTTCAGCACCGCCGCCCCGGACGCGCCGCTCCTCGCCGACGCCCACCTCGACCCGCTGTTCGCCGCGACCATGGACGCCGTCGAGGAGGCACTGCTCGACTCGGTGTTCACCGCGACGACGACGTTGGGCCACCGCGGCACCCGGCACGCCGTCCCGCTGGAGCCGGCGCTCGCCCGGCTGCGGGCGGCCGGCGTCATCGCGGGCGACTGAGCCCGTCCGGCACGCCGCCCGGCGCGCACGGACGCTCGCGCCTCCACGGACCCGCTGCTTGGATGCTGCGGTGAGCACCGCAGCCCGCTACCGCCTGCACGTGCAGCTCGACGAGATCGCGCCGCCCGTGTGGCGCCGCCTCGAGGTCCCGGCCGACCTGCCGCTGCGGGACCTGCACCGCGCGCTCCAGCTGGCGATGGGCTGGTCGGGCACGCGCCGGCACGTGTTCGAAGGCCGGCCGGAGTCCGGCGTCCGGCTCGACGAGGTGCTCGCCCGCCCGGGTGACACGGTCGGCTACGTCTACGGCCTCGCGGACGCCTGGCGGCACACCGTCCGGCTCGAGGAGGTGCGGCCCGCACCCGCCCGGCAGATGGGTGACGACGACGGTCCCGCCGTCCGGCTGCTCGACGGCGCCCGCGCCTGCCCGCCCGAGGACGTCGGCGGCGTCGTCGGCTACGACGTCGTGCGCGACGCCGCCGCCATGCTGCTGCACGGCCGGCGCGTGCCCGACGAGGTGGCCGAGGCGCTCGCGGCCGAGTACCCGGGCCTCGCCCCGGCCGAGATCCTCGCCGCCCTCGACGAGTTCGACGTCGCCGCCGCTGCCCGGCTGGTCGCCGGCGTGTGGACGCTGGCCGAGGCCGCGCCGCCGCTGCTCCGGAGCCTGCTCGACCGCGCCGCCGACCCGACCGCCCTGCTCAGCCTCTACCGCGACGTGCTGCGCGCCGCGCCGGTGCGGCTGTCCGCCGCCGAGGTGGCCGGTGCGGTCGACGACGCCGCCTGGCTCGTGCGGCGGGTCGGCGCCGAGGGGGTGCCGCTCACGGGCGACGGCTCCCTCGAGCCCGGCCTCGTGCACGAGGCGGCGGCACGGCTCGGGCTCGACGAGCCGGTCCCGGGCACCGACGGCGCGGACCTCGCCGGCGAGGAGGACGTGCGGCCCGTGCTGTGGTTCCGCGAGGTGCTCACCGACCTCGGCCTGCTCGCGGCCGAGCGCGGCCGGCTCACCGCCACGGCCGACGCGCTCGCCGTCGTCGACGACCCCCGCACCCTGTGGGACCGGATCGCCGCGGGCCTGCCGGTGGGCGACGACCCCGACCTGCAGGACGCCGGCGCCGTCCTGCTGCTGCGGCTCGCGGGGTCCGACGGCGCGCTGCCGCGCGGCGCGGGCGCCGGCACCGGGGCGGCGTTCGGCGCGGCGGCCCGCGCCACCGGGCCGGGCGACCCGCTCGCCGAGCGCGGCTTCCTCGTCGACCGCGACGAGCGCACCGGGCGGGCGCTCGCCTCGCTCGGCGGGGACGCGGCGCACCTGGACGAGGTCGACTTCGCCGACGTGCGCGCCGCGGCGCGGCCCACCCGGGTGCTGCTGGAGCGCCTGGGCGGCTTCCACCCGGACGGGCGCGGCTATCCGGGCGACTTCCCCACGCGCGTCGGCGTCGCGCTGGCCCGGCAGGCGCTCGGCGCGGGCGAGGTCACCGTCGGCGGCTGACCGCGGCCCAGCGCCCGAGGCGCGGTCATCGAGGCGCGGTCAGCGCCCGACGTCGACGACCAGCGGCGTGCTCGACGTGGCGCCGGCGGCGTTGAGGAGCTCGACGGTGTACACGTACGAGCCCGGCGCCTTCCCGGTCAGGCGCACGCTCGCGTGCTGGGCGCTCGGCGTCCGCGCGGTCAGCGTGCCGGCCCCGACCACGACCCCGTCCTCGAGGAACCGGTAGGCCGTGGCGTTGGTGCCCCACCACAGGCTGGCGGTGAGGGTGTAGGACCCGTCGTGGGCCTGGTCGGCGACGCTCAGCTGCGGCACGCCGGGGGAGGCGTCGGTGACCCGGACGGTCAGCGGCGTCGTCGCCGTGACGCCGTGCGCGTTCTCCAGCTCGCCGGTGAACGTGTACGTGTCGTCCGGCAGCCCGGTGACCGGCACGGACACCACCTGGGCGCGCGGTGAGCTGGCGGTCAGCGGCACCGAGTCGACCAGCACCCCGTCGCGGTAGAGCCGGAACCGGTCGCCGTTCTCGCCCCACCACAGGGTGGCCGTCACGGTGAAGGTGCCGTCCGTCAGGCCGGTGTCGTGGCCCTCGTCCGAGCTCAGCACGGCGACGCCGGGCCTGGCCGCGCCGTCCTCGTCCGGCCGGGCGGCGCCGTCGTCGAGCGCGTCCGCCGGCACCCCGGCGTCGGCCGGGGCGACCCGGGCCGGGGGCGGCAGCAACGGCGGCCCGCCGGCGTCGGCAGCGGTGTAGAGGGAGACGGCGTAGAGCGAGGCGGTGAGCGCGCCCGGGTCGTCGCCGGTGGCGGCGGTCCTGGCCGGTGCGGTCCTGTCCGCTGCGGCCGCGGCGCTGAGCGCGAGCGGGGCGGCCAGCACGAGGCCGGCGGCCAGCGCGCAGACACGGGCGAGACGGCGGGCCAGCGGCGCCCGGCGGGCGTCGCGGCGGCGGGACGGGCGGGGAGCGGGGAGCAGCGTCGTCATGGGTTCCGTCCTCGGGCACGGCACCGTTGCCGTGAGGTCGAGCGGCGATCAGGACCGAGCACCCGGCTCCGGGCCGGGGAGGCTGCGCCGGTCGGGACCGGTGCCCCGACGGCGCCGCGGGATGGCGACCACCTCACCACCCTGCGGCGTGCTGCCCCGCCGTGTCGAGGGGCTGAGGACTATCCGCGTCGCGTCAGGCCGCGTACAGCGGGTTGTGCCCCGCGGCCACCCGCTCGCCCCCGCGGACCGGGCCGGGCGCGGTGCCGCCGTCGCCCCAGGTCTTGTCGCCCAGGCGCTCGCGGCCGTGCGGCTCCAGCCACCCGTCCAGCGCGGGCCCGGCGGGCACGATCTGCGTCGGGTTGATGTCATTGTGGACCACGTAGTAGTGCCGCTTGATCTGCACGAAGTCGACCGTGTCGCCGAAGCCCGGCGTCTGGAACAGGTCGCGGGCGTGGGCCCACAGGTGCGGCATCTCGGTGAGCTTGTTGCGGTTGCACTTGAAGTGCCCGTGGTAGACGGCGTCGAACCGCACCAGCGTGGTGAACAGCCGCACGTCCGCCTCGGTGAGGTGGTCGCCCATGAGGTAGCGCCGGTCGGCCAGCCGCTCCTCGAGCCAGTCGAGCGCGGTGAACAGCCGGTCGTAGGCGGCCTCGTACGCCTCCTGCGACCCGGCGAACCCGCACCGGTACACGCCGTTGTTCACCTCGGTGTAGACGCGCTGCATCACCGCGTCCATCTCGGCCCGCTCGTCGGGGTCGTCGGGCAGCAGCCGCGGCGCGCCCTCGCGGTGGTGCTCGGCCCACTCGGTCATGAGGTCGAGCGTGATCTGCGCGAAGTCGTTGGTGACGACGGCGCCGTCGCGCGTGTCGACGATCGCCGGCACGGTGATGCCGCGCGGGTACCCGGGGTCGCGCTTGAAGAACGCCTCCTGCAGCCGCTCGATGCCGAGCACCGGGTCCTTGCCGTCCGGGTCGAGGTCGAAGGTCCAGCTGCGCTCGTCGTGCGTGGGGCCGGGCAGGCCGAGGCTGATCGCGTCCTCCAGGCCGAGCAGGCGCCGCACGATGATGCTGCGGTTGGCCCACGGGCACGCCCGCGCCGCGACAAGGCGGTAGCGGCCGGGCTCGACGGGGTAGGTGTCCGACGCCGCGTCGTGCCCGCCGTCGGACGCGCCGCCGTCGCGCGTGATGCGGGTGGGGATGTACCGCTGGTCGCGCACGTACTCCTGGCCCTTGACCGTGTACGTGCCGCCCTTCGCGTGCTCCGGGCGGTCGGACGGGGAGGACGCGGCGTCGTTCATGTTTCAACTCTAGGACGGAACGGACCTGTCGGACACCTCGGTGCCCGGGGCAGCGGTGCTCGGCGAAGCGGTGCTCGGCGAAGCGGTGCTCGGCGAAGCGGTGCTCGGTGAAGCGGTGCTCGTTCCCTCGCTGCCGGGCACCTCGAGGCCCGGCACGTCGGCGAACGAGTACGGCGGCCACGGGCCGAGGTACCGGATCCGCGCGGCGGGCTGCTCGTCCCGCACCGCGGCGAGCTCGCGGCCCACGCTCGGCATCGCCTCGCGGGCCACGAGCAGCGACACGGCGAGCACCGGCACCTGCCCCTCCTCGGGCCGGGCGCGGCGGTTCTCCGTCAGCTCCTCGGAGATCCCCGCGAGCCGGCGGCGCAGGGTGGGGTACAACTCGTCGGCGAGGGCGTCGGCGGCCTGGCGCTCGAGCGCGTCCAGCCGCCGGCGCAGCAGCCGCTGCACGCCCGGCGGCTTGGTCTCCAGCTCCGCCTGCACGGCCCGGGCCGCCTCGTCGCGCTCGGCGACGGCGTGCTGGTCGAGCGCGACGTCGACGCGCAGCTCCACCCGGCCGCGCAGCGCGTCGAGCCGCGCGCGCAAGTCCGCCGCATGGGTGGTGAGCCACCGCTCGAGCCGGCGGCGTGCCGACGCGTCGGTGTCCTCGCCGCCGTCGCCGTCGTCGTCCTCACCGGGCGCCACGATGACGTTGAAGCTCATCGGCAGCACCGGCACGCCCTCCTGCCAGAGCCGGTCGACGACGTCGCTGTGCTCCACGATCCAGCGCCGCACGTCGTCGTCGGCGCCCTGGTACGGCCCGCCGGCGTGCCGGTGCACGACGGCGGCGACGCCCGCGGCGTGCACGGCGTCCAGGCGTGCGCCGTCGATGCCCGTGCCGAGCTCGGTCGGCGCACCCGCCACGACGGCGTAGACGTACAGGCCGGTGACGGTGGCCATCGGCCGCTCGAGGCTCGCCGGGCCCGGGGTGCTCACTCGCCCTCCCGCCGCGCCTGCTCGGCCCACCGCGCCGGGTTGACCAGCTTGTCCACGAGCTCGTCGACCACGTCGTCCAGGCCGCGGTGCAGCTCCGCGACCGAGGTGGTGAGGCCGTGGTCGGCCTTGATCTGCTCCAGGGCGTCGTCGAGGTCGAGCAACGCCTGGCCGAGCCGCTCCTGCTCCTCCTCGGTGAGGTCGCCGCCCTCGATGCGCCGCAGCGCCTGGTGCTCCAGCGCCTCCTGGATCACCTCGACCAGCGTCACGACCAGCGTCAGCACCCCGTTCTTGAGGCTGCTCTCGTCCACCCGCAGCGTCATCGCGACCCTCCCGTCGGCTCCAGCGCGCGCCGCCCCGCGACGTCGGCGACCGCCTGCGCGAGGCGGGTCGCGTCCGCCGTCGCGAGCCGCACGGCGGCCGCGGCGCCGTCGTCGGCGCGCGCCCGCACGACGACGACCTGCCGGCCCACCGGCGACCGGTCGCGCTCGACGTCGACCGACGCGATGTCCTCGGGGCGCAGGCGCACCGCGGGGCGGCCGTCCAGGGCGCCCTGCCAGGTGAGCACCCCGTCCGCGTCGAGCACCGCCGTGCCGCCGCGCCACGTGCTGCGCCCGGCGAGCTGCTCGAGGTACCAGGTGTGCTCGCGCAGCAGGGGAGCGGGCTCGCCGCGCGCCGGCCGCGCCGTCGTGGGGCGGGCGCCGTGCTCGACGAGCAGGTCGCGCAGCCGCTCCGGCGCCGCGGCGGAGAGCACCGTCTCGCCCGCGGGCGTCTCGATGACGACGCGGGTGCGGTCCTCGCCGCCGACGGACGGCTCGGTGCGCAGCGAGACGCCGACGACGTCGGCCAGGTCGGCCTGCCAGAGCAGCTCGCGCGGCTCCGCGCGCCAGACCAGCAGCCGCCGCGTGGTGAGGTAGACCGTGCCGGGCCGCCAGAGCGGGGCCGGCTCCTGGAGCCGGTGCCCGCCGGCCATGCGCGCGACGACGTCCTCGTCGTCGGCGAGCGGCAGCTGCCGGGTCACCGAGCGGCGGACCCACTCGCGGGTCTGGGCGTCCCAGCGGCGCATCATCCCGTGCTCGAGCATCGTCTCGATGCCCGCGACGGTGGCGCGCAGGTTGACGCCGATGAGGGGGATGTCGGCGACCGTGATGATGAGGTCCAGGTCGAGGTAGACGCCCTTGTCGAGCAGCGCGTCGACGAGGTCGGGCAGCGTCGCGCGCAGGTCGCGGGTCGGCTCCAGCGCCTCAGCCATCGCGGTGCGCCTCCTCGGGCTCGTGGCCGGCGATCTCCTCGGCACGCCCGCCCCGCAGCGCGTGGGCGCTCTGCCAGCCGCACCACGGGCAGTACTCCTCGAGCAGCTGCCGGGTGGGGGAGGCCTTGCCGCAGCTCGGGCAGGTCTCCTTGGCCTCGGTGGCCGCGCGCCAGGCGACGGTGTCGGTGTTCGTGCCGGACGGGAACTCGAGCCCGTACCGCGCCGCCGTGTCGAAGGACGCCAGCGCCGCCCGGATGCGGATGCCCAGCAGCTCCACCCCGGCGACCGACACCATGATGTCGGCGTTGAGCACCAGCCCCTTGTCCAGCAGCGTCTCGATGACGTGCGCCAGCGTCCCCTCGCGCTCGCGCTGGGGCTCCATGGCCCGGCCCGGGCCGCCACCTACCACGGTCATGGGTCGCCCTTCGTCCACCGGGCCGCCCCGCGTCGCGCCGGCTGAGGCCGGCCCGCCCCGTCGCGACGCCGCGGCCCGCTCAGTCCTCCACCCGGCCGCGCACGAACCGCCGGCCGCGCCGGTAGCCGAGCAGCTGGCCCTCCTCGTCGAGCCTGACCTCGTACTCCGCCAGCACGTCCGAGCTGCTCGGCACGTGCGGGTCCTCGACCACGTCGAGGGTGACGATCCATCCGTCGTCGCTGCGCCCGACAGCGACGACGCCCTCGACCGCATGGCGGATCAGCGCGTCGAGCTCTTCCCGCGCCCGCCGGGCCGCCTCGCCGGCCCCGAGCCGCGGCCGGCTCGACCCGCGCCGCGCACCGTCGTCGCGGTCATCGCCCTCCGACCCGCTCCGCGGCGACGCCTCCTCCTTCCCATAGGCCTCGTCCTCCGGGCTCTCCGCACTGTCCGGGCTCTCGGGGCTGTCCGGGCTGTCCGGGCTCTCGGGGCTCTCGGGGCTCTCCTCGTCCGTCGGGCGCTCGGACGGCTTCGGGCGCTTCTCCTCCGCGGGACGTCCACGCCCCTCGGCGGACTGCTCCGGCCGCCGCCGACGCTGCGGTTCCTCCGCGTCGTCGCCCGAGCCTCCGCGCCGCCCGGGCCGCTCGGCGCGCGGCGGTGGCTCACGCCGCCGCGGACGGTCGGACTCCTCCGGCCGCCGCCGGGGGCGCCGCTCCGGCGCCCGCCTCGCCCCTCGTGCCTCGGTGTCGCTCACGGCTGCCCCTCCCGCTCGCGCCGGTTGGCCTCGATCAGCCGCGCCACGAGCTGCTCCTCCAGCGCGTCGGCCTCGGCGTCGTCGAGCGCGCCCTCCTCGCGGGCCCGCTCGACGTCCTCGAGCTGCCGGCGGATGCTGCCGGGGTCGTAGTAGACCCGCTCGGCCTCGCGCTTCACCTGCTCGGCCACCCAGATGGTGCCCCGCACCGGGGCGAGCGGCAGCGACAGGAGCCCGCTGAGCAGCCCCATCTCAGGCCCCCTCGACGAAGTCGTACGGCGCCTGCGGCCCCACGAGCCGCACCGCGACGATGCCCGCCGTGCCGGCGGCGTACGCCTCGAGCGCGTCCTCGAACGCCTGCACCGCGCCGCGCGGCACGAGCGCCGCCAGCTCGGCGACGTCGTCCACCTGCGACGTGGGCCGCTGCCGCACCTCGACCGCGTGCGGCGCGGCGGCGGCCTCCAGCGTGGCCGCATACTCGGCGCGCTTGCGGTCGAAGCCCGCCACGACCAGCTCGCCCAGTCGGATGCGCGCCCGGTACGTCTCCTCCTCGAGGTGCTCGCGGGTCTGCTCCCGCAGCCGCCGGATCTCCGGCTCCTCCTCGACCAGCTGCGCGATGACCGCGTCCTGGACGAACCGGGCGCGGACGGTCAGCTGCACGGCGTCGGCGAGCTCGCGGAGCCGGTCGGCGTGCTCGCGCTGCTGCGGCGCGGGGAACGCGGCGCCCATGTCCGCGGCGTCGTCCACCGTGGTGCCGAACCGGACCGGCAGCACCGGCCCGGTGGCGGCGACGGCGTCGAGCACCGCCACGTAGTCGCGGACCTCGGCGGGCAGACCGACCACGGCCCGCCCGTCGAGGTCCGACACCAGCGCGGCGACCTCGCCGAGCGGCACGAGCCGCACGGGCGCGCCGTGGAGGCCGGTGAGATCGCGGGGGAGCCGGGTGCGGCGCGGCGCGATGCCGTAGAGGTACAGCCCCGCCACCTGCGTCCCGACGCCCGAGGACACCTGAGCGCTCATCACCGCTCCTGCCGCGCGGGCCGGCGCCGCCGCGGTTCCTCCTGCCGCCCGCCGTCGTCGTCGTCATCGTCGCGGGAGAACGCCTCCTTGACCGAGTCGATCATCCCGCTGGTCTTCCCGCGGGCGCCGCCGCGCATCATGCCCTCCGTCAGCTCGGTGAGGTCCTTGCCGCCGGTCTGCGTGAGGTCGAGCCGGTTGGTGGCCTCGGCGAACCGCAGGTAGGTGTCCACGCTCGCGATGACGATGCGGGCGTCGATGGTGATCAGCTCGATGCCGACCACCGAGACCCGCACGAAGATGTCGATGACGATGCCCTTGTCGAGGATGATGTTGATGACGTCGGCCAACGAGGCGGACGACGGACGATCGAGGTACCCGCCGCTGCGGGTGGTGGTGACCGCACTCATGGTTCCTCCTTCGGCTGCCAGCTCCCGGCGTTACCGTCGGCCCCGACCGCGTCGGGGCGCGGGCTCCTGCGTCGTCGCCTCCTCGTCGCTCTCGTCCTCGGCCTCGTCGCCGCCCTCGTCGTCGTACTCGGCGGCCTCCTCCTCGGCGTAGTCCTCCTCGGCGTAGTCGCCGCCGGCCTCGCCGTCGGGGCGGTCCTCCTCGTCCTCGTCGGACGCGTACTCGTCGTCCCCGTACTCGTCGCCCTCCGGCGCGCCCTCCTCGGACCCGGCGTACTCGTCGTCGTACTCCGACTCGTCGGTGCCCTCCTCCTCGGAGCCCTCCTCCTCGGAGCCCTCCTCGTCGGCCTCGCGCTCGGCCATGACGTCGTCGTGGCTGCGCACGATCTCCTTGTCGTGGATCTCCGCGTGGTAGCCCTCGACGTCCTCGGGGTGCAGCACCGTGTCGGTCATGACGTGGCGCACGAACAGCTTCAGCTCGAGCCGCACCCGCCGGTTGGCCGCCCGCCAGATGTTGGCGGTCTTCTCCATGAAGCCCTGCGGGTAGTACTCGAGGACGACCACGATGCGCGTCAGCTCCTCGGCGAGCTCGTGGAAGGTCACCGCGCCGCTGATGTGCCCCTTGGGGCCGCCGGACTCCCAGACGATGCGCCGGTCGGGCACCTGCTCCTTGATCGTGGTGTCCCACTCGCGGTGCGACCAGAAGACCTGGCCCTTGAACTTCCCCTTGCCCTCGTCCGGGTTGACCTCGGCCCGCTCGAGCTTCTTCATGAAGTCGGGCCACTGGTCGTAGGTGGTCCAGGCGTCATAGACGATGTCGACCGGGGCGCCGACGTCGAACGTCTCGACGATGTTGTTGAACTTGAACTTCTTGCGGCCGCCGCCCTTGCCGCCGCCCCGGCCGAAGAGGCCCTTGACCTTGTCCTTCACCCCGGTGCCCAGCGCGGACAGGCCGGCCTTGACCGGGGACTCGCCCTCCGCGATCTTGCTCGCGAAGTTCTCGGCGATCGACGGGCTCTTGCCGCCGTCGTCCTGGGCGTCGCCCTGGGTGTCGCTCGGGGGCGCGTCCGTCGTCTGGTCCTGGGCCTTGTCGTCGCTCGTGCCCGCGCCCTTGGCCTTCTCCTTGCCGTCACCACCCTCGGCGAACGAGGTCAGGCGGTCGGTCAGCGAGCTGGCGCTGTCGGTCAACCGGTTCACGGCCCGTCCGCCCATCGCCTTCGCGTAGCCGCCCGCCGCCTTCTTGAGGATGGACAGCGGGAGGCCCAGGCCGGGCTTCGGCACGTCGGGCTTGAGGGTCTTCTCGCTCATGGCGCTGCTCCTTCGCCCGTTCCCTGATCAGCTCGAGCGGCCCGAGCCGGTGGGCCGGCGTCGCCGCGGTGGCTGCGGCCTCTCGGTGGTGCCGCTGACGCGCTCCGCCGTCGAGGCGGAACCGCTCGACGAGCGCGCCCGCGAACCGGGGCGCGGCGTCGAACGACGTCCGGCGGCCCGCTCCTGCGGGGACCGCTGCGCGTCGCGGCCGTGCGGCGTGGCCCCGTCGGTGTCGACGGCGCCGGCCTGCTCGCCGTCGTCGTCCGCCGACTCGTCCTCGTCCTGCGGGGCCTCGTCCTGCGGGGCCTCGTCGTCGGGCGCTTCGCCCTCGTCCTCGTAGTCCTCGTCGGCGTCGGCCTCGTCGCCGGGCGCTTCCCCCTCGTAGTCGTAGTCCTGGTCGTCGGCCTCGTCGCCAGGGGCCTCGCCCTCGTCCTCGGGAGCCTCGTCCTCGGCGGCCTCGTCGTCGTAGGGCTCGTCCTCGTAGCCCTCGTCGCCTTCCGCCTGGTCCTCGTAGCCCTGGTCCTCGGCACCTTCGTCCTCCGGTGCCTGGTCCTCGGCGGTCTCGTCCTCCTGCTTCTCGCGCCCGCCGAGCGCTCCACCGGTCATCTTGCCGGCCGCTCCCTTGGCCCCCTTCGCGGCGGACCTGCCCGCGCCTGCCGCGGCCTTGCCTGCGCCCGCCGCCGCGCCGCCCGCGGCCTCGGCGGTCTCGCCGGTGGCACCGGTCGCCTTGCCGACCGCCTCGGCGGCCGCCTCGTTGAGGCGGTCGGTGCGCGCCTGGATGTTCGAGCTGATCGAGTCGACACCCTTGGTGGCGGCGGCGACGGCGGCCATCTTGGCGGCGTCGACGAGCTTGCCGGTGAGCTGTTCGGTGAGCTTCTGCATCTCCGGCGACTGCATGAGCTGGTCCCGCACCCCGCTCAGGCCGCCCAGCGCTCCGCCGACCCCGCCCTTGAGCGCGTCACCGCCGGTCATCCCCTTGCCTGCGACCGCCGCGGCGAGGGCGAGCGCCGTCTTCATCCGCTTCGTCCTGCCCAGCAGGTACCCGCCGAGCACGAGTGCGGCGAGCTTGAGCTTGTCATCCATGGCGACTCCCAACGATCCCTGCATTGGGTGCACGGCCAGCTCCCCCCGGACTGGTCGCCTGGTCCTAGCAGGATGACACGCACGTCCACCCCACGCGCGCCCGGATCGGCGGTTCAGCGGGTGAGGTCTGGTGCCGCCGCGACGCCCCCCGCGAGCGGGGGCGCGGGAGAGGCTCAGGCCTTCGCGGTCGCCGTCTGCTTGGCCGCGGCCTTCTGCGCCTTCTTGAACTCGCGCACCTTGACCATGGTGTCCGCGCTGGTCACGTCGGCGATCGAGCGGAACGAGCCCTCGTCGCCGTAGTGCCCGGCGGCCTCGCGCCAGCCCGCCGGGGTGACGCCGCGCTGCTTGCCCAGCAGCGCGAGAAAGATCTGCGCCTTCTGCTTGCCGAACCCGGGGAGCGCCTCGAGCCGCTTCAGCACCTCCGCGCCGCTCGGCGCGTCGCCGGCCGCGCCGGGCGCCGTCCAGATCCGTGTCACGTCGCCGTCGTAGTCGTCGACGACGGCGCGCGCCACCGCCTGCACGCGGCCCGCCATCGATCGGCCGTAGCGGTGGATCGCCGGCGGCGTCGTGGCCATCGTGACGAAGGCGTCGGGGTCGGCGTCGGCGATCGCGCGCGGGTCCAGCGTGCCCATCCGGTCACGGATCTTGCGGGGCCCGGCGAAGGCGTGCTCCATCGGGTACTGCTGGTCGAGCAGCATGCCGACCAGCAGCGCGAACGGGTCGTCGGAGAGCAGCTGGTCGGTGTCGGCGTCGCCGGTGAGCCACAGGGCGGAGGTCATGGGCACATTCTGGCCGACGGGCTGCGACGAGGCCGTTGACGGCGCCTGTGTACAGGAGGACTCTTGTCTCTGTACTAAGGAAGTGCACCATGCGCCGTCGCATCCTTGCCTGGTTGGCCGTCCTGTCGCTGCTGTTCACCGGGACGGTGCTCGTCGCCCCGTCGGCCGCGGCCCATCCCTACTGCGGGCAGAGCTGGAGCTCGCTCGCCAAGAGCGACCCCGGCATGTCCCGCGGGCAGCTCACCGACGTCCGCGCCGGGCGGCACGCCTGCTTCGACCGGCTCGTGCTCGACGTCGACCGGCGGCTCACCGGCTGGTCGGTGCGCTACGTCAGCCGCGTCGTCGCCGACGGCTCCGGGAAGGTCGTGCCGGTCCGCGGCGGGGCGCGCCTGGAGGTCGTCGCGCGGGTCGGCGTCGCGCCCACCGACGAGTTCTTCGTCGGCCCGGGCGGCAGGCTGGTCAACACCACGGGCTACCGCACCTTCCGCGACGTCGTGTGGGCCGGCAGCTTCGAGGGCGTGACGACGATCGGGCTGGGGGTGCGGGCGCGGCTGCCGTTCCGCGCGTTCGTGGTGGACGGGCCGGGGCACGGCTCGCGGCTGGTGGTCGACGTGGGCCACCGCTGGTGCGCCCCGGGCCACGCCGACTGCTGAGCCGCGTCGCCCGTCGACGAGGGCGCGCGCCCGAGGACGACGGCGCGCGCCCTCGGTCGCGCGTCGGTCAGTCGAACGCCAGCACCGGCCGCCCCGTGCGCGGGTGCCGCAGCACCGTGGTGCGCACCCCGTAGACCGGGTCGACGACCTCGGGCACGAGCACCTCGTCCACCGGCCCCGCCGCCACGACCCGCCCGCCGCCGCCGTCGCGCCCGGGGGCGAGCAGCACGAGGTGGTCGCACGTGCCGGCGGCCAGCGTGAGGTCGTGCAGCGCGGCGAGCACGGTGACGCCGTCGTCGGCCAGCGAGCGCACCAGCCGCAGCGTGGCGAGCTGGGCGGCGACGTCGAGGTGGTTGGTCGGCTCGTCGAGCAGCAGCACGCGCGGCCGCTGGGCCAGCGCGCGGGCGAGGTGGACCCGCTGGCGCTCGCCGCCGGACAGGGTGGTGACCTCTCGGTCGGCCAGGTGCGCCGCGCCCGCGCGGGCGAGCGCCGCCCGGGCGACGTCCCGGTCGTCGGGGGAGTCGCCTGCGAGCCACGAGCGGTGCGGGGTGCGCCCGAGCAGCACGGCGTCGAGCACCGTGACCGGCAGGTCCGTGGCGGCGTCCTGCTCCACGAACGCCAGGGTGCGGGCCCGGCGGCGGCGCGGCATCGCGAGCAGGTCCGCGCCGTCGTCGTCGCCGCCCGTCAGCAGCACCCGGCCGCCGTCGGGGCGCTGCACGCCGGCGACGACGCGCAGCAGCGTCGACTTGCCCGCGCCGTTGGGCCCGAGCAGGCCGGTCACGGCGCCCGGGGGAGCGGTGACGTCGACGCCGTCGAGGACCAGCCGGCCGTCGACGCCCCAGACGACCCGCTCGGCGGCCAGGCCGGTGGGCGCGGCGGCGTCGGCGGGACCGGTGTCGACGGCACGGCGCGCGGGGACGGCGGCGCGGTCGTCGACCGTCGTCGTGCCGGCCGTGGGCAGCTCAGGCACGGGCCCGCCCCCTCCACAGCAGCGCGCCGAAGACCGGCGCGCCGATCGCGGCGGTGACGATGCCGACGGGCAGCTCGCGCGGCTCGAACACCGTGCGCGCGAGGGTGTCGGCCCACACCAGGAACGTGCCGCCGGCCAGCGCCGACAGCGGCAGCAGCGCCCGGTGCCGGGCGCCGACCAGCAGCCGCACGGCGTGCGGCAGGATCAGCCCGACGAACCCGACGGAGCCCGACTGCGACACCAGCGCGCCGGTCAGCAGCGCGACCCCGACCAGCAGGACCCAGCGCACCCGCGCCACCGGCACACCGAGCGCGGCGGCGGCGGTGTCGCCGAAGGTGAACGCGTCCAGCAGCGACCCGGTGCACGCCAGCGCCGTGCCGAGCACGAGCACCGCGCCGCCGGCCACGGCCACCGACGTCCAGGTCGCGCCGGCCACCGAGCCCATGAGCCAGGACAGGATCTCGCGGTACTGGTCGCCCTTGGCCGACCAGAAGATGACGAAGCTCGTCGCCGCCGCGGCCAGCTGCCCGACGGCGAGGCCCGCGAGCACCGTGCGGGCCGGCGCGACGCCGCCGCCGCGCCCGGACGCCGCGGCCAGCGCCAGCGTGGCGACCAGCGCCGCCGTCGCGCCGACGAACGCCGCGACCGGCAGCAGCACCGTGACGCCCAGCACCAGCACCGCCGCGGCGCCGAGCGACGCGCCGGAGGACAGGCCCAGCAGGTAGGGGTCGGCCAGCGGGTTGCGGGTCAGCGACTGCATGACGACGCCGCACACCGCCAGCCCGGCGCCCACCGCGGCGGCGGTGAGCACGCGCGGCAGCCGCAGCTGCCACACCATCGCGTCGGGCAGCCGGTCCAGGGGTGCGAGGCCGAGCACGTCGCCCAGGCCCAGGTGCGTGGCGACCGAGCGCCACACGTCGCCGGGCGCGAGGTCGGCCGGGCCCACGGCCACCGCCAGCACGACCGACGCGAGCAGCGCGACGGCGGCGACGGTGGCCCACAGCCCGGTGCGGCGGGCGCCCGCCGGCGCACCCGCCGTCGTGCCGGGCCCGGGGCCGGCCGTCGCTCCGGTCACGGCAGGTCCAGCTCCCGCAGCTGCGCGGCGAGGTCGACGACGGCGTCGACGTTGCGCACGCCGGCCTCGGTCGCCGGGAACGGCACGGTGAGGTAGCGGTGCTCGCGCACGGCGGTGAGCTCGGCGGTGGCCGGGTTGGCCTCGAGGCGGGCGACCTTGTCCTCGGCGCTGTTCCACGTCGCGTCGACCAGCACGATGACGTCGGGGTCGTCGGCGACGACCTGCTCCCACGACATCGACGTCCAGGTGTCGTGCACGTCGGCCGCGACGTTCTCGAGCCCGACGGCGTCGAGGATCATCTGCGGCGCGCCGATGCCCGCGCCGACGTACGGCATGTCGTCGCCCGAGGAGTACCACAGGGCGGTCAGGCCGCGGTCGTCCGGCGTGACGCTCGCGAGCGTCTCGCGCTGCGCGGCGACGAGGTCGGTCGCCGCCGGGTTGACGTCGAAGACCTCGCCGACCTCTGCGATCTCGGCGAAGACCTTGTCGAACGTCAGCGGGTCGGGCATGTACCCCTCGCCCTTGCACGCCGACGGGGAGACGTAGGTGTCCACGCCGAGCTGCTCGAGCGTGCCGCGGTCGCCCGCGCCGTCGGCCGTCACGTTCGACTCCCAGCCGGCGTAGACCAGGTCCGGCTCGAGGGCGAGCGTCGCCTCGGTGCCGGGCACCTCGTCGCTGAACGGCTGCTCGACGGCGGTGCCGCGGGCGGCGTCGGCGAGCGAGTCCGGCAGCGGGCCGTCGAGGTAGGCCGAGCCGACGATCCGGTCACCCAGGCCCAGCGCCAGCAGCGTCTCCGCCGTCGACGACTTGATCGTCACCACGCGCTGCGGCGCGGCGTCGATCGTCACCGCGAACCCGCAGTTGTCGAGCGTCACCGGGTAGGTGGTGGCGACGGGGGCGTCCGACGTCGGCGCCGCGGGGCTCGCCGCGGTGCCCGCGTCGGCGCCGGCCGAGCTGGTGCCGCACGCGGCGAGGGCGAGGACCAGGCCGGCGGAGGCGGTGGTGGCGAGGGCGGCGGGCAGGTGGGGGCGCAGGCGCACGCGAGTGACTCCAGGGGTGGCTGACGATGCCGGGTGGCTGACCGACGCGCCATCTCGCGTCCGCGGACCCGCGGCCCCAACGCACGGGTCGCGCCGTCGGGCCAGATGCGCGGCCCGCGGTCCGTCGCCGAGCCTACCGTCGTCGGGTCGGCGCCGCGCCTGCGCCTGCGCCTGCCGCCCTCCTGCCCGCGGCTCAGCGGCGCTCGGCCGTCACCAGCAGGTACTCCCACTCCATCGTGCTGCCGCCGTCCGAGCCGCGCAGGTACCGGTCGCCGAGGGCCGCGAGCTCCTCGTCGAGCTGCCGCGTGCGCTCGGCGTCGTCGCCGACGTTGCGGTACGTGGCGATCATCGGCCCGTACGCCGCCTTGAAGAAGTCGCGCAGCTCCGCGCCGCTGGCGAACCGGTCCACCGTCAGCGTGCGGGTCTCCGCGTGCAGGTGGCGCACGCGGTCGCCGAAGAGGTCCCGCACGTGCGACTCGTCGCCCCACAGGGGCGGCGGCTGCGCGCCGGGCGGGGGCGGGGGCGCGTACGGGCGCAGGGTCGCGAACAGCTCGCCGATGAAGCCGTCGGGCGTCCACGACAGCACGCCGACCCGGCCGCCGTGCCGGGTGACGCGCAGCAGCTCGTCCGCCGCCAGCTGGTGGAACGGCGCGAACATCACGCCGATGCAGGACATCACGACGTCGAAGGCCCCGTCCGGGTAGGGCAGGGCGTGGGCGTCGGCCTGCTCCCAGCGCAGCTGCGCGCCCTGGTCGGCGGCCAGCTGGCGGCCCACCTCGAGGAGCTCGGGCGTGAGGTCGGAGGCGACGACGTCCGCGCCCGCGAGGGCGGCGGGGATGGCGGCGTTCCCGGAGCCGGCGCCGACGTCGAGCACGGTCTCGCCGGGACGCAGCCGGCACGCCTCGACCAGCACGGGACCGAGGCCGGCGACCGCGTTCGCGACGACGGCGGGGTAGTCGCCCGAGGCCCACAGGGCCCGGTGCTTGGTGCGGACCGTCTCCAGCAGCTCCGCGGGGACGGTGGCAGAGGGGGAGGTCGTCATGGTGTCCTCCTTCGGACGGTGGCGAGATGACGACCGTTCCAGCCTGCGCCCGGCGGGCCCGGCGATCCAGGGCCTGGCGCAAATTCGTGCCGGGGCCGGTGGGCGGGCGAGGCCGGGGCGCCGGAGGTCGCGCGGCTAGGGTGCGGACCATGACGAGCACCCCCGCCGAGAGCACCCCCGAGCCCGCCGCCGCGCCTGTCGAGGCTGCCGGCGCCCCCGACGCCGGCCGCCGCGTCCTGGTCACCGGGGCGTCGTCCGGCATCGGCGCCGCCACGGCCCGCCGCCTGGCCGCCGAGGGCTGGCGCGTCGTCGTCGCCGCCCGCCGCGCCGACCGGCTCGCGGCGCTCGCGGCGGAGACCGGCGCGGAGGCGTTCCCGCTCGACGTCACCGACGACGACGCCGTCGCCGCGCTGGTGGAGCACCTGCGCGCGACCGGCGGGCTCGACGCCGTCGTCAACAACGCCGGCGGCGCGCTCGGCCTGGACCGGGTCGAGGACGCCGACCTCGAGGGCTGGCGGCGCATGTACGAGCTCAACGTGCTCGGCACGCTGCGGGTGACCAAGGCGCTGCTGCCGCTGCTGCGGGAGTCGGCGCAGCGCACCGGCGGGTCCGACGTCGTCGTCGTGACCTCCACGGCGGCGCACGACGCGTACGAGGGCGGCGCCGGCTACACCGCCGCCAAGCACGCGGAGCGGATGCTCGCCACGACGCTGCGCTGGGAGATCGCGGGGGAGCCGCTGCGCGTGGTGCAGATCGCGCCGGGCGCCGTGGCCACCGAGGAGTTCTCGCTCGTGCGGTTCGAGGGCGACGCCGACCGCGCCGCCGCCGTCTACGAGGGGTACATGCCGCTGGTGGCCGACGACATCGCCGACGTGATCGCCTGGACGCTGACCCGCCCGGCGCACGTCAACGTCGACCTGCTGGTGGTGCGCCCGCGCGCCCAGGCGAACAACGTCAAGACGGTCCGCACGGGCGTCTGACCCCTCGCCACCTCCGCCCCTCCACCTGACGCCGAGACTTGAGTTGTGGGGGCCGCCCGGGGCGGGGGGGGGGGGGGCCCCCCCCCACAGTGGGGTCTACGCTGGGCCGGTGCCCGGCCCCGCCCCGACACAGCGCCAGGCCCGGCGGGGGGGCGGGGCCGCGCCCGCGCGCCCCAGCAACACCCACGCCCCGCGGGGG
>NZ_JAXUAK010000019.1:0-66092 GCF_046535855.1 Puerhibacterium sp. TATVAM-FAB25 | reverse complement strand
CGCCCGCCGGGCAAGGGCCGCGGCGGCGGGCCGCGCGGCACCAGGCGCGGCGGGCGCTGAGACGACGGCACGCCGGCGACCCGGAGGTCGCCGGCGTGCCGGTGTCCTGCCGCGGCGTGGTGTCGCTGTGCGGCGCCGGTCAGCGCGTCGGCGTCACGCGGCGACCGGGAACGGCACCCCGGTGGTGGCGTGGCAGCGGTACCCGTGCGGGTTCTTGTCGAGGTACTGCTGGTGGTAGTCCTCGGCGTAGTAGAACGGGCCGGCCTCGACGGCCGGGCGCAGCTCCGTGGTGATCGGGTCGTAGCCCTGGGCGGCGAGCACCTGGCCGTAGACCTCCGCGGTCTCGCGCACGGCCTTCTCCTGCTCCGGCGTCGTCCAGTAGACCGCGGAGCGGTACTGGGTGCCGACGTCGTTGCCCTGGCGGTAGCCCGACGTGGGGTCGTGCCGCTCCCAGAAGATCCGCAGCAGCTCGGCCTCGGAGACCTTCGCCGGGTCGTACGCCACGAGGGCCGTCTCGGCGTGCCCGGTGCGCGCCGTGCAGACCTCCTCGTACGTGGGGTTCGGGGTCGTGCCGCCCATGTATCCCACCGCGGTGGAGATCACGCCGGGGACCTCCCAGTAGATCTCCTCGGCGCCCCAGAAGCAGCCCATCGCCAGGTAGAGCACGCGCGTGCCCTCCGGCCACGGGCCGGTGATCGGGGTGCCGAGCACCGTGTGCGGGCGCGGGGCCGGCAGCACCGGGGACTGGCGGCCCGGCAGCGCGTCCTCGGGCGCCACCATCGTGGTCTTGGCGGAGCCGCCGAACAGCTGGTCGAAGATGCTCATCGTTACCTCCTTAGGGGCGGTCGCCGGCCCCGCGGCGCGGGGGCGCCGGGGCCGACACCCTGACCAACACCCCGACGGGTCCGGGTGTTCCGCGTGTGGGCGGCGGCGCATACCGTCGCCGCATGGACCCTGCGGAGCTGGTGGTTCCCGACGTCGCCGCCTGGCGGGCGTGGCTCGACGCGCACGAGGACGACACGCCCGAGGGCGTGTGGCTCGTGCTCGCCAAGAAGGGCAAGGCGGGCCCGACCACCCTGACGTACGCCGGGGCGCTCGAGGAGGCGCTGTGCAGCGGGTGGATCGACGGGCAGACGCGCTCGCGCGACGCGGCCACGTCGCAGCAGCGGTTCACCCCCCGCCGGGCCCGCAGCCGCTGGTCGGCCCGCAACGTCGGCATCGTCGGGCGCCTGACCGACGAGGGACGCATGCGCCCGCGGGGCCTGGCGGAGGTGGAGCGGGCCAGGGCCGACGGGCGGTGGGACGCCGCCTACGACGGCAGCCGGACCATCGAGGTGCCGCCCGACCTCGCCGCGGCCGTCGCCGCGAGCCCGCGCGCGCAGGCGATGTTCGACGTGCTGACGGCGCAGAACCGGTTCGCGTTCCTGTTCCGGCTGTCCGCCGTGAAGAGGGCCGAGACCCGGGAACGGAACATCCTCCGCTTCGTGACGATGCTCGAGAACGGCGAGACCTTCTACCCGCAGAAGCGGCGTCCCGCGCACGAGACCGGCGACGGTTCGTAGGCTTGCGGGGTGAGCACGCACCATGACTGGTCCGACGCCGGCTTCTCGACCCGCGCCATCCACGCCGGGCAGGACCCGGACCCCACCACGGGCGCCGTCGTCGTCCCCGTGCACCTGACCTCCACGTACAAGCAGGACGGCGTGGGCGGGCTGCGCGGCGGCTACGAGTACACCCGCTCGGGCAACCCGACGCGCACGGCCCTCGAGGCGGCCCTCGCCGCGGCCGAGACGCCGCGTGGCGGCACCCCGGCCCGCGGGTTCGCCTTCGCCTCCGGGCTGGCGGCCGAGGACACGCTGCTGCGCGCCGTCCTGCGGCCGGGCGACCACGTCGTCCTGCCCGACGACGCCTACGGCGGCTCGTTCCGGCTCATCGCCCGCTCCTTCGGCGCCTGGGGCGTGGAGCACACCGCCGTCGACCTCACCGACCTCGACGCGGTCGCCGCCGCGGTCCGGCCCACCACGCGGGTGCTGTGGGTCGAGACGCCGACCAACCCGCTGCTGGGCATCAGCGACGTCGCGGCGCTGGCCGCGGTGGCCCGCGACGCCGGCGCGCTGCTCGTCGTGGACAACACCTTCGCCAGCCCCTACCTGCAGCAGCCGATCGCGCTCGGGGCGGACGTGGTGGTGCACTCGACCACCAAGTACGTGGGCGGGCACAGCGACGTCGTCGGCGGCGCGCTGGTGGTGGCCGACGGCGCGACGCTGCCCGGCGGCCGCGAGGCGCTGAACGGCGGGAACCTCGTGGCCGACGCCGTCGGGTTCGGGCAGAACGCCTCGGGCGCCGTGGCGGGGCCGTTCGACTCCTGGCTGACCCTGCGCGGCCTCAAGACGCTCGCGGTGCGCATGGAGCGCCACCAGGCGAACGCCATGGCGGTGGCGCGGTTCCTCGAGCAGCACCCGCGGGTGGAGCAGGTCATCTACCCCGGGCTCGAGTCCCACCCGGGGCACGCGCTGGCCAAGAAGCAGATGCGCGGGTTCGGCGGCATGGTCTCCTTCCGCGTCGGCAGCGAGGAGAAGGCGCTCGAGGTGGTGGACCGCACGCGGGTGTTCACCCTCGCCGAGTCCCTCGGCGGCGTCGAGTCGCTCATCGAGCACCCCGGCCGGATGACGCACGCGTCGGTGGCCGGCTCGGCGCTCGAGGTGCCGGCCGACCTGGTGCGCCTGTCGGTGGGCATCGAGGACGCCGAGGACCTGGTCGCGGACCTCGACTCCGCGCTCGGCTGACCGGCTCGGTGCAGGCCAGGTGAAGATCCGGGGACATGCGCCGACGGACCCGGGCGGACCGGTGCCCGGCTCCCTAGGGTGACCCCATGACCGAGACCCGACCCGAGGTGCGCCCTGCCTCGGTGCCCCCGAGCATCCGCGCCGCCGCCGACTGGTCGTGGCGCGTGCTGCTCGTCGCCGCCCTGGTGGCCGGCATCCTGTGGCTGCTGGCCGTGCTCAAGACGATCGTCGTGCCCGTGGCGGTCGCGCTGCTGCTCGCGGTGCTGCTGCGGCCGCTGCGCGTGGGCATGGAGCGGCGGCTGCGGTTCCCGCGCGGCGCGGCCACGGCGGTCTCGGTCGCCGGGCTCATCGTCGTCGTCACGGCGCTCGTCACCCTGGCCGGCAGCCAGATCGTCGCCGGGTTCGCCGACCTGCGCGACCAGGCCGTCGAGGGCTTCGACGAGATCACCACGTGGCTGCAGACCGGCCCGCTGAGCCTCGACAGCCAGCAGCTCGACGGGTACGTCGACCAGCTGCGCGAGAGCGTCATGGGCGCCGGGGCGACGTCGTCGCTGGTCACCGGCGCGCTGGGCGCCGCCACCACGGTGGGGCACGTGCTCGTCGGCGCGCTCATCGCCCTGTTCTGCACGATCTTCTTCCTGCTCGACGGCCGCTCCATCTGGACCTGGCTCGTCAACCTGCTGCCGATCGGCGCGCGCGAGAAGGTCCACCAGGCGGGCCGTCGCGGCATCGTCACCCTCTCGGCCTACGTACGCACGCAGATCCTCGTGGCGTTCGTCGACGCGGTGGGCATCGGCGTCGGGTCGGCCTTCTTCGTCCCGGCCCTCGCGCTGCCCATCGGCATCCTGGTGTTCGTCGGCTCGTTCATCCCGATCGTCGGCGCGATCTTCACCGGCGCCGTCGCCGTGGTGGTCGTGCTGGTCGCCCAGGGCTGGGGCGCCGCGCTGATCATGCTGGGCATCGTGCTGCTGGTGCAGCAGGCGGAGAGCCACGTCCTGCAGCCGTTCCTCATGGGGCACGCCGTGTCCCTGCACCCGGTGGCCGTGGTGCTCGTGGTGGCGGCCGGCAGCCTCGCCGCCGGCATCGTCGGCGCGCTGTTCGCCGTGCCGCTGGCCGCGGTGCTCAACACCGTGCTGCTGTACTTCCACGGGCACGACAAGTTCCCCGAGCTCGGTACCGAGGACCACGTCCCGCTGCTGCGGCGCCGGCCGACGCGCGCCAGCCTGCCCCTCGGCGCCCGGCCCGGGGCCCTGCGCCGCGCGGTCCGCCCGGCCGCGACCCCGGCCGCGAGCTCTGCCGCGCCGGCGGAGGCCGCCGTCGCGTCGCACGGCGGGGCCGTCGCGGTGGACCTCGGGACGCCCGGCACGGCGGACGAGCGCGACGCAGGCGCTACGGTGTCGCCGGAGATCGACGAGGCGCGCGACCCCGAGCGGCGCGCCTGACGCACCGACGCGCGACCCGCCACGCCGCCCGGCCCGGGCGCGGGCGGGCCGGCGCGCCCGCACCAGCCCGGAGCACCCGGGGAGAGGGACCGCGAACATGAGCACCACGGACGCCGCGGCGACCACCACCGGCGCCGGCGCGCCGGACGGCCCGGTCGGGGCCGTCACCCTGGCGGACGTGCGGACGGCGGCCGCGCTGCTCGACGGCGTCGCCACCCGCACGCCGGTGCAGCGGCTGAGGGCGTTGTCGGAGCAGGTCGGCGACCCCGTCGTGCTGAAGCTCGAGAACCTCCAGCGGGCGGGCTCGTTCAAGATCCGTGGCGCCTACACCCGCATGTCCCGCCTGACGCCGGAGCAGAAGGCGCTCGGCGTGGTCGCGGCGTCGGCGGGCAACCACGCCCAGGGCGTGGCCCTCGCCGCGCAGCTGCTCGGCATCGACGCCACGGTGTTCATGCCCGTGGACGCCCCGCTGCCCAAGCTCGCCGCCACGCGCGCGTACGGCGCCGACGTGCGGCTCGTGGGCAGCAGCGTGGACGAGGCCCTCGGCGCCGCCCGCACCGAGGCGGCGCGGTCCGGCCGCGTGCTCATCCACCCGTTTGACCACGTCGACGTCGTCGCCGGCCAGGGAACCCTCGGCCTGGAGGTGCTGGAGCAGGTGCCCGACGTCGGCACGGTCGTGGTGCCGCTCGGAGGCGGCGGGCTCGTGGCGGGCATCGCGACGGCGCTGGCCGAGGCGGCCCCGCACGTGCGCGTGGTGGGCGTGCAGGCGCAGAACGTGGCCGCCTACCCGCGGTCCCTCGCGGCCGGGCGCCCCCTGGCCGCCGACGCGCGCGCGACGATGGCGGACGGCATCGCCGTCGGGACCCCGGGCGAGGTGCCCTACGCGATCCTGGAGCGGCTCGGGGTGGAGGTGCGCACCGTCACCGAGGACGAGCTCTCCCGCGCGCTGCTGCTCGTCGCCGAGCGGGCGAAGCTCGTGGTCGAGCCGTCCGGCGCCGCCGCCGTCGCCGCGGTGACGGCCGCCCCGCAGGACTTCGCCGGGCGCGGCGCCGTCGTGCCCGTGCTCACCGGCGGGAACATCGACCCGCTGCTGCTCATGCGCGTGATCCAGCACGGCATGGTGGCGGCCGGTCGCTACCTGCAGCTGCGCGTGCGCGTCGACGACCGCCCGGGCGCCCTCGCGGCGCTCGTCGAGGCGGTGGCCGCCGCCGGCGGCAACGTGGTGCACGTGGACCACACCCGCACCGACGTGTCGCTGGCGGTTTCCGAGGTCCTCGTGACGCTGCAGGTCGAGGCCAAGGGGTTCGAGCACCGCGACGAGATCGTGTCCCGGCTGCGCGGGGCGGGCTTCGGCGTCGAGTGACCCGGCGGGCGGGCGTGCCCGCGGGCGCGAGCCACCCGGGCACGACACGAGACGCCGGAGGGCGGCCCCGGCGGGGCCGCCCTCCGGCGTCTCACGTGCTCCGTGGTCGTCCGGGACGACTCAGCCGGAGAAGGGCTTCGCGGCCTTGATCTCGACCGTGAACTCCTTGCCGTTCGGGGCGGTGTAGGCGACGGTGTCGCCGACGGTGTGGCCGTCGATCGCCGCGCCGAGCGGCGAGGTGGGGGAGTACACGTCCAGGTCCGTGGTGCCCGCGATCTCGCGCGAGCCGAGGAGGAACGTCATCTCCTCGCCGGCGAGCAGCGCGGTGACGACCATGCCCGGCTCGACCTTGCCGTCGTCGGGCGGCGTGCCGATGCGCACGCTGCGCAGCTTCTCGGTGAGCTCGCGGATGCGGGCCTCGTTCTTGGCCTGCTCCTCGCGGGCCGCGTGGTAGCCGCCGTTCTCCTTGAGGTCGCCCTCGTCGCGGGCGGCGGCGATGCGCTCGGCGATCTCGGTGCGGGCAGGCCCGGAGAGGTGCTCCAGCTCAGCCTTCAGCCGGTCGTGAGCCTCCTGGGTGAGCCAGGTGACGTTTGCCTCGGTCACGAGGGCTCTCCTTTCGTGGTGCTCGTCAGCCTGCCCGGAGCCGCACGCGTCCGCCCGGCGGGCGTCCGGCACGCGCGTCGGCTGGTGTCAGGACTGTCTTGTGAATCCCTCAGCGTAGCCGGGATCGGCCGGACGGGGGGAATCGTGCCGCTGCCCGAGCGGGTGAAGGGTGCGCGGCGCGGGTGCGGCCCGCGGGACGGGCGGGTGCGGCCGCCCGACGCCGTCAGCCCGGCCGGCAACCCTCGACGACGCCGGTGGTGGCCAGCTGCGACGTGCGCACGGTGACCTCGTACCGGCTCGTCTGCCGGTCGCTGGGGCCCACGGGCACCTCCAGCGTGCCCACCTGGGCGTACGACTCGGACAGCGCCTCCACGGTGCACACCGCCGTCGACCCCGGCGGCATGGAGACCTGCATCTCCACCTCGACGCGCTCGGCGTCGAGCACGCGGAAGCTCACGACGTCGGCCGTGACCGGGTTGGCGGCGTGCTGCGACCAGGCGAGGTACCCCACCGCGGCGACGGCGAGCGCGATCGCCGCCCAGATCGCCACGAGCGCGCGGCGCGGCAGGCGCGTGCGCCCCCGCCCGCCGTCCTCCGGCTCCAGCTCGTCGTCCGCGGGGACCGACGGCGCGGGGCGCGGCCGGCGCCCGTACCTGTCCGCGGGCGGGACGGAGGAGGAGGGGTCGCTCATGGTGAATGATTGTGGTCCATGGGCGCGCCTGCCGTCGCCCTGCCCCTGCCGCGGCCCGCTCCGGCCGGCCGCCGGCCCTGTTCGTCCCAGGAGGTCCTGACTTGACCAGCGCTGGAGCCGGCACGCCCGAGCGGCTGCGCCTGATGGCCGTGCACGCCCACCCCGACGACGAGTCCAGCAAGGGCGCCGCGACCACCGCCCGGTACGCGGCGGAGGGCGTGGACGTGCTGATCGTCACGTGCACGGGCGGCGAGCGCGGGGACGTGCTCAACCCCTCGTACGTGGTGCCCGAGGGGCACGAGTTCGACACGATCGAGGGCAAGCGTGCGGTGCGCCGGCTGGAGATGGCCGCCTCCGCCGCGGCGCTCGGGGTGCGCCAGGAGTGGCTGGGGTTCGTCGACTCGGGCCTGCCGGAGGGCGACCCGCTGCCCCCGCTGCCGGAGGGCTGCTTCGCGCTGACGCCGCTCGAGGAGGCCGCGGCGCCGCTGGTGGAGGCCGTGCGCCGGTTCCGCCCGCACGTCATCACCACGTACGACCCGTCCGGCGGCTACCCGCACCCGGACCACGTGTACACGCACACCGTGACGATGGAGGCCTGGCAGGCGGCCGGCGACCCGGGGCGCTACGTCGTCGACGGCGGCGCGCCCGCGTGGGAGCCGCTCAAGCTTTACTACAACCACGGCTTCTCGATCGAGCGCATCCGCGCCGTGCACGCGCGGCTCGTCGAGCGCGGCCTGGAGTCGCCGTTCGGGTCGTGGATCGAGACGCGTGAGGCGCGCGAGGTCCCCGAGCGCGAGGTGACCACCCGCATCGAGGTGGCCGACTGGTTCCCCCAGCGCGACGCCGCCCTGCGGGCGCACGCGTCGCAGATCGACCCCGAGGGGTTCTTCTTCGCGGTACCGCGCGAGGTCGAGCGCGAGGTGTGGCGCACCGAGGAGTACGAGCTGGCCGAGTCGCGGGTGGCGACCTCGCTGCCCGAGGACGACCTGTTCGCCGGCATCCGCGGGACGGAGGTGGCCCGGTGAGCGCCCTGCACGCCGCCGCCCGGGCGGTCACGGAGGTCTCGCTGCGCGTCGGGACGGCGGCGCCGTCGCCGAGCCCCAGCCCGGTCCGCCAGCTCGAGGACTACGAGGTCTCGCCCGGCATCGCCGGCTTCGTCGCCACGTTCGCGCTCGTGCTGGTGGCGATCCTGCTGTTCCTGTCGCTGACCCGGCACCTGCGCCGCACCACCCACAACGCCCAGGTCCAGGGCCTGCCGGTGGCCGAGCCGCGGCGCGTGCGCCCGGGCCGCCCCGGGGAAGGCCGGGGCGACGGCGGTCCGGCGGCGAGCACGGGCGACGACGCGGGCGGGTCCGACGGCGGCGGCGGGGGCGGCGAGTGACGTCACCCGTGCGCGTCACGGTGGCGCAGGTCGCGGTCTCCGACGACCACGCCGCCAACCGCGAGGTCGTCACCGACGTCGCGGCCGCGGCCGCGCGCGCCGGGGCCGACCTGCTCGTGCTGCCCGAGTACGCCTCCGGCTACGACCGCCGCGGCGTCGGCATCGAGCACGCCGAGCCGCTCGACGGGCCGTTCGTGACGCACCTGCGCGCGCTGGCCCGCGAGCACGGCCTCGCGATCGTCGCCGGCACCACGCTGCCCGGCACGACGCCGGTCGCCGGCGCGCCCGGGGGCGGCGCGCCCGGGGCCGACGGCGCGCCCGCCCGCCTGCGGGCGGTCAACGCCGTCGTCGCCGTGGCGGCGTCCGGGGAGCCGGCCGGGGTGTACCGCAAGGTGCACCTGTACGACGCGTTCGGCGGCCGGGAGTCGGACACCCTCGAGCCGGGCCCGGCCGCGGCGCCGCCGCTGACGCTGACCGTCGGCGACCTCACGTTCGGCGTGCTGACGTGCTACGACCTGCGCTTCCCGGAGGCGGCGCGGCGCGTGGTCGACGCCGGGGCGCAGGTGCTGCTCGTGCCCGCGGCCTGGGTGGCGGGGCCGCTCAAGGCGGACCACTGGCGCACGCTGCTGCGGGCGCGGGCGATCGAGAACACCGCCGTGGTGATCGGCGTCGGCATGGCGGGCGGCGGCGTCACGGGGCGGTCGCTGCTCGTGGGCCCAGACGGCGTCGTCGGCCTCGAGCTCGGCGAGGCGCCCGACGTGCGGACGGTCGACCTCGACCCGGAGCCGCTGGCCGCCGAGCGGCTGCGCAACCCGTCGCTGGCGAACCGCCGCTACCGCGTCGTGCCCGCCTGAGGGCGGCGAGCGGGAGGGGCGGCCGGCGTCAGAGGGCGGCGAGGAAGATCGCCACCGTGTGGCAGGCGAAGCCCACCACGGTCAGGGCGTGGAAGATCTCGTGGAACCCGAACCAGCGCGGCGACGGGTCGGGGAACCGGGTGCCGTAGACGACGGCGCCGAGGGTGTAGGCCAGCCCGCCGCCGGCCACGAGCCACACGACCGCGGGCCCGCCGGTGGCCCAGAACTGGCCCATGTAGGCCACGGCCACCCAGCCCAGCGCCACGTACACCGGCACGTAGACCCAGCGCGGCGCGCCCATCCACAGCACGCGGGCGAGCAGGCCGACGACGGCGCCGACCCAGACGATGGTCAGCAGGGCCGTCGCCGTGGGCGGGTCGAGCAGCAGCACCGCCAGGGGCGTGTAGGTGCCGGCGATGATGAGGAAGATGTTCGAGTGGTCCGTGCGCCGCAGCGCGGCGGCGACCCGGGGCGACCAGGTGCCGCGGTGGTAGACGGCGCTGGTGCCGAACAGCATGAGGGCGGTCAGCGCGAAGACGCCGGCCGCGACCTTGCCCGCCACCGGCGGGGCGAGCACCACGAGCACGATGCCGGCCACGAGCACGAGGGGCGCGGTGACGGCGTGGATCCACCCGCGCAGCCGCGGCTTGACCTGCGCGGCGGCGGTGCTGACGGTCTCGACGACGGCGGAGCGGGCCTCGCGGGCGCCGTCGGCCGCCGAGGCCATCGCCTGCTGCGCGCCGGCGGCGGCGTGCCGGGCGACGTCGACGGGGTCGGGGACGTCGGAGCGGCGGTGGGTGGCTGCGGCCACAGGGGGTTCTCCTGGCTCGTCGGGTGCAGCGGTCACAACCTACGGTCGCGTAGGTTACGCAACCGTAGCCTACGGCGGTCCGCGGCCGCCCGCACGGCGGCGGGCGTCCTGTGAAGATCGTGCGACAGGCCCCGCCGCAGCCCGCCGAGCAGCGGGGAACGCCCCGGCCGGGCGGTAGCGTGTCACCGTGCGCCTGCCCCATCCGCTCTACGGCCTCTACGAGCGGCGTCTCGCCGCCTCGCTGCTGCCGGACCGGATGCCCCGCCACGTGGGCGTCATCCTCGACGGCAACCGCCGCTGGGCGAAGTCCTTCGGCGAGCCGGCCGCCGCCGGCCACCGGCGCGGCGCCGACAAGATCGCGGAGTTCCTCGGCTGGGCCGAGGAGCTGGGCATCGACGTCGTGACGCTGTGGATGCTGTCCACCGACAACCTCGCGCGCTCGGCCGAGGAGCTGGGCGACCTCATGGAGATCCTCGAGGACGCCGTGCGCGACCTGGCCGCGTCGGGCCGCTGGCGGCTGCGCGTCGCGGGGCGGACCGAGCTGCTGCCGGCCCCGCTGGCCGCCGCGCTGCGCGAGGCCGAGGAGGCGACGGCCGACGTCGAGGGCCTCGAGGTCAACGTGGCCATCGGGTACGGCGGCCGCCACGAGATCGCCGACGCGGTGCGCTCGTTCCTGCGCGAGCAGGCCGGCCGCGGCGCGACGCTCGCCGAGCTCGCCGAGAGCATCGACGTCGAGCACATCGCCGAGCACCTGTACACCAAGGGCCAGCCCGACCCCGAGCTGGTCATCCGCACCTCGGGGGAGCAGCGGATCGGCGGGTTCCTCATGTGGCAGTCGGCCCACTCGGAGCTGTACTTCTGCGAGGCGTACTGGCCCGACTTCCGGCGCCTGGACTTCCTGCGCGCCCTGCGCGACTACTCCCGCCGCGAGCGGCGCCTCGGGCGCTGACCGCCGGGACCGGACAGGAGGACCGCATGGACGACGACGCCCGCCGGGTCACCGCCGACGAGCGCACCGCCGCCGCCACGTGGGAGGCGCTGTTCCGCACCCAGGTGGTCGTGCTGCGCCGGCTGCAGGACGACCCGATCTGGGGCCAGGTCTCGATGCGCGAGTACGACGTGCTGTTCGTGCTCGTCGAGGGCGGCGGGGCGCTGCGGCTGCGCGAGCTCACCGAGGGCATCCTCCTGGCGCAGTCGTCGGTGTCCCGGCTCGTGGAGCGGATGGAGAAGCGCGGGCTCGTCACGCGCTCCACGCCGGCCGACGACGCCCGCGGCACGCTCGTGACGGTCACCGACCTCGGCCGGCGCCTGCAGCGCGAGACCGGCGCCGAGCACGTGCGCGCCATCGGCCGGTACGTCGGCGAGGCGCTCGACGACGACCAGCAGGCCCGGCTGCGGTCCCTGCTCGAGGCCCTGCGCGCCGCGCAGGCGGACATCCCGCCGGTGGACCGCGGGCCGCGGCGCGGCCGCCGCGGCTGAGCCGCGGGGCTGCGGCAGGCCCCGTCCGGAGGCCGGGGAGCGCGCCGAGGGCACTCACCTGCGCCGACGGCGGGGCGCGGCTGGCTATCCTCGGCCGCGTGACCGGTACCACGCAAGGGAGCGCGCCGGTGGTCGAGAGCCGCAGCAGCGCCGCGCCGCACGTCGTCGTCGCCCCCGACTCCTTCAAGGGCAGCCTGGCCGCCATTGACGTCGCCGCGGCCCTCGCCGCGGGGGTGCGGGACGCCGTCCCCGACGCCCGCGTCACCTGCTTGCCGATGGCCGACGGCGGCGAGGGCACGCTCGAGGCGCTCCTGGGGGTGTGGGGCGTCGAGGCGCACGGGCTGGCCACGGTCGACGCGATCGGCCGGCCCACCACGGCGCGCTGGGCCGTCTCCCCGGACGGCACGGTCGGCGTCGTCGAGCTGGCCGAGGCGAGCGGGCTGCCGCGGGTCGTCGACGCGCCGCCCCGGCCGCTGGGGGCGCACACCCGCGGCACGGGGGAGCTGGCCGCCGCCGTGCTCGACGCGGGGGTGGCCGAGGTCCTCGTCTGCCTGGGCGGGTCGGCCTCGACCGACGGCGGGGCGGGCCTGCTCACGGGCCTGGGCGCCCGGGTGCTCGACGCCGCGGGCGCACCGGTGCCCGACGGCGGCGCCGGGCTCGCGCAGGCCGCCGCGCTCGACCTGGCCGGCCTGCACCCGCGCGCCCGCCAGGTGCGCTGGCGCGTGGCCGTCGACGTGACGAACCCGCTCGTGGGCGACCTCGGCGCGGCGGCGGTGTTCGGGCCGCAGAAGGGCGCGACGCCCGCGGACGTCGCCGCCCTCGACGCCGCGCTCGGCGGCTGGGCGGACCTGCTCGAGCGGACCACCGGCGTGCGCACCCACGACCTGCCGGGTGCCGGGGCGGCCGGCGGCGTGCCCGCCGCGCTGGTCGCGGTGCTCGGCGCCGGGCTGGAGCGCGGCGCCGACCTCGTCGCCGACTTCGTGGGGCTGCCGGCCGCGCTCGCCGACGCCGCGCTCGTCCTCACCGGCGAGGGGTCGTTCGACTCCCAGTCGGTGCGCGGCAAGGTGGCCGACGGGGTCGCGCGGCGGGCCGCCGCCGCGCCGGCGCGCCCGCCCGTCGTCGTCGTGGCCGGGCGGGTGCTGCTGCCCGCGGCCGAGGCCCGCGCCGCGGGCGTCACCGCGGCGTTCTCCATCGCCCCGGGCCCCGTCGCGCTCGACGAGCTGCTGGAGCGCACCGCCGAGCGGCTGCGCGAGACGGCGGCGCACGTCACCGCCCTGACGCTGGCCCGCGACCCCGGCGACAGCCGCCGAACAGGTCCTGACAGGGCGTCGGTATAACGTCACGTCCTCCGGGGCCCGATCCGGGCGGAGCCGGAGCCGCAGGGGTGGAAAGATCGCAGGTATGCCGACGACCCCGACCACCGCGGCGCTGGACGTGCGCCCGTACGACGCCCTGCTGCTGTACTCCTTCGGCGGCCCGAACAAGCCGGAGGACGTCGTGCCGTTCCTCCGCAACGTGACGGCGGGCAAGGGCATCCCCGACTCGCGGCTCGAGGAGGTCGGCGAGCACTACTACGGCTTCGGCGGCCGCTCGCCCATCAACGAGCAGAACCTCGCCCTCAAGGCCGCCCTGGAGGCCGAGCTGGCCGAGCGCGGGATCGACCTGCCGATCGTGTGGGGCAACCGCAACTGGGAGCCGTACACCACCGACGCGGTCGACCAGCTCGAGGCGATGGGTGCCCAGCGCGCCGTCGCGCTGGTGACCTCGGCGTTCTCCAGCTACTCCGGCTGCCGGCAGTACCGCGAGGACCTCGCCGTCGTGCTCGAGAGGCGCGGCCAGCTGGACGAGAACGGCTCCACGACCGTCCAGTTCGACAAGATCCGCTCGTACTTCAACCACCCGGGCTTCGCCCAGGCCAACGTCGAGGCGGTGCTCGACGGCTACGCCGCGCTCGCCGAGAAGGGCGGGGACGGCGCGAAGGCCCGCCTGGTGTTCGTCACCCACTCCATCCCCGACACGATGGAGGCGGCCTCGCGCACCTCGTACGCCACCTACTCGGCCCAGCACCTCGACCTCGCCCGCGTCGTCGCGGCCCAGGTGTCCGAGCGGCTCGGCCACGACGTCGCGTGGGACCTGGCCTACTGCTCGCGCTCGGGCCCGCCGAGCCAGCCGTGGCTCGAGCCCGACGTCAACGACCACCTCGAGGCCCTGGCGGCCGAGGGCGTGCGCGACGTCGTGCTCTCGCCGATCGGCTTCGTCTCCGACCACATGGAGGTCGCCTACGACCTCGACACCGAGGCCATGGCGACGGCGGCCGGGCTCGGCATGACGGCCGTGCGCGCCGGCACCGTCGGCACCCGCCCGGCCTTCGTCGAGGGCCTGGTGGACCTGCTGCTCGAGCGGGCCGCGATGGCCCGTGGCGAGGAGGTCGCCGAGGCGAGGGTCGGCGAGCTGCCGGCGTTCCGCTCGGTGTGCGTCCCGGGCTGCTGCCTGCGCCGCGACGGCGAGCCGACCGACGTGCCGGCCCTCTGCGGACAGGAGCTGTACTGATGAGCGAGCGCCCCGTCCACGTCCACGGCGACACCGGCGCCGAGGTCGACACCACGAACCTCAACGAGACCGTCCGCTACGCGATGGTGGCCGCGTTCGCCACGACGCAGGCGCTGCCGGCCGACGCGGCCGAGCGGGCCGGCGTCGTCGCCGAGGCCGAGGACGCCCTGTGGGGCGGCCAGCCCGAGGCCGACCGCGACCCCGCGCGGGCCGAGGGCGACGTCGTGGTGCGCGGCACCTACGACGTCGGCGGCCTGCGGCACGACGCCGACCTCATGGTCTGGCTGCACGGCCCGACGGTCGAGTCCGTGCAGGGCGCCTACCACCGCCTGCGCGCCTCGAGCCTCGGGGCCGCGCTGGAGCCGGTGTGGTCGGTGGTCGCCGTCCACCGCGCCGCGGAGTTCAACAAGGCCCACGTGCCGGCGTTCCTCGCCGGCGAGCGGCCGCGCGACTACCTGTGCGTGTACCCGTTCGTCCGCTCCTACGAGTGGTACCTGCTGGCCGACGACGAGCGCCGCGTCATGCTGCGCGACCACGGCATGGCCGCGGCGGGCTACAAGGACGTGCGGGCCAACACCATGGCCACGTTCGCCCTGAGCGACTACGAGTGGCTGCTGGCCTTCGAGGCCGACGAGCTGCACCGGATCGTCGACCTCATGCGCGACCTGCGCGCCACCGAGGCGCGCCGGCACGTGCGCGAGGAGGTGCCGTTCTTCACCGGCCCGCGCGTGACGCTGGCCGCGTGGGCGGCGAACCAGCCCCTGGCGGACTGACCCGCGCCCGTCCCCGACCCCGAGACCCGGGTCCCTCGGGGGTGTCCGCCACCGGACGCCCCCGAGGACCCGGGTCTCGGCGTCTGTCGGGGTCCCGCGTCTCCGGGTTCTCGGCGCCGCTCAGCGCTCGCGGTTGCGGCGGCGGATCGCCTCGGTGAGCACGGTGGCGAACGTCGTCCACGCCGCGTACGGCACCAGGGCCGCCCCGGCGCCGGGCCGGGCGGCGCCGCTGCGGGCCGCCAGCCCCCAGGTGCTCGCGGCGAGCGCGCCGGCCACGGCGACGGCGGCGCCCTGGCGGCGGAACGCGAAGAACGTCCAGCACCAGCCGGCGTTGAGCGCCATGTTCACCGCCAGCGCGCGCTGGTAGGAGTCCTTCTCCGCGCCCCGCATCTCCCGCTGCGCCGCCAGCGAGGCGCCGATGCTCGACGCGTACAGCGCGGTCCACACGACGGGGAAGACCTCGGCGGGCGGCTGGAACGGCGGCTTGCGCAGCTCGCGGTACCAGGCCGAGCGCGCGCCGCGCGCGGAGGCCACGCTGCCCGCGACGGCGGCCGCGACGGGCAGGGCGACGGAGGTGATCACGTCTCGGGTCCTCATGCCGGAACGCTAGGGGCCGTCGTCGCCGCCCGCCTCCGGGCCCCGGCCGCCGTCGGCGTCGCCGGTCCGGAGGACGGCGGTCCCGACGACGGCGAGCGCGCCGGCGTCGTCGTCGCGCAGCACCCGCGGCGCCAGGCCCGCGGCCGCGACGGCCGCCGTCGCCGCGTCCACCTGACCCGCGCCGACCTCGAACAGCACCGACCCGCCCGGGGCGAGCCAGGCCGGGGCGCCGGCGACCACGCGGCGCACGACGTCGAGCCCGTCGGCGCCGCCGTCGAGGGCCGCCCGCGGCTCGTGCTCGCGCGCCTCGGGCGGCATCGTGGCGATCGCCGCCGTGGGCACGTACGGTGCGTGGCACAGCAGCACGTCGACCCGGCCGCGCAGGCCGGGCGGGAGCGCGGCGTAGAGGTCGCCCGTGGTCACCTCGCCCGCCCACGGGGCCACGTTCCGGGCGGCGACGGCGGCCGCGACGGGGTCGACGTCCGCCGCGTGCAGGGCCGGGCGGACGCCGCGGCCGGCCAGCCGCCGCGCCACGACCGCGCCGAGCACGCCCGCCCCGCAGCACAGGTCGGCGAGCACGGGCGCCCCCGGGTGCGCGCCCGCCGCGGCGGCGGCGAGCAGCGCCTCCGCCTCGGCGACCAGGAGCAGCGAGCGCTGCCGCGGCACGAAGACCCCGGGCGCGACGGCCCAGCGCTCGCCGTCGAGCTCCACCCAGCCGAGCAGGTGCTCCAGCGGCTCGCCCGCCGCCCGCCGCGCGACCAGGACCTCCAGGCCGGCGTCGTCGCCCGCGGCCTCGAGCAGCAGCGCCGCCTCGTCCTCGGCGAACACGCACCCGGCCGCCCGCAGCCGGGCGGCGACCCGGGCGGCGGCGGCGGCCTCCTCCGCCGCGGGGCCCGCCGTCACGGGTAGAGGCCGCGGATCTGGTGCGCCTCGGCCACCCGCTTGACGCCGATCGTCAGCGCCGCGTCGCGCAGCGACAGCCCCTCGCGCCGGGCGTGCTGCGCGACGTCCTCGTAGGCCGCGACCATGCGGTGCTCGAGCTTCTGGGCGATCTCCTCGGCGGTCCACCAGTAGGCCTGGTTGGCCTGGACCCACTCGAAGTAGCTGACGACGACGCCGCCGGCGTTGGCGAGCACGTCGGGCACCACGGTGACGCCGTTCTTCGCCAGGATCCTGTCGCCCTCGGTGGTGGTGGGGCCGTTGGCGCCCTCCACGACGAACCGGGCCCGCACGTCCGGGGCGGTGTCGGCGTCGAGCACGCCCTGGATCGCGGCCGGCACGAGCACGTCCGCGTCGGTGCCCAGCAGCTCGGCGTTGCTCACCGGGTCGCCGCCGTCGAACCCGACCACCGAGCCCGTGGCGCCCACGTGCTCCAGCAGCCGCGTGACGTCCAGGCCGTCGTCGGCGCGCACGCCGCCGTGCTGGTCGCTCACGGCCACCACGCGGGCCCCGCGGCGGGCGAAGATCTGGGCGGCGTGGCCGCCGACCTTGCCGAAGCCCTGGATCGCCACCGTGGTGCCCTCGAGGCGCTCGCCCGCCTCCTGCAGCGCCGCCTCGGTGACGTGCACGATGCCGGCGCTCGTGGCGGTGCCGCGCCCCAGCGACCCGCCCACGGCGATCGGCTTGCCGGTCACCACGGCGGGGATCGTGTAGCCGCGGTTGACCGAGTAGGTGTCCATCACCCACGCCATGGTGCGCTCGTCCGTGCCCATGTCGGGCGCCATGATGTCGGTGTCCGGGCCGATCATCGGCATGATCTCCGACGTGTAGCGCCGGGTCACGCGCTCGAGCTCCGCCGTCGAGTGCTGCGCCGGGTCCACGGCGACGCCGCCCTTGGCGCCGCCGTACGGCAGGTCGACGATGGCGCACTTCCACGTCATCCACATGGCCAGCGCGCGCACCTCGTCGATGTCGACGGACGGGTGGAAGCGCAGGCCGCCCTTGCCGGGGCCGCGCGAGACGTTGTGCTGCACCCGGAAGCCGTGGAACAGCACCGTGGTGCCGTCGTCGCGGCGCAGCGGCACCGACACGTGGATCTCGCGGCGCGGGGTCGCGAGCATGGCGTGGATGCCGTCGTCGTACCCGAGGTGCTCGACGGCGCCGGCGAGCTGGGCGTGGGCGGTGGCGAGGGGCGACTGGTGGGTGGTGGCGGTGATCGACTGCGTCGTCACGAGAGCTCCTCCAAGCAGCGCCGCGGGTCCGCCGGCGGCGCGGGTTGCGCGGCGCGGGATGTGCGCCTCGTCACCCAACCTTGCCAGGCCGGGGGCGGGCCGTCGACGCCGCCGCGGGCCGGGACGCCGCGTCCCGGCAGGTGGGACGCGGCGCCCGCCGGGGCGAGCGGGGAGGGCTCAGTGCCCGAACTCGTCCGAGTCGGTCACGTGCTCCTCGCCGCGGTCGAGCCCGTCGAGCGCGGCGAGCTCGTCGTCGGCCAGCGCGAAGTCGAAGATCGCGAGGTTCTCCGCCTGCCGCTGCGGCGAGGCGGACTTGGGGATCGGCACGTAGCCGCGCTGGGTGTGCCAGCGCAGCACCACCTGCGCCGGGGTGCGCCCGTGCCGCTCGGCCAGCCCGGTCACGACCGGGTCGGCGAGCATCTCGGCCGGCTTGATGGGGCTCCAGGACTCGGTGACGACGCCGTGCCGCGCGTCGGCGGCGACGCTCGCCGCGCGGGTGGCGTACGGGTTGAGGTTGATCTGGTTGACGTCGGGCGCCACGCCGGTGGCCTCGACGATCCGCTCCAGGTGCGCCGGCTTGAAGTTCGAGGTCCCGATCGCGCGGACCTTGCCCTCCTCGAGCAGCCCGACGAGCCCCTCCCACGCCTGCGGGTAGGTGCCCTGGTCGGGGTTGGGCCAGTGGATGAGGAACAGGTCGAGGTACTCGACGCCGAGGCGCCGGACGCTGCGCTCCCACGCCGTGCGCACCCCGTCGACGCTGTGCCAGCGCCGGTTGAGCTTGGTGGTGAGGAAGACGTCCTCGCGCGGCACGCCGGCGTCGCGCAGGCCGCGCCCGACGCCCGCCTCGTTGCCGTAGTTCTCGGCGGTGTCGACGAGGCGGTAGCCCGCCTCCAGCGCCGTGCGCACCGCGGTGGCCGCGGCGTCGTCGTCCAGGGGCCAGGTGCCCAGGCCGATCGCGGGGAGCCGCGCGCCGTGGGCCAGGGGGAGGGTGGGGACCGTCGTCATGCCCGGCACGCTAGCGGGGCCCGCCGCGCGGCGCGCGAGGCGGGCCCCACCGGTGCCGGCGATCGTCCGGCGGCTCAGCGCGCGAGCCGCCACGCGGCCGGCAGCAGCGCGCCGGCCAGCAGCGCCTTGAGCGCGTCGCCGGCCAGGAACACCCCGGCGCCGGCCCACAGGGCCGCGGCCGGCGCCATGCCCGTGGTCAGCGCCAGCCACGGCACGCCGACGGCGTAGACCGCGGCGGTGCCGGCGGCGTACGCGGCCACGGTGGTCAGCACGCGGCGGTCGGCGCCCCGGCGGGCGAGGCGGCCGACGACGAACGAGGCGAGCACGAACCCGACGAGGTACCCGCCCGAGGCGCCGGCCACGGCCTCCCAGCCGGAGGCCCCGCCGGTGAACACCGGCAGCCCGACGACGCCCGCGGCGAGGTACAGGCCCTGGGCGAGCGCGCCACGGGCCGGGCCCAGCGCGGCGGCGCCGAGCAGCACCGCGAACGTCTGGCCGGTCACCGGCACGGGCAGCCCGGGCACCGGCACGCGGACCTGCGCGGCCAGCGCGGTCAGCGCCGCCAGGCCGACGACGAGCGCGACGTCGCGGGCCACGGCGCGGCCCCGGTCGGTCGCGGGCAGCAGGTCGGCCAGCACGAGGCCGGGGCGGGCGGGCAGGGGCAGGGCGGTCGGCGCGGTGGTCATGGCGCCGACGCTACGGGCGGCGGCGGCGGCCGCGGGCCGTGCGCGCGTGCAGCGTCCCGGGCGTCCCGTTGTGGGGACCCGCCAACTCCCTGGCGCCCGTCGCCGACCCGGGCGCCGGCCGGTTGTCGGGTTCCTCCACAGCGCAGGTCTCGGCGGGGCTTCGGCGGGTCCGCGGGGTCAGGCCCGCCGGGCGCGGCGCCGGAACGACGACGGCGTCTCGCCGGTGAGGCGGGCGAACTGGCGGGTGAACGACGGCTGGTCGTAGAACCCGGTCGCCGCCGCGACGTCGGCCAGGGGCGTCGTCGTCTCCGCCAGCAGGTGCGCGGCCCGGTCGACCCGCGCGCGCAGCACGAGCTGGCGCGGGGAGAGACCGAACACACGACGCACCCGGCGGTCGAGCGCGTCGGGGGAGCAGCCGGCCAGGGCGGCGAGGCCGGCCACGGTCAGCGGGGCCGACGGCGTGGCGTCGAGGTGCGCCTGGATCCCCGCCGCGAGCCGGCTCATCGCGTCCATCGTGGCGTCGTCGGCGTCCTGCGAGCGCAGGTCCTGCGAGACCGACACGAGCCCCACGACCGCGCCGTCGGGCGTGCGCACCGCGAGCTTGGAGGTGAGGAACCACCCGGGCGCGCCGCCCGAGCGGCGGATGAGCTCGAGCTCGCCGCGCAGCGGGCGGCCGGTGCGCAGCACCTCGGCGTCCTGCGCCTCGTAGCGCTCGGCGAGGTCGGGCACGAACAGGTCGCGCGCTCTGCGCCCGACGACGCCGCGGCGGGAGCGCTCGTGGGTGCGGCGCACGAACACCTCGTTGACCAGCACGTAGCGGCCCGTGGCGTCCTTCGCGCAGAACATCACCGCGCTCAGCTCGTCCATGAGCGCCACCATGGCCGGGGACAGCGCGGCCAGCAGCGCCTCGGCCTCCGGCCACGTCGTGTTGTCGGAATCCCGTGCCATGGCGGGGCCAACCGTACAAGACGAGCGGGCGGCGGCGGGGGCACCCTGGCCCCATGAGCACCGTCACCACGAACCCCGGCCCCGACGCCGGGCCGGGCCGGCCGGGTCACGAGCCCGCGCCGGCCCCGGGCCCCGCGCCCCGCCTGGCCGACCTCGTCGACGACGCCGTCGACCTGGCCGCCCGCTGGGCCGCCGCCTCCACCGCCGAGGGCGGCCCCACCACCCGCGCCGACCGCCGCGCCCGCGGCGACGCCGAGCGCCTCGGCCGCCTCGTCGCCGACCCGGCCGGCCTGCGCCTGGCGCTCGGCTTCGTCGACGACGTCGCCCGCCCGCAGGACGTGCGCGTGGCCGCCAAGGCCCTCGCCGGCCTCGGCGCGCGCGCCGGTGACGCCAGCTTCCTCGGCGCGGTGGACCGCACCCTGTTCCGCCTGGGCGCGAAGATGGCGCCCGCCCTGCCGTCGGTCGTCGTGCCCGCCGCACGCGTGCGGCTGCGCCAGCTCGTGGGCCACCTGGTCGCCGACGCCGGCGCCGGGCTCGGCAAGCACCTGGCCCGCACCCGGGCCGAGGGCTACACGCTCAACGTCAACCTCCTCGGCGAGGCCGTGCTCGGCGAGGACGAGGCCCGCGCCCGGCTGCAGCGCACCATCGACCTGGTGCGCCGGCCCGACGTCGACTACGTGTCGGTCAAGGTCTCCTCCGTCGCCGCGCAGCTGGTGACGTGGGACCTCGAGGGCAGCAGGCAGCGCGTCGTCGAGCGCCTGCTGCCGCTGTACCGCGCGGCGCGCGACCACGGGGTGTTCCTCAACCTCGACATGGAGGAGTACCGCGACCTGGCCCTGACCACCGCGGTGTTCACCGAGATCCTCGATCGCCCGGAGCTCCGCGACCTCGAGGCCGGCATCGTGCTGCAGGCCTACCTGCCCGACGCGCTCGGCGCGCTCGACGGCCTGACGGCCTGGGCCACGGAGCGCGTGGCCGCCGGCGGCGCCCGCATCAAGGTGCGCCTGGTCAAGGGTGCCAACCTCGCCATGGAGCAGGTGGAGGCCGAGCTGCACGGCTGGCCGCAGGCGCCCTACACCACCAAGGCCGACGTCGACGCGAACTACCTGCGGGTGCTGGACGCCGCCCTGACCCCGGAGCGCACCCGCGCCGTGCGCCTGGGCGTGGCCTCGCACAACCTGTTCCACGTGGCCCTGGCGGTGCTGCTGGCCCGCGGCCGCGGCGTGAGCGAGGGCATGGACCTCGAGATGCTGCAGGGCATGGCGCCCACCGAGGCGCGCGCCGTGCGCGCGGAGTTCGCCGAGGACGGCGGCCACGTCGTCCTCTACACCCCCGTGGTGCGCGACGAGGACTTCGACGTGGCCATCAGCTACCTGGTGCGCCGGCTGGAGGAGAACGCCGCCGAGCAGAACTTCCTGCACGCCATGTTCGCCGGGGCGGGCGAGGGCGGGCAGGGCGGTGAGGGCAGCCAGAGCGCCTCGGACGAGGCCATGGGCCGCCAGGAGCAGGCGTTCCGCGCCGCCGTCGGCGCGGCGGTGCCGTTCGCGCCCGAGGCCGTGGCCCCGCGCCGCCGCCCGAACCCCGCGCTGCTGCCGGGCGCCGCGGCGCCCGACGGCGCGCCCGCCGCGCCGCGCGAGTCCGGCACCGCGTTCCGCAACGCCGTCGACACCGACCCGGCCGTCGCCGAGCACCGGGCCTGGGCGCAGCGCGTCGTGGGCCCGGGGTCGGGCCACGTGCCGGTCCAGGCGCCCGCCGTCGCGACCACCGCGGAGGTCGACGCCGCGGTCGCCCGCGCCGTCGCCGCGCAGCGGGCGTGGGCGCAGGTGCCGCCGGCCGGCCGCGCCCGGGCCCTGCGGGCCGTCGCCCGCCGCCTGGAGCAGCGCCGCACCGACCTGGTGGCCGCGATGGTGCACGAGGCCGGCAAGACGGTCGCCGAGGCCGACCCCGAGGTCAGCGAGGCCGTCGACTTCGCGAGCTTCTACGCCACCTGCGCCGAGGCGCTCGAGCAGGTCGCCGGAGCCACCTTCACCCCGGACGGCGTCACGCTCGTCACCCCGCCGTGGAACTTCCCGGTCGCCATCCCCACCGGCGGCGTCGTCGCGGCGCTCGCGGCCGGGTCGGCCGTGCTGGCCAAGCCGGCCCCGCCCACCCCGCGCTGCTACGAGGTCGCGATCGAGGCGGTGCACGCCGGGCTCGCCGACGTCGCGGCCGGGCTCGGTCTCGCCGAGGACGTCGTGCGCGACGTCGTGCAGTACCTGCGCGTGCCCGACGGCGACCTGGGCCGCCACCTCGTCACCCACGAGGACGTGGCCCGCGTGCTGCTCACCGGCTCGATCGAGACGGCCGAGCTGTTCGCCGCCTGGCGGCCCGAGCGGCCCGTGCTGGCCGAGACCAGCGGCAAGAACGCCGTCGTCGTCACCCCGTCGGCCGACCTCGACCTCGCCGTCGCCGACGTGCTGCGCAGCGCCTTCGGCCACGCCGGCCAGAAGTGCTCGGCGGGCTCGCTGGTCATCCTCGTCGGCTCCGTCGGCGACCCGTCGACCACGACGGGCGAGCGGTTCCGGCGCCAGCTCGTCGACGCGGTACGCTCCGTGGCCGTCGGCCCGGCCACCGACCTGGCCACGGTCATGGGCCCGCTCACCGAGCCGGCCGAGGGCAAGCTGCTGCGCGCCCTGACGGCGCTCGAGCCGGGGGAGACGTGGCTCGTCGAGCCGCGCCGGCTGGACGCCGAGGCCGAGCGTGCGGGGCTGGAGCCCGGGCGGCTGTGGACGCCCGGCCTGCGCGACGGCGTCGCGCCCGGGTCGTTCTTCCACCTCACCGAGGCGTTCGGGCCCGTGCTGGGCATCATGCGCGCCCGCGACCTCGACGAGGCGCTCGCCCTGCAGAACCAGGTGGCGTTCGGCCTCACCGCGGGCCTGCACTCCCTCGACGACGAGGAGATCGCCACCTGGTGCGAGCGCGCCGAGGCGGGCAACCTCTACGTCAACCGGCACGTCACCGGCGCCATCGTGAACCGTCAGCCGTTCGGCGGCTGGAAGGCCTCGGTGGTGGGCCCCGGCGCCAAGGCGGGCGGACCCAACTACGTGGCCCAGCTCGGCGCGTGGTCCGACGCCGCGCCCGTGCCCTCGCGGGGGAACGACCCGGCCGGCTGGCTGGCCTGGGCCGAGGCCGACGACGCGCGCGTGTGGGCCGCCGACCTCGGCGCCGCGCACGACCCGTCCGGGCTGCGCGCCGAGGAGAACACGTTCCGCTACCGACCCGTGGACCGGGTGACCGTGCGCGTCGGCGACGGCGCCCTGCCGGTCGAGGTGCAGCGCGTGCTGGCCGCCGCCCGCACCGCCGGCGTGCCCGCGGTCGTCGTCCCCGAGTCCGACGCCGGCTGGGGCGTGCCCACGCAGGCGCCCGTCTCGCACGCGGACTTCGCCGCCGCCGTCGCCGAGGGCCGCGTCACCGGCCGGGTCCGGGTCGTGGGCGCCGCGCCCGGGCTGCGCGAGGCGGCCGCGCACCGGCTCGGCACGGTGACCGTGATCGACGGGCCGGTCCTGGCCAGCGGACGGCGCGAGCTGCTGACGTTCGTCCGCGAGCAGGCGGTCAGCCGCACGCGGCACCGGTACGGTCACGTGCGCGACTGACGTCGCCGACGGCCGGCGCCGCCGGCACGGCGGGCGGTGCCCGCTCCTCCTCCGGGGGCGCGGGCGCCGCCCGCCGTGCTGCGCCCGGCCCTGTGCGCCCGGCGGATTTCACCCTCGACTCGCCCGCGCGTGCGGGAACTCGGGCGCGACCTACGATGAATGGGCCATTCACGATCGGTGGTGCCCGCGGGGTAAGGTCTCCCGGCCGCCGGCGTACCGGCGGCCGCACGCACCCACGCTAGGAGCCCTCGCATGCAGCTCATGCGCCGCAGGTCGATCGAGGCCACGATCGCCTCGTCCGACGAGCCGGAACGCCACCTCAAGCGGACCCTGGGCGCCTGGGACCTGGTGGTCCTGGGCATCTCGGTGGTCATCGGCGCCGGCATCTTCTCGAAGGCGGCCCAGGTCTCGGCCACGCAGACCGGCCCGTCCGTCGTCATCTCGTTCGTCATCGCCGGCGTCGTCTGCGCGCTCGCCGCGCTGTGCTACGCCGAGTTCGCCTCCCACATGCCGGTCGCCGGCTCGGCGTACACCTTCTCGTACGCCTCGATGGGCGAGCTGCTGGCGTGGATCATCGGCTGGGACCTGATCCTCGAGATGTTCTTCGCCGCGGCCGTCGTGGCCAAGGCCTGGGGCCTGTACCTCGACAACTTCCTGAACGTCTTCGGCCTCGGCGGCGTGGACGCCAACGGCGTCGCCTCCGGCATCCACAACACCGTGCAGGTCGGCGGCGTCTCGTTCGACTGGGGCACCACGCTGCTCTTCGTCGTGCTGGCCGCGCTGCTGACCGCCGGCACCAAGCTCTCGACCCGGTTCACCGGCGTGCTGACCGCGATCAAGGTCGCGATCGTGCTGCTGATCATCGTGGTGGGCTTCGCGTTCTTCAGCGCCTCGAACCTCAGCCCGTTCGTCCCGAGCGCGGAGTCGTTCGGCGGCTCGAACGCCCACTCCACCGCGCTGACGCAGACGCTGTTCTCGTTCCTGGCCGGGGCGGAGCTGTCGGTCGGCGGGGTCATGGGCATCCTCGCCGGCGCCGGCACGGTGTTCTTCGCGTTCATCGGGTTCGACGTCGTGGCCACCGCCGCGGAGGAGACCAAGGACCCGCGCAGGAACGTGCCCCGCGGCATCCTCGGCGGCCTGGCCATCTGCACCGTGCTGTACATCCTGGTGTCGCTCGCGCTGTCCGGCATGGCCACGCCGCAGCAGCTGCGCGACGCGACGCCCGACAACGGCGCCTCGGCGACGATCGTCACAGCGTTCCAGCTGCAGCCGGACGCCCCCGCCTGGGCCGCCCAGGTCATCACCGTGGGCATCCTCGTCGGCCTGACCACCGTGGTGATGGTGCTCATGCTCGGCCTGACCCGCGTCGTGTTCGCCATGAGCCGCGACGGCCTGCTGCCGCGCGGCATGTCGAAGACCTCCGCGAAGCGCGGCACCCCCGTGCTCATCCAGGTCGGCTCCGCCGTGCTGCTGATCCTCGTCACCGCGTTCTTCCCGGTCGACGTGCTGGGCAACATGGTGAACATCGGCACGCTGTCCGCGTTCGTGCTGGTGAGCTTCGGCGTGCCGATCCTGCGCCGGCGCCGCGAGCGCTCCGGCGCCGGCTACGACACCGAGGCGTTCCGCGTGCCGTGGTCGCCCGTGCTGCCTATCGTCTCCGGCGTCCTGTGCCTGTGGCTCATGCTGCAGCTCGACGTCGAGACCTGGCTGCGGTTCCTCGTGTGGCTCGCGGTCGGCTTCGCGATCTACTTCCTCTACGGGTACCGCAACTCCCAGCTCGCCAAGCACCCGGAGAACATCGCCGCGGACTACCGCGAGGCGCTCCAGGAGTCGGTCGGCGTGGAGGAGTCCCGCCGCTGACGCCCCGACGTCCGCACGCACGACGACGGCCCGCACCCCGCGAGGGGTGCGGGCCGTCGTCGTGCACGGCGTCGCCGCGGCCACGGTGCGGCGACGCCGCTGCGCGCGCGGCTACGCGCTGGCGCCCTCCACGAGCCGCGGCGTGAAGACCCGCGACGCCGGCGCGCCGCCGGCCATGAGGTCCAGAAGCGTCGACGTGGCGCCCGCGGCGAGCTCGACCACGGGGTTGCGCACGGTGGTCAGGCGCGGGGAGGTGCGCTCCGGCCCGCCGAGGTCGTCGAACCCGACCACCGAGACGTCCTGCGGCACCCGCCACCCCGCGGCGGCGAGCACCCGCATCGCGCCCTCGGCCATGAGGTCGGAGGCGGCGAAGACCGCGTCGAGGTCGGGGTGGTCGGACAGCAGCCGCTCCATCGCGGCGACGCCGCCCGTCACGGTGAAGTCGCCCTCGGCCACGGCGTCGGCGGGCAGGCCGGCCGCCGTGAGCTCGGCGCGCCAGCCCTCGAGGCGGTCCACGGCCGCGGTCATGTCCAGCGGACCGGTGATCGTGGCGACCCGGCGCCGCCCCGCCGCCAGCAGGCGCCGGGTGGCGATCCGCCCGCCCTCGACGTTGTCGACGTCGAGGTAGGTCACGGCCCCGCCGAACGGGCGGCCGATGAACACCACCGGCACCGCGTCGACGCGCTCGAGCCGGTCCTCCCTGTGGTGGGAGACGACGATGGCGCCGTCAACGTGCCCGTTGCGCAGGTAGCGGGCGAGGTGCCCGGGCGCCTCGTCGGCGCGGGCGAGCAGCAGCACCAGCTGCAGCTCGGTGCCGACGAGGCCCTCGTTGACGCCCACGAGCACCGCGGAGAGGAACGGGTCGGACAGCAGGCGCTTGTCCGGCTCGGAGACGACGAGGGCGATCGACTCGGTGCGGCGGGTCACGAGGGACCGCGCCGCCCGGTTGGGGGCGTACCCCAGCCGGGCGATCGCGTCCTCGACCGCCGTCAGCGCCGCGGGGGAGACGCGGGCGCCGCCGTTGATCACCCGCGACGCCGTCGACCGGGAGACCCCTGCCTCCCGGGCGACGTCGTCCAGGGTGGGGACGGCGCCCGCCGCCTCCGCCGCCGTCGCGCCCGCCGCACCCGTCACCGTGTCCGTCACCGGACCAGTGTCCACCGCGGTCACGGCGGTCGTCACGGCGGTCGTCACGGCGGTCGTCACGGCGGTCGTCACGGTGCGGTCACCGGGCGGGCACGACGCCCGTGCGCGCCACCTGCCCGTACCAGCGGCCGGAGGCCTTCACCGTGCGCCGCTGCGTCTCGTAGTCCACCCGCACCAGCCCGAACCGCTTGCTGTAGCCGTGCGCCCACTCGAAGTTGTCCATGAGCGACCAGGCGAAGTAGCCGCGCACGTCGGCACCGGCGTCGATCGCCGCCCGCACGGCGCGCAGGTGCGCGTCGACGAACCCGAGCCGGTCCTGGTCGTCGACGAAGCCGTCGGCGTCCGAGACGTCGTCGTAGGCGGCGCCGTTCTCCGTGACGTACAGGGCGACGCCGCGCGGGCCGGTGTAGTCCTGCTGCAGGCGCAGCAGCAGGCGCGTCAGGCCCTCCGGCTGCACCTCCCAGCCCATGGCCGTCGTCGGCAGCCCCCGGGAGCGGTGGTGCACGCCCTCCGGGACCGGCGTCGGCGGCAGCAGGGTGCGCACGGGGGCGTCCGCGGCGTCCTCGCGCACGCCCTGCGGGCGGTTGGCCCCGGCGGCCGGGTCGCCGTCGGGCGCGGGGTGCCCGGACAGCGCGCCGCCGTTGTAGTAGTTGACGCCCAGGGCGTCCAGCGGGGTGGAGATGACGGCCAGGTCGCCGTCCTGCACCAGGTCGGCCAGGCCGTACGGCTCGAGCAGCTCGAGCACGTCGGGGGCGTAGGCGCCGGCGAACACCGGGTCGAGGAAGAACCGGTTGAAGGTCGCGTCCTCGCGGCGTGCGGCCTCGACGTCGGCGGGGTCGGTCGGGTCGACCGGGTCGGCGACGGTGAAGTTCAGCGTGATGCCCAGGGTCGCGTCGGGGTCGGCCTCGCGCAGCGCCTGGGTGGCCAGGCCGTGCGCGAGCAGCAGGTGGTGGCCGGCCGCGACGCCGTCGGCCCGGGACTGGCGCCCCGGGGCGTGCTCGCCGCCGGTGTAGCTGAGGAACGACGAGCACCACGGCTCGTTGAGCGTGGTCCACACGCGCACGCGGTCGCCCAGCGCGTCGTGCACGGTCATGGCGTACTCGGCGAACCGGTAGGCCGTGTCGCGGCTGGTCCACCCGCCGGCCTCCTCCAGGGCCTGCGGCAGGTCCCAGTGGTAGAGCGTCAGCCACGGCACGATGTCGCGCTCGAGCAGCTCGTCCACCAGGCGGGAGTAGAAGTCGAGGCCCTCGGGGTTGGGGGCGCCGCCGTCGGGGCGCACGCGCGCCCACGAGGTGGAGAACCGGTAGGCGCCCAGGCCGAGGTCGGCCATGAGGGCGACGTCCTCGCGGTAGCGGTGGTAGTGGTCGCACGCCACGGAGCCGTCGTCGCCGTTCTTCACGGCGCCCGGCACGCGGCAGAACGCGTCCCAGATGGAGTCCTTGCGGCCGCCCTCGGCCGCGGCGCCCTCGATCTGGTAGGCCGCGGTGGCGGTGCCCCACAGGAAGCCGGGCTCGAAGCCGACGGCGTCGGTGGCCGTCGGCAGCGTCAGCGGCTGGGACGGCGTGAACGGCACGGTGGTGCCGAGGGCGGGCAGGCGGGGCCCGGGGCGGGGGGTGCGCGCCGACGCGGCGAGGCCGGCGGCGCGGTCGGGGTTGGCGGTCATCCCTTGACGGCTCCTTGCATGATGCCGGCCACGAGCTGGCGGCCGGTGAAGATGAAGATGACGATCAGCGGCAGCGTCACGAGGAACACGCCCGCCATGACGAGCGAGTAGTCGACGAAGTAGTTCGACTGCAGCGACCGCACGACGAGCGGCAGCGTGGGGTTGTTCTGGTTCAGCACGATGGACGGCCAGAAGAAGTTCGTCCACTGCTGGACGAAGGTGAACAGTCCCAGCATCGCCGCTGCGGGCCGCGCCGCGGGCAGGGCGATCGACCAGAACGTCCGGAACATGGACGCCCCGTCGACGCGCGCGGCCTCGATGAGCTCGTACGGCAGCGCCTCGCCGAGGTACTGCGTCATCCAGAACACGCCGAACGCGGTGACGAGCGCCGGCACGATGACGGCCTGCAGCTTGCCGATCCACCCGATGTCCGACATGAGGATGTACATCGGGATGACGCCGAGCTGCGTGGGCACGGCCATCGTCGCGATGACGAACACCAGCAGCGGCCCGCGCCCGCGGAAGCGGAGCTTGGCGAACGAGAAGCCGGCCAGCGTCGAGAACAGCACCACCGACAGCGAGGTCAGGACGGCGACGGCCACCGAGTTCCAGGCGGCCTTCCAGAAGTTGATCGCGTCGGAGCCCATGACGTCGGCGAACCGGTCGAGCAGGCTCCCGTCCGGCAGGAGCTGCGGCAGGGCGCTGCGCGAGATCGCCTCCGGGGTCGACGACCCGAGGATCAGCGTGAACCAGATCGGGAACACCGACACCAGCAGGACGACGCCGAGGAAGGTGTAGGTCACCCAGCGGGGCCGGCGCTGGTGGCCGCCGGTGGCGGGGCGGCGGCGGGCCGCGGCGCGGGCCGCCGCCGGGCCCGCGGTCTGGGCGACGACGGGGACGGAGCTCATCGCTTCCTCCGCTCGGTGGTGCCGGTCTCGGGGGCGCCGGCCTCGGGGGTGCCGGCCTCGGGGGTGCCGGTCTCGGGGGTGCCGGGCCGGACGGCGCCCGGCTCGGGGACGGTCGCGGTCTGGCCGGCGGCCGCGGGCGGTGCGACGAGGGCACGCCCGGACGGTGCGGCCGTCCGCCCGCGGCGACGGCCGCGGCCGGGCTCGGCGCCCGACGTGGCGATCCGCCGGGTGACCAGGAAGTTGACCATCCCGATGACGATGATCAGGAGGAACAGCAGCCAGGCGACGGCCGCGGCGCGGCCGAAGTTCTTCTGGTTGCCCCACGCGACGTCGTACAGGTACAGGACCGTGGTCATCCACTGCCGGTCCGCCCCGCCGAGGCCCTGCGCGTCGTACATGCGCGGCTCGTCGAAGATCTGCAGCCCGCCGATCGTCGAGGTGATGACGACGAAGATGATGGTGGCGCGGATCTGCGGCACCGTGACCGAGAAGAACTGGCGCACCCGGCCCGCGCCGTCGATGATCGCGGCCTCGTACAGGTCGCGCGGCACCGCCTGCATCGCGGCGAGGAAGATCAGCGCGTTGTAGCCGGTCCAGCGGAAGTTGACCATCGAGGCGATCGCCACGTGGCTCGCGAAGGTGTCGGCGTGCCAGCGGACCGGGTCGACGCCCACCAGGCCGAGCAGCTCGTTGATGAGGCCGTACTGGTCGGCGAAGAGGCGGCCGAAGATCATCGACACCGCGACGGGGGCGACGACGTAGGGCAGCAGCACGCCCATGCGCCAGAAGGTCGCGGCGCGCAGGTTCTGGTCGAGCAGCGCGGCGATCGCGATGGCGACGACGACCTGCGGCACGGACGACAGCACGAAGATCGAGACGGTGTTGCGCAGCGACTTCCAGAACGTGGGCTGCGCGAGCACGTCGGTGTAGTTCTGCAGGCCGACGAAGTCGCCCTGGCCGCCGAGCAGGTTCCAGTCGTACACGGACACGACCGCCGTGTAGACGAGCGGGAACAGGCCGGTGGCGGCGAACAGGACGAAGAACGGCGAGATGTAGAGGTAGGGCGAGACCTTGACGTCCCAGCGGCTGAGTCGCTGGGAGAAGCCGACGCGGCGCGGCGTGCGCTCGGTCGGCCCGCCGAGCCCGCGCGTGGGCTGGGTGGGCGAGAGGACGGCCATGGTGTGTTCCTGGGCTCCGGGGTCAGGGACCGGGACGGGCGGCGGGGTGCGGCCGGGGCCGGGGCGGCGTGGCGCCGCCCCGGCCCCGTCCCGTCACAGACCCAGGTCCTGGAAGGCCTGGAGCGTCTTGTCCCACGAGGAGGCCGCGTCGTCGGTCTTCTCGACGTCGACGCGCTTGATGCCGTCCTGCACGGTGGTGTGGATCGCGAAGTAGTTCGCGCCCTTGAACGGCGCGCCCTCGATGGCCTGCGCACGGTTGACGAAGATCTCGCCGACCGGGGCGTCGTTGAAGAACGCGTTGGTGAACGACTGCACCTGCTCGGACTCCTGCGCCTCCACCTGCGACGGGAACGTGCCCGCGCTCTCGAAGGCCGCGGTCTGCTGGGCCGGGTCGGTCAGCCAGGCCGCGAGCTCCTTGGCCGCCTCGGCGTTCGGGCCCGAGGCCGGGACCGTGAGGAACGAGCCGCCCCAGTTGAGGCCGCCGCCGGGGAAGACGTCGGCGACGTTCCAGCCGGTGACGCCGCCCGAGCGCTCCTCGATCGGGCCGGTCATCCACGCCGGGCAGATCATCGTCGCGAAGCCGTCGTTCTGGAACGCGGCGTCCCAGTCGCCCGACCACTGCTCGAGGCCGGCCGACAGGCCGTTCGTCGTCGACTGCTCGAGGACGGTGTCGTAGATGTCCTTGATCTCGGCGTTCGACGCGAGGTCCTTGGGCGTGCCGTCCGACTCCTCGTAGGCGTTGTCGATCTGGTTGACCATCGCCTGCGACAGCGACATCGCGGAGTCGTACCAGGCGGCGTCGAGCTTGGCGGTGAACTGCGCGCCCGCGGCGAAGTAGTCGTCCCACGTCGCGTCCTCGCCGCCGAGGAGCTCCGCCACGCCGGCGGGGTCGCTCGGCAGGCCCGCGGCCTCGAAGAGGTCGGCGCGGTAGCAGATCGCGCTCGGGCCGATGTCGGTGCCGTAGCCGATGAGCTTGCCGTCGGGCGTCGTCGCCTGCTGGACCTTCCAGTCGACCCAGCGGTCGGCCAGGGCGGGGTCGGTCAGGTCGGCGAACAGGTCGGGGTACTGCATGAGCTCGGGCAGCCAGTCGACCTCGATGGCCTCGATGTCCGCGAGGCCCTCGCCGCCGGCGGCGAGCTTGGTCGTGAGGTTGGTGCGGGCGTCCTCGGACTTGGCCGCCTTCGTCTGCTTGACGGTGACGTCCGGGTGCTCCTCGGTGTACTTCGCGAGCAGCTCGTCGGTGTAGCCGAAGTCGTTGAACGTGGCGACGGTGAGCTCGATCTTCCCGCCGGACGAGCCGCCGTCCGACGAACCGCCGCCGGACTCACCGCCCCCCGAACCGCAGGCGGTGAGGGCGAGGGCGATGGTGGCGGTGCCGGCGAGCGCCATGGCGGCGCGGCGGCGCGGGGTGCTGCTGAGCACGGTGACTCCTTCGTCGGTGGACCCGGGCGGCATCGACGCCGCTCCGGCGTGGTAGCGCTCCCACATCGCTGTGGTAGCGCTCCCACGGTCGGTCGGGAGGATCCTGCTGTGCCCGTGCGGGCCGTCACAAGGGCGCGACGCGCTCTGTGACGAAGTCGTGATCTTGGGGCGCGTGTCAGCGCACGCCGGCGAGCCAGTCGCGGCCGGCCTGCTCCTCGGCGGCGAGCGTGCCGCGCAGGGTGCCGGTCGCGGCCTCCTCGACGACGCCGCCGAACAGCGGCACGGCCGCGCGGACCTCGCCCGCGTAGACCTGGCGGGTGCCGCCGTCGGGCAGCGGCTCGAGGCTCAGGGTGCCGGTCATGCGCACCGGCGTGCCCGCGATCTCCAGGGCGACGGTGCCGACCCGGCGGTCGCCGGTCGGGGCCTCCCACGCCTCGGCCTGGCGCACCTCGAGGCGCTCGCCCACGAACGGGCGCGCCTGCGCGGGGATCTGGTCGGTGGGCAGCGAGCGGCGCACGACGACGGTGAGCGCGCCGTCCGGCGCGGCGTCGACGTCGACCTGCTCGACCGTGCCCGGACCCGTCGAGCGCTCGGCGCGCCAGCGGACGAACTCCTCGTCCGCGAGCATCGCGGCGACGTCCGCGACGGGCGCGGGGTAGGTCTGCTCGACGGTCAGGTGCACGAGCCCTCCTCGTCAGTGCCCGACGTCGGTGCCGGACGTCGGTGCCGGTCCCGGTGTGCGGCACTCTACCCGGGCGTCGCGTGGGACGGGGCCGGTCGCCGGTGGTGCGCCACGTACGCTGAGGGCGTGTCCGCCATGAGTGACCTGATCGCCCAGCATGCCGATGTCGACGCCGCCGACAACGAGTGGCTCCAGCTGCTGGTCGGCGACTGGCAGGTCGTCTCGGACCTCGCGTTCGCGGACCTCGTGCTGTGGCTGCCCACCCGCGAGGGCGGGTTCGTGGCGATCGCGCAGGCGCGCCCGTCCACCGGCGCCACCGTGCACTACGACGACATCGTCGGGTCGATGGCCCCGGAGGGGCAGCGCCCCCAGCTCGAGGCCGCCCTGCGCGAGGTGCGGGCGCAGCGCTCGCGCGAGCCGCGCTGGTTCGGCGCGTACGCGGTGCGCGAGGAGGCCGTGCCGGTCGTCCACGAGGGCCGGGCGATCGCCGTCCTGGCGCGGCAGACCAACCTCGGGTCGGGCCGCACGCCCAGCCGCCTGGAGCTCAACTACGTCGAGGCCGCCGACGACATCATGGGCATGATCGCCCGCGGCGAGTACCCGTCGCCGAACGGCGCCACCGGCCCGCGCCGCGGTGCGCCGCGCGTCGGCGACGGGCTCATCCGCCTCAACTCCGAGGGCGAGGTGCTGTACGCCTCGCCGAACGCGCTGTCGTGCTTCCACCGCCTCGGCGTCATCGGCCCCCTCGTGGGGCAGTCGCTCGTCGAGGTCACCAGCGGGCTCGTCGAGCACCAGTCGACCGTCGACGAGTCGCTGCCGCTCGTGGTCATGGGCCGGGCCGCGTGGCGCACGGACATCGAGGCCCGCGGCGTCGCGCTGTCGCTGCGCGCGCTGCCGCTGACGGACCAGGGCCAGCGCATCGGCGCGGTGCTGCTGTGCCGCGACGTCACGGAGCTGCGCCGCCGCGAGCGCGAGCTCATGACCAAGGACGCGACCATCCGGGAGATCCACCACCGGGTCAAGAACAACCTCGCCACGGTGGCGGCGCTGCTGCGGCTGCAGGCGCGGCGCATGAACATCCCGGAGGCCAAGGCGGCGCTGGAGGAGGCCACCCGCCGCGTCGCCACGATCTCCCTCGTGCACGACTTCCTGTCCCAGACGCTCGAGGAGCAGGTGGAGCTGGACTCCATGCTCAAGCGGGCGCTGCGGATGACGGCGGACGTCGCCTCCACACGCACCGCCGTGCGGACGGTGCAGGAGGGGTCCTTCGGCATGATCCCCGCCGAGGACGCCACCCCGCTGGCCCTGGTGCTCACCGAGCTGGTCACCAACGCCGTCGAGCACGGGTTCCCCGACGGGCGCGAGAGCGGCACCATCCGCATCGTCGTCGAGCGCGACGGCGCGCAGATGCGCGTGGTCGTGGCCGACGACGGCGTGGGCCTCGGCGAGGAGGACATCGCCGAGCTCGGCCGGCAGTCGCGGTCGGGGCTCGGCAACCAGATCGTGCGGACGCTCGTGACCAACGAGCTCAGCGGCAGCATCGACTGGCGCGCCCGCGCCGGCGGCGGCACCGAGGTGGAGATCCAGGTCAAGCTGCGCGACGGCTCGCACCGCGGCTGACGCGCGCCGGCCGCGGACGCGACGAGGCCCCCGTCGCCAGGGCGACGGGGGCCTCGTCAGCAGGTGTCCGTGCTCAGCCGGCGCGGCGCGCGCGGGCCGTGCGGCGCTTGAGGGCGCGGCGCTCGTCCTCCGACATGCCGCCCCACACGCCGGCGTCCTGGCCGGACTCGATGGCCCACTTCAGGCAGGTGTCGACGACCTCGCAGCGACGGCAGACGGCCTTGGCCTCCTCGATCTGCAGGAGGGCGGGGCCGGTGTTGCCGATCGGGAAGAACAGCTCCGGGTCCTCGTCCAGGCAGGCGGCCTTGTGGCGCCAGTCCATGTCACTTCTCCTTGGTTCGGGTGCTGCGGCCGCGTCGGGCGGGGCGCGCCGTGTCGGCGGCGCCCGGGCACGACGTCCGCGCCGATGGCGCGCGGAGGGCACAGGACGGCCGGCAGTACGACGGGTGTGCGGGAACTGTCTTCAAGATTCACACCTGGTGAAGAAGCACACAAGAGGTGTCCTGCAGATTTCTGTCCGGTAACCCTTGAGGCTTTCCTCACAGTGTCGTGAAACCCCAGGTCGCAGGTATCGTGGCGAGCCATGCCGCACACTGACCAGCCCGGACGTCCCGACGGCACCGGTCGTAGTGCCGGTCGGGGCACCGATCGGGGCACCGATCGTGGTGCCGGTCGTGGTGCCGGTCATGGTGCCGGCCGCGGCGACGCGGACGGCGGCGACCACGGCGGCGCCGAGCCCGGTGGCCCCGATCGTCCGACGCCGCCCGGCGCCCTGCGCGCGCTGCTGGTCGCAGTCGTGCTCGAGGCGCTGGTGCTGACCGTCGCGGCCGTCGTGGTGGCGGTCGAGGCGATCGGCGGCGGCTCCGACTCGGTCGCGATGAGCGTGTTCCTCGTCGTCTTCGCGCTCGGCATGGCGTGGGCGCTCCTGGCCGCGGGCCGCGTGCTGCGCGCCGGGCGCCACGGGGGCCGGTCCGTGATCATGACGTGGCAGATCTTCCAGGCCGTGGTGGCGGCGAGCATGCTCGCGTCGGGTGCCACCGCAGCGGTGCTGGGCGGCGTCGGCCTCCTCGCGCTCGCCGTGGCGGTCGCCGTGCTGCTGCTGACGCCCAGCGTCGTGCGGGCCACCACGGACTGACCCGGCCCCGTCAGGGGCGCGCCACCTGGAGCGGCGTGGCCGCGCCGTCGACCACCAGGGCGCCCCGCCCCGCCTGCCGCACCCCCGGCTCGACGACGTCCTCGAGCGGGCTGGCGAGCACCTCGTCCGCGCCGCGCTCGCCCGGGTCCAGCAGCACGCCCGTGCGCCCGGCCCGCAGGTGGGCCAGCAGCCCCCGGTGCGCCAGGAGGGCCGCCGTGGTCGTGCACGCGGCGACGACGACGGCGCCGCCCTCCGCCGCGAGCTGCGCCAGGCGCTCGACCTCGGCGGGCAGCGCCTGGGCCAGCGTGTCGGCGTCGTCGACCACGAGCACGGGGCGGCGATCGGCCGCGCCGCCGAGCGGCGGCTCCGCGCGGCCCAGGTGCGCGAGCACCGCCCGCACGCCGTCGGGCGTCGGCGCGGACGCCGGCGCCGCGTGCGCCTCGGCCCGCAGCGCGGCGTCCCGGGCCAGGACGGCGACCGGCCGGCCCTGCCGCGCCAGGCCCCGGGCGAGCACCCGCAGCGTCGTCGTGCGGCCCGACCCGCGCGTGCCGGCCACCAGCGCGCCGGCGGCGAGCCGCAGGCCGAGCGGCGCCGCCGCGTCGCCACCGACGCCCACCGGGACGCCGCCCGACCTCGGCAGGTCGTCGGACCTCGGCAGGACGTCGAGCCGCGCCGGAGCGTCGGACCTCGGCAGGTCGTCGAGCTGCACGAGGTCGGGCAGCGGCAGGACGCGCAGGGGAGCGGTGCCTGCCGCCGTCCTGGTGCGCCCGGCCGCCGGCGCCGCACCGCGCGCGTCGGCGGGGTCCGGCAGGAGGACCTGGCACTCGACCGGGTCGCCGGCGGCGAGCCACACGCCGCGGCCCGGGGCACGGCCGCGGCCCGCGAGCGACGACGGCGCGCCGAGCAGCACGTCGGCGTGCGCGTCGCCGGACAGCAGCACCAGCCGGGGGCCCACCCGCGGGGCGAGCCCGGCGACGGACGGCGTCTCGGCCGTGACGGTGAACGCCGCGCCCCCGGCGGCGAGCGCCGCGGCCAGCGGGTCGCGCACGGCGGTGGCCACCGCGGCGCGGAGCCCCTCGACGTCGTCGACCACCACGAGGGTGGGCGCGGTCGGCGTGCCCGGACGCGTGGTCGCCAGCGCCCGCAGGAGCCGGCCCGCGCGGCGCGGGTCGTCCGGCCCGGCGAGAGTGCCGAACCCGGGGTGCGCGGTCAGCGGCGCGAACCGGTCGCGGGCCGAGGGCGGCACCAGCGCGTGCACGTGCCAGCCCCGGTCGAGCGCGGCCCGGGCGAGGGTCAGGGCCGCCGTCGTGCGGCCCGAGCGTGCCCGCCCCACCACGGCGAGGTGGCCCGCGGCCGGGTCCCACCGCACCGCGGTGCGGCGCTGGGCGTCGGGCAGGTCGCCGAGCGCGAGCGGGAGAGCCGCGCCAGAAGTCGCCTCGGGCGCGGCGGCACCGTCGTGCGGTGCGTCGCCGGCGGCCGCGAGGTCGGCGGCCCGCGCGACGGTCGGCAGGGGCGGCAGCCACGGAGCCGACCCCGCGGCGCACCCGAGCCGCGCGGCGGCCGCGCGCGCCTCCGCCACGAGCCGGTCGAGGGGCGTGCCGCCGACCGTCCGGGCGCCCGCCTCCGCGCCGGGCCCGGCATCGGGACGGCCGCCGGTCCCCGGGCCGCCGTCCGCGGGGCCGTCCGCGACCCCGGTGGACGCCCACCCCGGCGCACGCCGCACGGGCGGCCGGGCGCCCGCGGCGGCCGACGCCTGCGCGCACTGCAGCACGACCGGCGGCGCAGGACCGACCCGCAGCACCGCCCGTCCGGGCGCGGTGACCGGGATGCGGGCCGCCGTCGGGACGTCGAGCACGTCGTGGGAGTCGGCGGCGTCGACGACCCGCAGCGCGAGCCGTGCGGAGACGTTCGCCCGCACGTCCGCGCTCACCGCACCGGCCGGGCGCTGGGTGGCCAGCACCAGGTGCACGCCGAGCGACCGGCCCTGGGCCGCGACGCGCAGCAGGCCCGGCAGCAGCTCGGGCACGTCGTCGGCCAGCGCCCGGAACTCGTCGAGCACGACGACGAGCCGCGGCAGCGTGCCCGCCGGCAGGGCCGCGACGTCGGCGACGCCGTGCCGGGCGAGCAGGTGCTCGCGCGTGCGCAGCTCGGCCCGCAGCCCGGCGAGCGCGCGCCCGGCGAGGCCCGCGTCGAGGTCGGTGACCTGGCCGACGACGTGCGGCAGCCGGGCGCACGCGCCGAACGAGGCGCCGCCCTTGAAGTCGACGAGCACGAGGGCCAGGTCCTGCGGCGAGCGGCCGAGCGCCAGCCCCAGCACGAGGGACTGGAGCAGCTCGGACTTGCCGGAGCCGGTGGTCCCGGCCACGAGCAGGTGGGGTCCGTCGCCGACCAGGTCGAACCGCACCGTGCGGCCGGCCGCGTCCACGCCCAGCGGGGCGGCCCACGACGCCGCCGCGGCCCACGCGACGGCGATCCGCTCGCCCGCCGGGCCGCCCGTCGGGCCGGTCGGCGGGCCGAGGAGCGGGGCGAGCGGCACCACGGCGGGCAGGCGGGGGTCGGCGGGCTCGGTGCCGCCGTCCGGGGTGCCGTCGGGGGTGCACGAGCCGGCGGGGGCGCCGGCGCGGAGGGCGGCGACCGGCCGGGCGAGGGCCCGCAGCCCGGCGAGCCGTCGGGCGAGCCGCTCCGCCCAGACGGCGCTCACCCCGACCAGGGGCTCGGCCGTCACGGTGCCGTCCGCGGCCGTCCGACGGACGCGGGTGCCGGCCTCGCCGTGGCCCGCGGGCTCGGCCGCCCCCGCAGCGGTGGCGCGGCCCGCCGGAGCGACGCCGGTCGCGTCGGCCGGGACGACGTCGAGCACGCCCCGGCACCACGCGGGCACCGTCGCGCCGGGCGGCAGGAGCAGCACCACGGCGCCGCCCGAGCGCACCACCCCCTGCGCGGCCGCGCCGTCGGGCGCGGCGACGGGTCCCGGACCCGCGTCGACGACCAGGAGGCGTGGCCCGGCGTCGGGCAGCCAGCCGCACCACGACCACGCCGGCCGCCCGACCCCGCGCACCGCCACCGCCGCGCCGCGGGCGGCGAGGTCCGCGACGACGGCGCGCGCGACGGCGAGGGCTGCCTCGCGCGGCCCGCGCACCGCCAGGGCGCCGTCGGCCAGCAGCGGCCGTGGTGCCGGCGGGCCCGGCGCCGGACCCGCGGGCCAGGCTGCTCCGGGCCCGGCCACGCCCGTCGGTGCGGGGCCCGGCCCGCGCGCCCGCAGGGCCGCGGCCCACGCCGCGTCGGACGCGCGGTGGGCGGCGAGGACCGCGAGGGCGAGGCCGGCCGGGTCGGCGCCCGGAGCGGCGGCGGCTCCGGCCGGCGCGTCCCAGCCGAACGGGACGGCCGCGCCGACCCGCACCGCCGGGCGGGGCTCGGGGGCGCCGGAGCGGCGGGCCCGCCGGGCGGCGAGGAGCTGCGGCAGCACGGCGAGCAGGCCGACGAGCGAGAACAGCGCGAGGACCGGCTGGCGCAGCACCGCGGCCAGAGCGAGCGCGCCGGCCACGGGCAGCAGCGCGGCGAGGAACGTCGAGCCCGGGCTCCCGGCCGCCGTCGGGCCCCGGTCGTCCGCGGAGGAGGAGGCGAGGAGCGCCCCGGCGTCGCCGCCGGGCCGCACGGCGTAGGCGACCCCGGTGCCGTCCGGGCCCGGCCCGGTGAGCACGTCGCCCGGCCGCCAGCGTCGCGGCAGGCGTCCCAGCCGGACGCGACGCAGGCCGCCCGCGGGCGTCGCGCGGCTCAGCGCGGGCACGGACCGCCGGGCGTCGGGGCGCCCGCGCGCCGGGAGCCCCGGCCCGCGGCGGGCCCACGGGCGGGGGCGACCGTCGTCGCCCCGGCGGACCCGGACGGCGACGTGCCCGCGCGCGCCGGCACGCACCTCGACCCCGCCCGGCAGGCGCACGCGCCCGCCGGCCGCGAGCGCCGCCAGCTCGCCCGCCTCGCGGCCGGCGACGCGGGCCAGCACCCACGCCGCGCCGACGGGCGTCACGGGGCCCGGGGACCCCGGCCCGGGCGGCACGGCGGGCCCCGGCCCGACGGCGGCGAGCGTGGCGCCGGGCAGCAGCGGACGCTCGCCGGCCACGACGCCGTCGTCCACCGCGACGCCGTCGACGGCGAGCGGGACGTGCCGCAGCTCCGGGCGGCGCAGCAGGTCGGCGAGCTCGCCACGGACCTCGCCGAGGCGCGCGCCCGCGGGCAGCAGCACGTCCTCGCCGGGATGCACGGTCACGCGCACCCCGGCCGCGGCGGCGGGCGGCGGGGTCATGGCGACCAGGGTGGCCCAGGCGCGGCGCCCGCCGCCGGGAGCCCTGTGGACAACGGGCTGTGGGCAGCCGGCCGGTGCCCGCACGACGACGGCGCCCCGCGAGCCAGGCTCGCGGGGCGCCGTCGGGAGGTGCGCAAGGCGCACAGGGGCCTCACTCGGCGGCGAGCGCCTCCACGGGGGAGGTCCGCACCGCGGAGCGGCCGGGCAGCACCGACGCCAGCAGGCCGGCGGCCAGCGCCACCACCGCGACCAGCGCGACGTCCCGCCACGGCACGCTCAGCGCCACGTCGCCCATGATCCCGAGCGCGGCGAGGGACCCGGCCCAGCCGTAGACGAGGCCCAGCACGATGCCGAGCACCGCCCCGACACCGGCGATGAGCATGCCCTCGATGGCGAGCATCCAGCGCAGCTGGCCGGCGGTGACGCCGATGGCGCGCATCGTGGCCGACTCGCGCCGGCGCTCGATCACCGACAGCGACAGGGTGTTCGCCACGCCGATGAGCGCGATGACCACGGCCACGGCCAGCAGGCCGAGCACGATGCCGAGGGCGGTGTCCACCACCTGCTCGAAGCTGACCCGCTCGACGGCGGCGCCGCTGACCGAGGCCAGCTCGCCGGTGTCGGCCACCGCGTCCTGCACGTGGCCCACCGCGGCGCGGACGTCCGCCTCGGGGTCGAGGGCCACCCACATGGTGGAGGTCACCGGCTGCGAAACGAGGCCGCGCAGGTCGGCGGGCACCACGAGGACGTCGGCGAGGGCCACGTCCGTGGTCGCGAGCTCGAGCGTCACGGTGCCCGCGTCGCCGGTGAGCGTGATCGGGTCGCCCGCGGCCAGGCCCCAGGCCTCGGCCGCCCCGGTCGCCACCACGGCGGTGCCGGGCGCGAGCGCCCCGACCGCGGCGTCGCTGCGGACCGCGGCCGCCGCCGCGTCGCGGTCGACGCCCTGCACGGTCACGACGACCTGCTCGTCCGACGCCGTGCCGTCGCCGAGCGTGGCGACGCCCGTCTCGGGCACGGCGACCGCCGCGACCTCGTCGACGGCGCCGACGGCGTCGACCACGGCGTCCGGCAGCACCGTCGTGCCGCTGTCGTCGGCCTGCGTGCCCTCGACCGACACGTCGACGGGGTACTGGCCGTCGAGCTCGTTCGTCAGGCTGGTGCGGGCGCTGGCGGCACCGGTGGACATCATCGCCACGAGAGTGACGCCGATGAGCAGGGCCGTGCTGGTGGACGCCGTGCGGCGCGGGTTGCGCAGCGTGTTCGCGGCCGCCAGCCGGGCCGTCGGGCCGGTGGTGCCCACCAGGCGCCCGGCCAGGCCGGTGACCTTGGGCAGCCAGTACACCGCGGACACCGCGACGCCGACGAACGACGTCGCCCCGCCGAGGATGCCGAGCGCGAGACCGAGCGACGGCTCCTGGGCCACGGTGCCGAGCGCCGCGCCGCCGGCCAGCAGCGCGAACCCGCCCAGGGTGGCGAGGACGGACAGCACGAGGCGGACGCGCCCGGCGCCCTTCTCCGTGGTCGGCGCGTCGAGCGGGCGCAGCGCCGCCAGCGGCGCCACGCGGGTGGCCACGCGAGCCGGCACCAGGGCCGCCGCGACGGTGACGAGCGTGCCGACGACGACCGGCAGGACCACGACCTGCCACGTCAGGCTGATCGTGGCGGGCAGGGCCGCCGCGACCGGGCCGGTGCGGGCGACCCACAGCGCGAGCTGGCCGAGGCCGGCGCCGACCACCACGCCGAGCACGGAGGTGACGACGCCCAGGACGGCGGCCTCGAGCAGCACGCCTGTGCCCACCTGCCGCTTCGAGGCGCCCACGGCGCGCAGCAGGGCGAGGGTGCGTGCCCGCTGGGCGACCAGCACCTGGAAGGTGTTCGTGATGACGAGGCCGGCCACCAGCAGCGCGATGGACGCGAAGGTCAGCACGAAGATGAGGAACATGAGGTTCTCGCCGCCGGTGAGCTCGGCGGCGGCGGCCTCGGCGTGCTCGTCCGGGGTCACGACGTCGAAGGACGAGCCGAGCGTCGTGGCCAGGTGCGCGCGCACCGCCTCGAGGTCGGTGCCGTCGGCGAGCAGCAGGCTCGCCTCGGCGTAGGTGACCTCGGCGCCCGTGGTCTCCGCCTGCCACCGGTCGAAGGTGTCGCGGGTGACCACGCCGACGCCGGCGTACATGCCGTAGGCGTTCTTCGGGTCCGCCACCAGGCCGGTGACCGTCACCTGCTCGACGACCTGGTCGTGCTCGCCCGCCTCCGGGTCGACCGGCACGTCGCGCGCCACGTCCACGGTGGAGCCGACGCCGAGACCGAGCCGCTCGGCGACGTCCGGCGGCAGCGCCACCTCGTCGGGCGCCGTCGGCATCGTGCCGTCGGCGAGCTCGAGCGGCATGAGGCGCGAGTCGTCGGGCTGCGGCAGGAAGCCCTGGTAGATGGTCCGGTTGCCGCGGGTGAGCCCTTCGAAGACCAGCGCCTGCGGGGCGGCCGTCACGACGCCGGAGGTCGTGGCGACGGACTCGAGCTGCGCCGCCGAGAGCTCGCCTTCACCGGCGGGCTCGACCACGAGGTCGGCCGCCGCGTACCGGGCGGCGATGGAGTCGTACGTGGAGCGGGTGATGAGGTTGCCGGCCAGCAGCGTCGCGGCGACGAACGCCGTGCCGATGACGATGGCCACGCCGGCGGCGGCGAGCCGTCCGACGCTGCGGCGCATCTGTGCCAGGGTGATCCGGATCATCGGGCGCCCGCCTCCCCGGCGGCGCTCGCGCCGGCACCGGGCACCGGCGACTCGAGCGAGCGCAGGGCGTCGAGGCCCGCCAGCACGGCCTCGGGCGTCGGATCGGTGATCTCGCCCGCGATCCGGCCGTCGGCCAGCAGCACGACGCGGTCGGCGTACGCGGCGGCGGCCGGGTCGTGGGTGACCATGATGATCGTGCGGCCCAGCTCGCGGACGCTGCGGCGCAGGAAGCTGAGCACCTCGGCACCGGAGCGCGAGTCCAGGTTGCCGGTCGGCTCGTCGGCGAACACGACGTCCGGCTTGGCGATGAGCGCGCGGGCGATGGCGACGCGCTGCTGCTGGCCGCCGGACATCTCGCTGGGCCGGTGGCCCAGGCGCTGCTCGATGCCGAGCGTGCGCACCAGGGTGGTGAACCACTCGCGGTCGACGGTGCCGCCGGCCAGCTCCACCGGCAGGGTGATGTTCTGCTCGGCGGTGAACATCGGCAGCAGGTTGAACTGCTGGAAGACGAAGCCGACGCGGTCGCGGCGCAGGAGCGTCAGCTCCTTGTCGCCGAGCCGGGTGATCTCGGTCGAGCCGACGAACGCCTGGCCGCTCGTCGCCGAGTCCAGGCCCGCGAGCAGGTGCATGAGCGTCGACTTGCCGGAGCCCGAGGGGCCCATGATCGCCGTGAACCGGCCGGCGGCGAAGTCGACGTCGACCGTGTCGAGGGCGCGGACGCTCGAGGCGCCCTTGCCGTAGGTCTTGGCCAGGCCGCGCGCCCGCACCGCGGCGCCGGGGGCGCTGCGCTGGCTGGGAGTCGCGTCGGCGACGGGGACGAACGTGGTGCTGTCCACGGGTGCTCCGGTCTGTAGTCGCTGGGTCGAGCCGACGAGGGTCGGCTCCCATCACCCAGGACGCTACGGAACCGCAGGTCAGCGGTCGTCAGGCCGGAGGCTGGTCCTGCCGCCGCCGTGTCATCCCGTGGTCGTACGCCGGGTCCGCCGGACGGCGGTCAGGACGTGGCCCAGGGCGAGCCACCCGCCCAGGCGTGGTACGAGGTGACCTCCATCCACACCGAGACGCGCGGCGACGTGCGGTTGGCGTAGGCCTGGCCCGTGTAGTGCTTCGCCAGGCGGTCGATGTCGGCCAGCCCCTCGTCGTCGACGATCTCCGTGACGCGCCCGCGCAGCGAGACGTGCCGGTACCACTCCTCGCCGTCGAGGACGGTCAGCGAGACGCGCGGGTCGGCGCGCAGGTGCTCCAGGCGCGCGCGGCCGGCGTCGAGGTTGAGCAGCACCCGCCCGGCGTCCCACAGGTACCAGGTGGCGACGGTGACCGGCGCCCCGCTGGGGCTGACCGTGCCCATGACGGCGGGGTACGGACGGCGCAGGAGGTCGACGAGCTCGGCGGGCAGGGGCGGTCGGGGCACGGGTCCTCCTCGGTCGGGCCGGCCGCCTCGGCCGGCGTCGCCGCCAGGGTAGGCGAGCCCTAGGCGCCGGGCCGCACCAGGCCCGTCTCGTAGGCCACGACCACGGCCTGCACGCGGTCGCGCGCGCCGAGCTTGGCGAGGATGCGGCCCACGTGCGTCTTGACCGTCGCCTCGGCGACGAACAGGTCCTGCCCGATCTCGGTGTTCGACCGGCCGCGCGCCATGAGCTCGAGCACCTCGCGCTCGCGGTCCGTGAGGCGGGCCAGCGCCTCGTGCTCGGCGGGGGCCGCCGCCGGCGGCAGCGCCGTGACGAGGTGCCCGAGCAGGCGGCGGGTCGACGACGGCGCGATGACGGCGTCGCCGCGGTGCACCGTGCGGATGGCGGTGAGCATCTCCTCCGGCGGGGCGTCCTTGAGCAGGAACCCCGAGGCGCCGGCGCGGATGGCCTCGAGCACGTACTCGTCGAGGTCGAACGTGGTGAGCACGATGACGCGCGGGCCGGCCTCGGCGCCGTCGGAGCCGCCGTCTGAGCCACCGTCTGAGCCGCCGTGAGGGCCGCGGTCGGCGCCGTCGCCCGCGGCGCCCGTGAGGCGCGCGGTGGCCGACAGGCCGTCGAGGTTCGGCATGCGCACGTCCATGAGGACGACGTCGACCGGCGTCTGGCGCAGCACGCGCAGCGCCTGGAGGCCGTCGGCGGCCTCGGCGACCACGGTGAGGTCCGGCTGGGAGTCGATGACCATGCGGAAGCCCGCGCGCACGAGCTGCTGGTCGTCGACGAGGGCCACCCGGACGGGGCCGTCGGTCGGCTGGTCGGTCACTGCGTCGACTCCTCGGGTGCGGGTGGGGGTGCGGGTGCGGGTGCAAGGACTGGTGCGAGGCCGGGCGCCGGCGCGGGGGAGCGGTCGGCCGGCGCGTCCACGACGCCCGGCCCCGCCGGCAGCGGCATGGCGAACCGTACGCGCCACCCGCCGCCCGGACGAGGACCGACGGTCACCGTGCCGCCGAAGAGGGCGGCACGCTCCCGCATGCCGAGCAGGCCGAAGCCGGGCCCGCCCGGCGCGCCGGGGGCGATGGCGCCGCCCGGGCCGCCCTGGCCGCCCGGCGCGTCTGCACCGTCCGCGGAGGCCGCGGCCCCGCGCCCGTCGTCGGAGACCGCCAGCTCCACCGCGCGGTCGGTCCAGCGCAGCGCCACGGTGACGGTGGGGGACGGGCCGGCGTGCTTGCGCACGTTCGTCAGCGCCTCCTGGCAGATGCGGTGCAGCGTGAGGCCCGCGCCGGGCGGCAGACGGCGCGGCGTGCCCACCCGCACCAGCGACACCTGCATGCCGCTGCCGCGCGCCTGGGCGACGAGGGACTCGAGGTCGGCGTCGTCCGGCTGCGGCGTGAGCGGGGCCGCCCCGCCGGCCGGTGCGCCGGGAGAGGCGTCGAGGGCCGCGGGCGCGCCGCCGGGCAGCGGGACGCGCGGGGCCGCGTCGTCGTCGGACCGCAGCACGCCCAGCAGGCGGCGCATGTCGGCCAGGGCGGCGCGGCCGGTCTCGGAGACGACACCGAGGGCGCGGGCCGCGGCCTCGGGGCTCGTCGCGGCGGCGTACCGCCCGCCGTCGGCCTGGGCGATGATCACGGTCAGGGAGTGGGCCACGATGTCGTGCATCTCGCGGGCGATGCGCGCCCGCTCGGCCGACGTGGCGATGCGGGCCTGCTGGTCGCGCTCGACCTCCAGCCGGCGGGCGCGGTCGCGCAGCGCCTCGACGGTCTCGCGCCGGGCGCGGCGCATCAGCGCGAGGGCCCAGACCGCGACGGCGCTGACCGCACCCATGAGGCCCATGCCGACCGCGCCGGACAGGTCGCCCACGACCAGGTAGAAGAACAGCGTGAGCAGCGCCGAGCCGACGAGCGCGGTGGCGATCGCGGCGCGGTGGGCCCAGGCCGGGCCCCGCACGGTCACCGCGTACAGCACGACGAGGATCGCGACGTCGGCGGGCAGCACGAGCGGCATGCCGGCGAGGACGTGGCCGAGCGCCGCGGCGGCCACGGTGGCGGTCGCGCCCACGGGGCGCACGTGCCGCCAGGCCAGCGGCGCCCAGAGGGCGACGGCCCACAGGGCCGCGGACCACGTGCTGCCGCCGTACGCCCCGCCGCCCGAGACGATGGCGGCGGAGCCGATCACCACCCACAGGCCGGTCGCGGCGACGCCGGTCGCGTCGACGGCGAACCGGTGCCGCTCCGTCCACGCGGTCCACCGCTCGTACCAGCCCATGGCCGCCAGGCTAGAGGTCGTCGCCCCGGGCGCGCGTCCCCCCACGGGTGGACCGGGTCGGCACGCGGTCGGACACGCCCCCGGGCCCGCCCGACCCCTGTCTGCCACCTGGCGGGATACCGCTACCATGGCGGAATGACCCACGTGCTTCTAGCCGAGGACGACCCGGCGATTGCCGAGCCGTTGGCCCGGGCCCTCACGCGTGAGGGTTACGACGTCGTGGTGCAAGGGACTGGTCAAGGAGCGATCGAGAACGCGACGACCGCTGACATCGTCGTCCTGGACCTCGGCCTCCCCGACATGGACGGCCTCGACGTCGCGCGCGAGCTGCGGGGCAGCGGCCTCGCCGTCCCGATCCTGGTGCTGACGGCCCGCGCCGACGAGGTGGACCTCGTCGTGGGCCTCGACGCCGGCGCCGACGACTACGTCACCAAGCCGTTCCGCCTCGCCGAGCTCCTGGCGCGCGTCCGGGCGCTGCTGCGCCGCACGCACGGGGAGTCGGTCGAGGAGGAGGAGCTGCGGGCGCAGGACGTGCGGGTCGACGTCGCCGCGCACCGCGCCTTCCAGGGCGACCGTGAGCTGCACCTGACCACCAAGGAGTTCGACCTGCTCAAGGTGCTGGTCGCCAACGCCGGGTCGGTCGTGGTGCGCGACACCCTCATGCGCGACGTGTGGGGCTCCGACCCGGTCGGGTCTACCAAGACGCTCGACATGCACGTGTCCTGGCTGCGCCGCAAGCTCGGCGACGACGCGAACGCGCCGCGCTACGTCTCCACCGTGCGCGGCCTCGGCTTCCGGTTCGAGCTCGGCGCGGCCTGACCCGTGCGCCGCCGCGTCCTGCTGGCGACGATCTCCGCGGTCGCCGTCGCCGTCGTGCTGCTCGGTGTCCCGCTCGGGCTCACCGGCGCCCGGCTGGTGCTGGACAACGAGCAGCAACGCATCTCCGACCGGCTGGAGACGCTGGCGCGCAACGTCGAGGCCGCCCAGGAGCGCGGCGACGTCGTCTCCGACGGGGTGCTGACCCGCGGCGTGGACGGCCGCACCGGCGACGTCCCGGCGCACGTGCTCGTGCAGCTGCCCGACGGCACCCAGCTCGAGGCGGGCGAGCCCGTGGAGGGCCCGTCCGTGGAGGTGGCCCGCTCCACGGAGCTGCGCGCCAGCGTCGTCATGACCGTCTCGGCGTGGCCGGTGTGGCTCAGGGCCGCGCAGATGGTGCTGCTCACCGTCGCGGCCGGGATCGTGGCGATCGCCGCGGGCGTGGCGATGGCCGTGTGGCAGGCCAACCGGCTCTCGGCGCCGCTCGTCTACCTCGCCGCGTCCGCGGAGCAGCTCGGCTCCGGGCAGGTGCGCCCGCGGCTCGAGCCCTCGGGGGTCGAGGAGATCGACCTCGTCGCCGCCGAGCTCGCCCGCACCTCCGACCGCCTGGCCGGGCGGCTGGCCGCCGAGCGGCAGTTCGCGGCGGACGCCTCCCACCAGCTGCGCACCCCGCTGACGGCGCTGACGATGCGCCTCGAGGAGATCCAGGCCGCCTCGAAGGACCCGGACGTCCAGGAGGAGGCGCGCATCTCGCTCGAGCAGGTCGAGCGCCTCGTCACCGTGGTCGACGACCTGCTCGCCGCGTCCCGCAAGTCGCAGGGCGGCACCACCGAGGCGGTGCGGCTGCTCGACGTCATGCACCAGCAGGCGGAGGAGTGGACGCCGGTCTTCGAGCGCGCCGGGCGCGCGCTGGTCGTCGACGTCTCGCCGGACCACCGCGTGCTGGCCACCCCCGGGGCGCTCGCCCAGGTGGTCGCCACCCTGCTGGAGAACTCGCTCAAGCACGGCGACGGCCGCACCACGGTCCGCTCGCGGCCCTCGGGGACCACCGGCGCCGTGGCCGTCGAGGTGTCCGACGAGGGTCCGGGCGTGCCCGACGACATCGCGCCGCGCATCTTCGAGCGCGGCATGACCTCCGGCTCCGGCACCGGGCTGGGCCTCGCCCTGGCCCGCGACCTCGTGGCGGCCGACGGCGGCCGGCTCGAGCTCGCCCAGCGCCGCCCGCCGGTGTTCGCGCTGTTCCTGCAGGGCGTGCCCCGGACGCTCGACCCCGGCGTCGTGCTGCCGCCGGGCACCACGATCAGCGCGCACGGCCGGCGCCCGCGCCGCCGGAAGCAGGGCTGAGGACCTGCGTGCGGCCTGGGGACGCACCCGGCGGGGGCCCAGGCGGGGCCGTTAGGCTGGCCGCATGACCAGCCGGGCGCAGCCGCCGCAGAGCGCGGTGGCCCCGGCCCCCGCGGAGCCCGCCGTGCCCGCCGCCGCCCCGCCCCACGCCTCCGGCCCCGTCGCGCGCGCCCGGTGGGGCGCCCGGGCCGCCGCCTGGCACCGGCTCCTGGAGCTGGGCCGGTTCGGGTCCGTCGGCGCGTTCGCCTACGTCGTCGACCTGGGCGTGTTCAACCTCATCCGGCTCTCGGACGCCCTGGGGCACAAGCCGCTCACCGCGAAGGTGGTCTCGGTGGCGGTGGCCACGCTGGTGGCCTGGCTGGGCAACCGGTACTGGACCTTCGCCGCCCGCCGGCGGCAGCAGCGCGGGCGCGAGCTCGTCGGGTTCGTCGTCGTGAACGCGGGTGGCATGCTCGTGGCCGTGGCGTGCCTCGCGGTGTCGCACTACGTGCTCGGCTTCACCTCGCCGCTCGCCGACAACGTCGCCGCCAACGGCGTCGGCCTCGTGCTCGGCACCGCGTTCCGGTACGTCGCCTACCGCCGGTGGGTCTTCACCGGCTGACCGCCCCGCCCCGGGCCCCTGACGCGCGGTGCCGCAGCAGGCCGGCGGCGTGCGGGTGGGCCCGCACCGCGGACGGCGGCCTGCCACGGACCGGGCGGCCCGGCCGCGCCGGTATCCTCGTGCCCCGTGACAGCACCCGTGATCGCCGTGGTCGGTGGAGGACAGCTCGCCCGCATGATGGCCCCCGCGGCCGGGGAGCTCGGGGTCACGCTCCGGGTCCTGGTCGAGGCGCCCGGCACGTCCGCGGCGCAGCTCGTCGTGGACGCCCCCGTGGGCGCCGCGTCCGACGAGGCCGCGATCCGCGCGCTGATCGCCCCGGCCGACGGCGAGCCCGCGACGGTGCTCACGTTCGAGCACGAGCACGTGCCGAACGCGCTGCTGCGCGACCTCATCGCCCACGGCACCCCGGTGCGCCCCGGCCCCGACGCCCTCGTGCACGCCCAGGACAAGATCGTCATGCGCCGCCGCCTCACCGAGGTCGGCGTGCCGTGCCCGCGCTGGGCCGCCCTGCCCGCCGAGCCGGGGGAGGCGCGGGCAGCGCTCGCCGCCTTCCTGGCCGAGGCGCCGGACGGCGAGGCCGTGGTGAAGACCGCGCGCGGCGGCTACGACGGCAAGGGCGTGCGCGTCGTGTCGTCGCCCGACGACGTCGCCGACTGGGTCGCCGCCGCGGCCGACGGCGCCCCGCCGCTGCTGGTGGAGGAGAAGGTGCCCTTCACCCGCGAGCTCGCGGTGCTCGTGGCCCGGCGCCCCTCCGGCGAGGTCCGCACGTGGCCCGTGGTGGAGTCGATCCAGGTGGACGGCGTGTGCTCCGAGGTGATCGCCCCGGCGCCGGACCTGTCGCCCGAGCTCGACGCGGCCGCCCGCGACGTCGCCGTGCGCATCGCCGAGGGCCTGGACGTCACGGGCGTGCTCGCCGTCGAGATGTTCGAGCACCCCGGCGCCGACGGCCGGCCGGTCGTGTCCGTCAACGAGCTCGCGATGCGCCCGCACAACTCCGGGCACTGGACCATCGACGGCGCCGTCACGAGCCAGTTCGAGCAGCACCTGCGCGCCGTGCTCGACCTGCCGCTGGGGTCCACCCGGCCGGTGGCCCGGTGGACCGTGATGGCCAACGTGCTCGGCTCGACGCTCGACGAGCTCACCGACGCCCTGCCCGAGGTGCTCGGCCGCTTTCCGGAGGCGAAGGTCAACCTGTACGGCAAAAGCATCCGCCCGGGCCGCAAGCTGGGGCACGTCAACGTCAGCGGCGACGACCTCGCCGAGGTGCGCCGCCGGGCCCGGGCCGCCGCCGCGCTGCTGCGCGGCGAGGACGCCTGACGCCGCTGCACCCAGGACCGCACCGAGCCCCGCCCCGAGCCCTGCACCGCGCCCCGCCCCGAGAGCCGCGCCGAGACCGCCGCGCCGCAACCCCCCGCACCGAGCACTGGAGCCTCCCGTGACCACCACCCCCGCCTCCCAGCCCGTCGTCGGCATCGTCATGGGGTCGGACTCCGACTGGCCCGTCATGGAGGCCGCGGCCACCGCGCTCGACGAGCTCGGCGTGGCGTACGAGGCCGACGTGGTCTCCGCCCACCGCATGCCGGTGGAGATGATCGAGTACGGCCGCACGGCGGCCGAGCGCGGCCTGCGCGTGGTCGTCGCGGGCGCCGGCGGCGCCGCGCACCTGCCGGGCATGCTCGCGGCGGTCACGCCGCTGCCGGTGATCGGCGTGCCGGTGCCGCTGCGGCACCTGGACGGCATGGACTCGCTGCTGTCGATCGTGCAGATGCCCGCGGGCGTGCCGGTGGCCACGGTCTCGATCGGCGGGGCGCGCAACGCCGGGCTGCTCGCGGCGCGCATTCTCGCGGCGGGCACCGACGCCGAGGCGCTGGCGCTGCGCGAGCGCATGGTCGCGTTCCAGATCGAGCTCGGCGAGGTCGCGCGGGCCAAGGGCGACGCGCTGCGGGCGCGCCGCTCCGGCGCGCAGCGCACCGGCTTCGGCGTCTGACAGTCGCCGCCGGCTCGGGTCAGGACCCGGGCAGGCCGCCGACCGCGCCGGGCTCGAGGTTGCCGTCGCGCACGTCCGCCCAGAACTGGTCGACCGTGTCCGGGTCGAGCAGCACGGTCGCGCCGACGCCGCCCGGGCGGTAGCCGAGGTCCTCGATGGGCGGGGTGCCCGTGACGCCCCCGGGGCCGTTCGCCGCGCGGAACGCGAGCGCCAGCCGGCCGAGGTCGACGACGTTGCTGTCCTCGTCGACGACGAGCGCGCCCAGGCCGGCGCCCAGCAGCGACACCTGCCGGCTCGGCTGCACCAGCAGCGACGGGTCCTGCACCTTGCTGGTGATGGCGCTGATGACCTGGCGCTGCCGCTCCGCGCGGCCGATGTCGCCCTTCGGGTCGGAGTAGCGCATCCGGGAGAACGCGAGCGCGGTGGCCCCGTCCGCCTCGTGGCAGCCGCTCTGCCAGACCAGGTCGCTGCGGGAGTCGTCCACGTCGTAGTCGAGGCACAGGCGCACGCCGCCGACGGCGTCCACGACGTCCTCCACGCCGCCGAAGCCGATCTCGACGTAGTGGTCGACCTTCATGCCGCTGAGCTCCTCCACCGCCTGCACGAGGAGCGAGGGACCGCCCAGCGAGTACGCGGCGTTGATCTTGTTGGCGTCGTGGCCCGGGATCTCGGCGTACGTGTCGCGGGGGATCGAGATGAGCGAGGCGGGGCCGCTCGTCGGCTGGTGCAGCAGCAGGATCGTGTCGGTGCGGGCGCCGCTGGTGGCGTCGTCGACGCCGCCGCTGCCGCGGGCGTCCGAGCCCGCGAGCAGGTACGTGGTCCCCGGCGTCGCCGTGGCGGTCGACAGCGCGTCGACGTGCTGGATCTTGCCGTTCGCCCACACGAGGAGGCCGACCGGCCAGGCGAGCAGCAGCAGGAGCACCACGACCACGGCCAGCCCGGCCACGCGGCCCTTGCGGACGCGCAGGCGGCGCTCGGGGCCCGCCGTCGCCGGCACGGGCCGGGAGCCGCGAGGGGCGCCGGGACCGCCCGGCGCCGGGCGGGCGGGGCCTGCGGGCGTCGCGCTGCCCGCGACGCGCCGCGGGGCCTGCGCCGGGCGCTCCGGCATGAGCCGGGTGCCGCCGTCGCGGCCGGCCTGCGCCCCGGCCGCGCCCGCGGCCCCGCCGGTCCGTCGCGGGGGGACGGAGCGCGGCGCGCCCGAGCGGCCCGCGGACGGCGTCACGGGGATCTCGCGGGAGGACTGCCGCCGCACGCGCGGCTGCCCCGCGGCCGGCGCCGCGTCGTCGGGGCGGGCGATGCGCCCGCTGCGCGGGCGGTCGCCCGACACGGAGATCGCGTCGTCGGCCGACGGCGGGCGCGCCGGGCGGCCCGACGGGGTGAAGGACGGGGGGACGTTCCGGGAGTCGCTCATGGGATCACCCGCACACGGAGGTGACGTCGGCGCCGGTGAAGGCCTCCCGGCCGGCCTTCTTGGTCTCGGTGGGGCTCGGCGTGGGCGAGGGGCTCGCCGTCTCGGAGCCCGTGGGCGCGGCGTCGGCGTCGTCCGCGGCAGCGTCGTCGACCGTGGTGCCGTCGGTGGCCGTGCCGTCGGTGGCCGTGCCGTCGGTGGCCGCGCCGTCCGCCGTCGCGCCGTCCGTCGCCGCCGGGGTGGGGGCGTCGGGGTCGTAGTCCAGCGGGCGGTCGAGGCGCAGGTTCTCCCAGACCCGGTCCGCGTCGTCCGTCCACACGACGTTCGCCGCGTTGTCCGGGTCGTACGCGTTCGGGACCGTCATGAAGGTGATCGTGTCAGGCCGGACGTTGCGGGCGGAGTACGCCAGCCCGGCGAGTCCCTGCACCGACGCCAGGTCGTCGCTCATGGTCAGCGAGCTGGTCACGGCGCCGAGGAAGCGCAGCAGCGCGGGGGAGTCGGTGAGCATGTTCTTGCCGAGCACCGTGCGGGCCAGCGACGCCATGAGCTCCTGCTGGCGCCCGATGCGGCCCAGGTCCGAGCCGTCGCCCAGGCCCTGGCCCTTGCGGGCCCGGGCGTACTGCAGCGCAGTCTCGCCGTCGAGGGTCTGGGCGCCGGGCATCAGGTGGAGGTCGTCGGCCTGCGGGGCGTAGATCTCCTCCGGGATGCAGACCTGCACCCCGCCGAGCGCGTCGATCATCTTCTGGAAGCCCGCGAAGTCGACGACGATGAAGCCGTCCATCCGCGTGTCGGTGAGCGACTCGATCGTCGTCATCGCGCACAGCGCGCCCGAGGCCACGTCCCCGCCGCCGATGACGCCCTGGGCGAAGGCCGCGTTGAACTTCGTGCCGTACAGCGGCTTGGTGGTCGTGCCGCCGGTGGTGGGGCAGGACGGGACGTCGACCGTCGAGTCGCGGGGGATCGACAGCAGCTCGACCCGCGTGCGGTCGGCGGAGATGTGCATGACCATCGTGGTGTCCGAGCGGGCACCCTCGGTCACGCCGCCGAGGTTGCCGTTCTCGCCGCTGCGATCGTCGCTGCCCATGAGCACGATGTTGAGCGCCGAGCCCGCGTTGGGGTCGTCCGGGGCGACGGCCTCCGGACGGTCGACCGTGGCGAGCAGCGAGTCGGTGTCGACGCTGTCGATGTTGCCCGTCAGGGTGAGCGCCGCCGTCGCACCGCCCGCGACGCCGAAGGCCAGCACGGCGGTCAGCACCATGCCGACGGCCCGCGCGACGCGGTGGTGGCGCAGGGCCCGCGCGTGCATGGGGCGGTGCGCGGTGCGCGCGGAGGGTGCCGTGCGCACCGGGCGCGCTGCATGACGGGGACTCACGGGGACCGAGGGTATCCGCCTGCTGTCGCGAGGAGAGAGACGGTCCGGGCTCGCGGTGTGAAGGGATCGTGCACAACGCCTCCGGTACGCTGACCGGCGTGATCCACCCAGCGCCCGCCGGCGGCGTGCCCGCTCGTGGCGACCGCGAGCAGGGCGACCTCCCGCAGGTCGACGGCGAGAAGGTCGTCCTCGTGATCGTCACCCGGCACCGGCGCGAGCTGCTCGCCGAGTCCCTGCGGGTCGTCGCCTCCCAGACCCGCCGCCCCGACCACCTCGTGCTCGTCGACAACGGGCCGGACCAGGGCGTCGGGGACCTGCTCGACGACCTCCCCGTGCCGGCGACCTACCTCCCGTCGTCCCGCAACCTCGGCGGCGCGGGCGGCTTCGCCCTCGGCATGCTCACGGCGCTGTCCCTCGGCGCGGACTGGGTGTGGCTCGGCGACGACGACGGCCGCCCGGGCGACGAGGCGGCGCTCGCCACGCTCCTGGAGGTCGCGCGGGAGCGGGACCTCGCCGAGGTCTCGCCCGTGGTGGTGAGCATGTCCGACCCGGACCGGCTGGCCATCCCGCTGCGCACCGGGGGGCTGACGTGGGCCCGCACGGTCGACGAGATGGCGCGGGAGACGGGCGCCGACTTCGTGCCCGGCATCGCGGCCCTGTTCAACGGCGCGCTGTTCCGGGCGTCGGCGCTCGACGTCGTCGGCGTGCCCGACTACCGCCTGTTCCTGCGCGGCGACGAGGTGGAGGTGCACCGGCGCCTGGTGCGCTCGGGCCTGGCCTTCGGCACCACGCTGCGCACCCGGTTCCGCCACCCCGACGGCTCGTCGGAGTTCCGGCCCATGCTGGGCGGCCGGTGGCGGGCGCAGGACCCGCAGGACGCCACGAAGAGCTACTACACCTACCGCAACCGCGGGTACCTGCTGTCCCAGCGCGGGATGCGCCGCCTCGCCCCGCTCGAGGTCGTCCGCTACGGCCTGTACTTCGTCGCCGAGCGCCGCGACCCCCGCGCGTTCGTCCGCTGGCTGCGGCTGCTGCTCGCCGGCCGCGGCGAGCGGTTCTTCCGGGCCTGACCCGGGCTGACCTGCTCGGGGGTCCGGTCGGGGGGCCGCTCGGGGGGCCGCTCGGGGCCCGGTCCGCGGCGCCCCGGGGGCGGCGCGCCCCCGGACGTGCGACGGTGAACGGAATGTGATGATTCGCCGGGTGCCCGTCGGCGGCGGCAGGACGCCGTGCGGCGCACGTTAGGCTGTCCGGCGCTGCCATCCCCCATCCGAGGAGTTTCTACGTGGATGCCGATCTTGTCGTCGTGGGGTCGGGCTTCTTCGGCCTGACCGTGGCCGAGCGGATCGCCCAGGAGCACGGGCGCAAGGTCCTGGTCATCGACCGGCGCCCGCACATCGGCGGCAACGCCTACAGCGAGGCCGAGGAGACCACCGGCATCGAGGTCCACCGGTACGGCGCGCACCTGTTCCACACGTCCAACGAGCGCGTGTGGGAGTACGTCAACCGGTTCACCGCGTTCACGAGCTACGTGCACCGGGTGTACACCACGCACAAGGGCGAGGTGTTCCCGATGCCGATCAACCTCGGCACGATCAACCAGTTCTTCCGTGCCGCGTACGGCCCGGACGCCGCCCGCGAGCTGATCAAGGAGCAGGCGGCCGAGCTCGGCGGCAAGACGCCGGCGAACCTCGACGAGCAGGGCGTGAACCTCATCGGCCGCCCGCTGTACGAGGCGTTCATCCGCAACTACACGGCCAAGCAGTGGCAGACCGACCCGACCGAGCTGCCGGCGTCGATCATCAGCCGCCTGCCCGTGCGCTACACGTACGACAACCGCTACTTCAACGACACGCACGAGGGCCTGCCCGTCGACGGGTACACCGCGTGGCTGGAGCGGATGGCGGACCACCCGAACATCGAGGTGCGGCTCGGCGTCGACTTCTTCGACGCCTCGCAGCCGGTCAACAAGGGCAACGTCGTGGGCAACGTGCCCGTGGTCTACACCGGCCCGGTGGACCGGTACTTCGACTACGCCGAGGGCGACCTGTCCTGGCGCACCATCGACCTGGAGGAGGAGGTCCTCCCGGTGGGCGACTTCCAGGGCACCTCCGTGATGAACTACGCCGACCCCGACGTGCCGTACACCCGCATCCACGAGTTCCGGCACTTCCACCCCGAGCGGGACTACCCGACGGACAAGACGGTGATCATGCGCGAGTACTCGCGCTTCGCCGAGCGCTCGGACGAGCCGTACTACCCGATCAACACGGGCGAGGACCGCGAGCGGCTGCTGAAGTACCGCGACCTCGCGGCCCAGGAGACGGACGTGCTGTTCGGCGGCCGCCTCGGCACCTACAAGTACCTCGACATGCACATGGCGATCGGCTCGGCGCTGTCGATGGTGGACAACAAGCTGGCCCCGCACTTCGCGAAGGGCGCCGGCATCGAGAGCGGAGGCGTCGAGGCGTGAGCACCCAGACCCAGCCGAGCGACGTGCGCGTCCTGCAGCGCGTCGTCCTGCCGCTGCAGCCGGACCAGGACATCCTGCCGCTGTACGTCGAGGGCCCCGTCGGGGCCACGCTGACCGACCCCGCCGGCCGGTCGCTGCCGGTGGCCGCGGAGCACCAGGACGTCGCGCACGTGCTGTCGCGCCGCTCGTTCGAGGTGCAGCCCAAGACCCGCGCGTCCTTCGGCACCTACTTCAACGCCTTCCCGGCCGCCTACTGGCGCAAGTGGACGGTGGTGGAGAGCGTGCGCCTGGTGGCCACCGTCTCGGGCAGCGGCTCCTTCTTCGTCTACCGCTCCAACGCCCGCGGCAACACCTACCGCGTGGAGGGCGAGGCGTTCGAGGGCGCGTCCGGCGCGACGATCACGTTCCAGCTGCCGCTGTCGAACTTCGCCGACGGCGGCTGGTACTGGTTCGACATCGTGGCGAACGGCGAGGGCGCGACGCTCGACGAGGCGCGCTGGGAGACCGACTCGGACCGCGCGCAGGGCACCGTGACCGTGGGCGTCACCACGCTGAACCGGGCGGACGACGTCGTCGCGCTGCTCGGCCAGCTCGCCGCGGACCAGGCGCTGCTCGACATCCTCGACCGGGTCACCATCGTCGACCAGGGCACCCAGCACCCGGAGGACGCCGACGGGTTCGCCGACGCCGAGAAGGCGCTCGACGGGCGCCTGCGGATGATCCACCAGGCCAACCTCGGCGGCTCCGGCGGGTTCTCGCGCGGCATGAGCGAGACCCTCGACGAGGGGGTCAGCACCTACCACCTCATCTCGGACGACGACGTGCGCACCGAGCCCGAGGGCATCCTGCGCGCCGTGACCTTCGCGGACCTCGCGCGCCGCCCCACCATCGTGGGCGGCCACATGTTCTCGATGTACGACCGGTCGCACCTGCACTCCATGGGCGAGCGGGTCAACCCGTGGCGCTTCTGGTGGGGCTCGGTGCTCGAGGCGCCGGACGGCCACCACCTCGACAAGCACGCGCTGCGCGCGGCGCCCGAGCTGCACCGCCGGATCGACGTCGACTACAACGGCTGGTGGATGGAGCTGGTCCCGGTCTCCGTGATCCGCGAGATCGGCCTGTCGCTGCCCATCTTCATCAAGTGGGACGACGCCGAGTACGGCCTGCGCGCCCGCGAGGCCGGCGTGCCCACCGTGTCCCTGCCCGGCGTGGCCGCGTGGCACGTGCCGTGGACCGACAAGGACGACTCGCTCGACTGGCAGGCGTACTACCACGAGCGCAACCGGTTCGTGGCCGCGCTGCTGCACTCGCCGTACGACCACGGCGGCCGCCTGGTGCGCGAGAGCTTCTACCACAACGTCAAGCACCTGCTGGCGTCCCAGTACTCCGTCGTGGAGCTGCGCAACCAGGCGCTCGAGGACCTGCTGACCGGCCCCGAGCACCTGCACGCCGAGCTCGACACCCGCCTGGCGCGCATCCGCGCCACGCGGGCGCAGTACGACGACGCGCGGATCGAGAAGACGCCGGGCGCGTACCCGCCGGTGCGCCGCAAGAAGGTCTCCAAGCACGGCGACCAGGCGCGGCTGCCCGCCGGCCGCGTCGGCAAGTACGTCGGTGCCGCGCTCGGCGCGCTCAAGGCGATCCGCCCGACGAGCGACCTGAGCCGCCAGCACCCCGAGGCCGAGGTGGCCGCGATGGACGCGCAGTGGTTCCTGCTGTCGCGGTTCGACTCCGCGGTCGTCTCGCTGGCCGACGGCTCGGGCGCCGCGTTCTACAAGCGCCAGCCCGAGGAGTTCCGCCGCCAGCTCGAGCGCTCGGTGCTCCTGCACCAGCGGGTGCTGCGCGAGTGGCCCGCCCTGGCCGCCCGGTACAAGGGCGCCTTCGACGACCTCGTCGGCCAGGACGCGTGGAAGGCGACGTTCGCCCGGACGGAGAAGCAGAGCAAGTGACCGGAACGACGGCCGCGCCCCTCGCCATCCCGGGGCAGGGGCGCGGCCTTCTCGACGTCCTCGACCGCCGCTACCTGCTGAGCCTGATCGTCCGCAAGGAGCTGCGGGTCCGGTACCGCGGGTCGGTGCTCGGGATGGCATGGACGTACGTCAAGCCGGCGATCCAGTTCGGCGTGTACTTCCTGGCCCTGGGCATCTTCCTGGGCCTGCGGGACACCGTGCCGGACTACGCGGTGTACCTGTTCTCGGGCATCGTGGTGATGAACTTCTTCGCGGAGGGGTTCGGCAACGCCACGCGCTCGCTGGTGCAGAACGCCCCGCTGATCAACAAGATCTACCTGCCGCGCGAGCTGTTCCCCGTGGCGTCCCTGTGGGTCTCGGCGGTGCACTTCCTGCCGCAGCTGGTCGTGCTGCTCCTGGGGGCGTTCGTCGGCGGCTGGCGCCCCAACCTCGCCGAGCTCGCGGCCGGCGTGCTGGGCTTCCTCATCGTGGCCGCGTTCGCGCTGGGCCTGGGGCTGCTGTTCGGCGCCGTCAACGTCTTCTACCGCGACGCGGAGAACTTCGTCGACCTCATCATCATGGTCGCCACCTGGGTCTCGCCCGTGCTGTACCACTGGAACCTCGTGTACCAGGAGGTGCCGCGGTGGCTCTGGTACGTCTACCAGGCCAACCCGCTGACGGCCGCGGTCGAGCTGTTCCACTACGCGTTCTGGTACGGCGCGGCCGGTCGGCCCGAGGTGCTGCCGGGCGACATGCAGACGCTGCCGGACCACCTGTGGGCCGTGGGCGGCGTCGCCGTCGTGGTGGTGACGGTCGTGCTCGTCGCCGGCCAGGTCGTCTTCCGGCGCCTCGAGGGGCGCTTCGCCCAGGAGATGTGATCGTGCCTACCACCTACATCGAAGTCGCGGACGTCGCGAAGCGGTTCACGCTGCGGCACAACCGCTCCCTCAAGGAGCTGGCCGTCGCCGCGATCCGCGGGAAGAACCTCTCGGACACGTTCCTCGCGCTGGACGGGGTCTCGTTCGACGTCGCCGAGGGCGAGGCCGTCGCGCTGCTGGGGTTCAACGGCTCCGGAAAGTCGACGCTGCTCAAGTGCATCTCCGGCGTGCTGACGCCGGACACCGGGTCGGTCCGCACCCGCGGGCGCGTGGCGGGGCTCATCGAGGTCGGCGCCGGCTTCCACCCGGACCTGACCGGGCGCGAGAACGTCTACCTCAACGGCGCGATCCTCGGCATGTCCAAGGAGCAGATCGACTCGCGCTTCGACGAGATCGTCGCGTTCAGCGAGATCGAGCGGTTCATCGACACCGAGGTGAAGTTCTACTCCTCGGGCATGTTCCTGCGCCTGGCGTTCGCCGTGGCCGTGCACTCCGACCCCGAGGTGTTCCTCGTCGACGAGATCCTGGCCGTGGGCGACGAGCCGTTCCAGCGCAAGTGCCTCGACCGGATCAAGCAGCTCAAGGGGGAGGGGCGCACGCTCGTCATCGTCAGCCACGACCTCGACATGGTCGCCCGCCTCTGCGAGCGCGGCATCCTGCTCGAGCACGGGACGATGGTGGCGGACGGCCCCGCGACCGACATCGTCCGCCGGATGCGCGGCGAGGCCTGACCCGCTCGCGGCAGACACCCGCGGCGAGAGCGAGGGCCGGCGCGCCGGCCCGCCCGCCGCCGCACCGACGGAAGGGAACCGATGCTGAGCAGCTCCCCGGCACTGCCGGTGGACATGACGACCCGCCTGCAGGAGGGCGTCGAGGGCGCCCGCAGGCGCGGGTGGTGGGTCGTCGCGGCGGTCGCCGTGGTGGTGAACCTCGCGGTCACCGTCAAGGTCGGCCTCACGGCCGTGGAGCCGGAGCTGCCCTTCGACGAGCTGCACCTGCTGCAGCTCGCCCGCCTCCTGGCCGGCGAACCGGTGCCGGACTTCGGCAGCGCGGGCTACTACCCGCTGTGGGGCATCCTCCTGACGCCGCTGTGGTGGTTCCTCGACGACCCGGGCACCGTGTACCGGGCAGCGTCGGTGGTGGGTCTCGTCGTCGGGGCCGCCACGATCTGGCCGCTGGCGCTGGTGGTGCGCCGTGTCGGGCTGAGCCTGCCCCAGGCGGTCGCGGTCGCCGCCGTCGTCATGACGCTGCCGGCGCGGGCCATCCAGGCCGACTACCTGATGAGCGAGCGCCTGCTGTTCCTCGCCGTGACCCTGGCCGCGCTCGCGGCGTTCCGGCTGTGGGAGCGCACGACCGTGCTGCGCGCCGTCGTCTTCGGGCTCGCCGTGGCGCTGGCATACCTCACGCACGTGCGCATGATCACGCTGGTGCTCGCCAGCGCCGTCTGGCTGCTCGCGCTGCTGCTCAAGCGCTGGGCCGCGGCGCTGGCCGGCCTCGCGACGCTCGCCGCGGGGTACCTCGCCGCGGACCGGCTCGCCGGCTACCTCAACGAGCTGCTCACCGGCGCGTCGCCGTCGCAGAGCGACGGGTTCCTGGCCAGCATGCAGGACTTCCACCTGACCAACTTCGTGCGGGTCGTGCTGAGCCACACCTGGGCCCAGCTCGTCGGCTCCTTCGGCCTCGTGGCGGTCGGGTTCGTCGCGGTGGTCGTCTGGTCGTGGGCCGAGGTGCGCAAGGGCCGGCTCGGGCGCGCGTGCTGGGTCTTCGGCGTCTTCGTCGCCACCTTCCTCGTCTCCGCGCTCGCGTGGTCCAACACCGAGGACCTGTGGAGCGCCGGGTGGCGGCGCCTCGACGCCTGGGTCTACACCCGCTACCTCGACCCGGTCTCGGGGATCGTCGTCGCGCTGGGCCTGGCGGTGCTGGTCGCCGGCGTCGTGCGGACCCGCGCCTGGGCGTGGGCGACCGGCGCCGCGGTCGCGGTCGCGGCGGCCGTGGTCCTCCTCGTCGCGCCGATGGCGCCGACCTGGGCCTACATCACCCCGGTGCATGTCCCCGGCGTGCTGCCGTTCGCGTGGACGCTGCCCGACGCCGGCTACGACACGCCGCTGCTGCCGTCGTTCACGAACGCCAACCGGTTCTGGCTCCTGGCGTCCCTCGCCGTCGTGGCCTGCCTCGTCGCCGCCTTCCTGCTGCGCCGCCGGACCAAGGTGGTCGTGGTCGGCGCCCTGGTCGTCGCGTCGCTCACGACGCTCGCCGCGGACCGCGCCTCGGACGCCTACCGCGCCGGGCAGGGCCTCGACCCGGCGTCGACCGTGGGCTTCGAGCAGTTCCTCGCCGAGCACGACGTCGACACGGTGGGCTGGGACTTCTCCTGCAACCGCGACATGCTGTCGCGCGGCGCCGGCCTCAACTACGTGGGCTACGAGCTGCTGCCCGACGTGATCACCGAGCGCGTCGACTCCGCCTGGGACGACGACCCCGACCTCGACGTGGTCGTCTCCTGCTGGGGCGGGACGCGCCTGCAGAACAGCGGGGCCCTGCACCTGGAGGGCTACGAGATCTTCGAGGCGTGGGTGTGGGTCATGCCGGGCGCGCTGCAGGACGAGCTGCTGGCCGACGGGACCCTGACGCCGGCGGGCTGACCGCACGAACCCGCCGCGGGGGCAGGACCGCCACCCCGCGGCGGTACCCTGGGGCGGTCCTGACGTCGAGCCACGGAGGCGGCTTTGAAGGTCCTCGTGACCGGGGGTGCCGGGTTCATCGGTGCCAACTTCGTCCACCAGACGGTGCGGGAGCGTCCCGACGCCGAGGTGACGGTCCTTGACGCGCTGACCTACGCGGGCGACCGCGGGTCGCTGGCGGCCGTGGCCGACCGGGTCACGCTCGTGGAGGGCTCGATCACGGACGCCGCGCTGGTCGAGCGCCTGGTGGGGGAGTCGGACCTGGTGGTGCACTTCGCCGCCGAGTCGCACAACGACAACTCGCTGGCCGACCCGTCGCCGTTCGTGCAGACGAACCTCGTGGGCACGTTCACGCTGCTGGAGGCCGTGCGCAAGCACGGCGTGCGGTTCCACCACATCTCCACCGACGAGGTGTACGGCGACCTGGAGCTGGACGACCCGGCGAAGTTCACGCCGTCGACCCCGTACAACCCCTCCAGCCCGTACTCCTCGACCAAGGCCGGCTCGGACCTGCTGGTGCGCGCGTGGGTGCGCTCGTTCGGGGTCCAGGCCACGATCTCGAACTGCTCCAACAACTACGGGCCGTTCCAGCACGTGGAGAAGTTCATCCCGCGCCAGATCACCAACCTGATCGACGGGATCCGGCCCAAGCTGTACGGCGCCGGGCTCAACGTTCGGGACTGGATCCACGTCGAGGACCACAACACCGCGGTGTGGGCGATCGTCGAGAAGGGCCGCATCGGCGAGACGTACCTCATCGGCGCCGACGGCGAGAAGAACAACCTCGAGGTCGTGCAGACGCTGCTGGAGATCTTCGGCCGGGACCCGGGCGACTTCGAGCACGTGGGCGACCGCCCTGGCCACGACCTGCGCTACGCCATCGACGCCACGAAGCTGCGCGACGAGCTCGGCTGGGCGCCGCGGTACACCGACTTCCGCTCCGGCCTGGAGGCGACGGTCGAGTGGTACCGGGCGAACGAGGCCTGGTGGCGCCCCGCCAAGGCCGCCGTCGAGGCGAAGTACGCCGCCCAGGGGCAGTGACGCGGACGGCCGCCCGTCCGACCAGGAGCGATGCTCCGCAGGGGGCCCTCCCGGCCGGGCAGGGCGGCCAGTCGCTAGACTGTTCGCCGGTCAGGCCCTCCCCACCAGCCGACAGAAAGCCGTCATGAAGCTCTTCGTGCAGATCCCGTGCCTCAACGAGGAGGAGACCCTTCCCCTCGTCCTCGCGACCATCCCCCGCGAGATCCCGGGCATCGACGAGATCGAGATCCTCATCGTCGACGACGGCTCGACCGACCGCACCGTCGAGGTCGCCCGCAACCTCGGTGTGAAGCACTTCGTGCGCCACACCCGCAACATGGGCCTGGCGCGCTCGTTCCGCGACGGCGTCGACTACGCGCTCAAGCAGGGTGCGGACATCGTCGTCAACACGGACGGCGACAACCAGTACCCGCAGGAGCGGATCGCCGACCTCGTGCAGCCGCTGCTGCGCGGCGAGGCCGACATCGCGATCGGCGACCGCCAGACCGCGACCATCGAGCACTTCTCGCCGTTCAAGAAGGTCATGCAGAAGGTCGGCTCCGAGGTCGTGAACTTCGCCGCCGGCACCGACCTGCCGGACGCCGCCAGCGGCTTCCGCGCCTACTCGCGCGCCTCGCTCATGCACCTGAACGTCGTCACGCAGTTCAGCTACTGCATGGAGACGATCATCCAGGCCGGCAACAAGCGCCTGCGCATCGCGAGCGTGCCGGTCACCACGAACCCGAAGACCCGCGAGTCCCGGCTGTTCAAGAACATCTGGCAGCACATGGGCAAGTCGGGCCAGGCGATCTCGCGGTCCTACATCATGTTCAAGCCGCACACGGTGTTCGTGACGCTGGGCCTGATCTTCCTCGTGGCCGCGCTCGTGCCGTTCGTGCGCTTCCTCGTGCTGTGGTTCGCCGGCAGCGCCGGCGGGCACATCCAGTCGCTGATCTTCGGCACCGCGATGCTGGTCGCCTCGCTGCTGTGCTTCGCCCTGCTGGTGATCGCGGACCTGCAGAAGACGAACCGCGTGCTGCTCGAGGAGACGCTCGAGCGGCTCAAGGAGATCCAGTACGGCACCGTCTACGGCACGGGCGACCTCCGCGCGGCCCTCGAGGCGCACCGCCCGACCACCCGCGCGGTGCCGCCGGCGCTGGACACCCTGCTGCCCGGCGCGCTGGGCGGGGACGGTGCGCCGTCGGCCGGCGGCCTGCCCGCGGCGGACGAGGCGCGGCCCGCTCGATGATCGCGGCGTTCGGCACGTACGACGCCCGCAAGCACCCGCGCGTCGCCGTGCTGGTCGCGGGCCTGCGCGAGCACGGGTACGAGGTCGTCGAGCTCAACCGGCCTCTCGGCTTCTCGACCGCCGAGCGGGTGCGGATGCTGCAGCAGCCGTGGCGCCTGCCGCTGCTGGTGCTGCGCCTGCTCGCGTGCTGGGCGGGGCTCGTGGGCGACGCGGCGCGCCTGCGCCGGCGCTCCGGGCGGCCGGAGGCGGTCCTCGTCGGCTACATGGGCCACTTCGACGTCGTCCTCGCGCGGCTGCTGTTCCCGCGCTCGCGCGTGGTGCTCGACCACCTGATCTTCGCGGGCGACACCGCCAGCGACCGCGGCGCCACGGGCCTGCGCGTGCGGCTCCTGACGCTCCTGGACCGCGTGGCGACGGCCTGCGCCGACGTCGTGGTCACGGACACCGAGGAGCACCGCGCCATGCTCGCCGCGCCGGGCAAGGGCGTCGTCGTGCGCGTCGGCGCGAGCGACGAGTGGTTCGCGGCGGCGGACGCCGCGCAGCGCGCCCGGCGCGACGGCGACCCGCTGCGGGTCGTGTTCTTCGGCCTGTACACCCCGCTGCAGGGCGCGCCCGTGATCGGCGAGGCCGCCGCGCGGGCGCTGGCGGCGGGGGTCCCGCTCGAGCTCACGATGGTGGGCAGCGGTCAGGACCACGCCGCCGTGCGCGCGCGCCTCGACGGCGCCGCCGCCGTGACGTGGCACGACTGGGTCGGGCCGGAGGAGCTACCGGCGCTCGTCGCGTCGCACGACGTGTGCCTCGGCATCTTCTCGGACACCCCGAAGGGCCGCCGCGTCGTGCCGAACAAGGTCTACCAGGGGCTCGCGGCCGGCTGCGTCGTCGTCACCTCGGACACCGCGCCGCAGCGCCGCACCCTCGGCGAGGCACTCGAGCTGGTCCCGCCGGCCGACGCGGACGCGCTCGCCGCCCGCCTCGGCGACCTCGCGCGGCCCGAGCGGCTGGCCGAAGCCCGGGCGCGGGCGCTGGCCGGCCGCGCCGCCGTGCGGCCGCACGCCGTCGTCGAGCCGCTCGTCGCGGCGATGACGGCTCGGTGAGCGCCCGATGAACCTCGTCAAGCGGCTGCTCGGCCTGGTCCGCAAGCCGGCCGTCAAGTGGCTGTTCCTCGCCGTGGCGGTCGGCCTGGCCGTCTACGCCGTGTGGTCCACGTGGGACGACCTCGTGGACGCCGCGGGCCGGCTCTCCGTCGCCACGCTGGCGGGCTCCGCGGTCCTGACCGTCGCCTACGTGCTGTGCACCCTCGTGGCGTGGCGGGCGGTCCTCGCCGACCTCGGGTCGCCGCTGCCCGGCCGGGCCGCCGTGGCGGTGTTCGGCGTCAGCCAGATCGGCAAGTACGTCCCGGGCGGCGTGTGGAACGTCGTGGCCGCGGCCGAGCTCGGCGCCACCCACCGCATCCCGCGGCGCCGCTCGCTGGCGGCCATGGCCGTCGCGGTGCTCGTCTCCGTCGTCTCCGGCGCCGTCGTCGGCACCGTCTGCCTGCCGTTCGTCTCGTCCGGGACCCTGGGCGGCTGGACGTGGGCGGCCGTGGCGGCCGCCGTCCTGCTCGCGGTGCTGCTGCTGCCGCCGGTGCTGACCCGGGTCATCGGCCTCGCGTTCCGCCTCGCGCGCCGCGAGCCGCTCGAGAAGCCCCTGTCGTGGCGCGGGCTCGGCGCCACCGCGCTGTGGTCGGTGATCGGGTGGCTCTTCGCCGGTGCCCAGGTCTGGGTCCTGGCCACCGGCCTCGGCCTCGACGCGACGCCGCGCACGTTCGCGCTCGCCGTGGGCGGCTACGCCCTCGCGTGGGTGGTCGGCTTCCTCATCATCCTCGTGCCCGCCGGCGCCGGCGCCCGCGAGGGCGTCCTGCTCGCGGTGATGGGTGCGGCGATGCCGCACGCGGAGCTGCTGCTGGTGGCGCTCCTGAGCCGCGTCCTCATGACGCTCGTGGACCTGGGCCTGGCCGGCATCGGCGGCGCCCTCGCCCGCGGGAGCCGGCGTGCCGTGCCGGCGGCCGAGCCGCGGTCGTCGCAGCCCTGACCGCGGCCGCCGCGGTCGTCCCGTCCCCGTCGCCCTCGGGCCCGGCAGCCCTCGCGGCCGCCGGGCCCGTCGCCGTCCGGCGCCGCCACGGCCTCGTCGCCGGTGCCACCGTCGCACCGCCGACGCACTCCGTCGCGCGTGACCTGCCGCGCAGCAGGACGCTCCCCG
>NZ_JAXUAK010000018.1:0-68110 GCF_046535855.1 Puerhibacterium sp. TATVAM-FAB25 | reverse complement strand
TGGCCAGCAGCCGGGAGACGTAGGTCCGGGCGGTGGCCGGCGAGACGTAGAGCGCGCGGGCGATCTCGTCGTTCGACAGCCCCCGGCCGACCTGCTCCAGCACCTCCCGCTCCCGCTCGGTGAGGCCCTGCAGCGGCGTGTCGTCGACCGTGGTGCCGAGGGTGGCAGCCAGCGAGCGCATCACCGTGCGGGTGACCGCCGGGGAGAGCAGCGACTCGCCGGCCGCCACGACGCGGACGGCCTGGCGCAGGTCGCGCGGCGAGATGTCCTTGAGGAGGTAGCCGGCCGCGCCGGAGCGGATGGCCTCGAAGACGTTCTCGTCCTCGTCGAACGTCGTGAGGACCACGACCTTCGTCCCGGACAGCCGCGGATCGGCGACGATCTGCCGGGTGGCCTCGAGGCCGTCCATCTCGGGCATGCGGATGTCCATGAGCACGACGTCGGGCCGCAGCTCGCGCACGCGGCTGATGCCGGCCCGGCCGGTGCCCGCCTCGGCGACGACGGTGATGTCCCCGTCGTGCTCGGCGAGGGTGCGCAGGCCGGTGCGGACCAGCTCCTGGTCGTCGACGAGGACGACACGGATCATGAGGACCTCGCTCTCGTTCGTCACGGCAGCCTCGCCGGGAGCCGGGCCCGGACCACGAAGCCGCCGTCCTCGCCGTCGTCGGCCGTGAGCTTCCCGCCCAGCAGGGCGGCCCGCTCGCGCATCCCGGCGAGGCCGGCGCCGGACCGCACCGCCCCGCCCGCGCCACGGCCGTCGTCGGCGACGGTGAGCTCCAGGGTGTCGTCGTGCAGGCGGGCGACCACGGTCGCCCGCCGCGCGTGCGCGTGGCGCAGGACGTTGGTCAGCGACTCCTGGACGATGCGGTAGGCGGCGGCACCGATCGCGCCGTCGAGCGCGTCGTCGGTGACGTCGAGGTCGAGGTCGACCTGGAGCCCTGCGGCCCGGGCGCCGTCGACGAGGTCCGCGACGCCGGGCAGGCCGACCGCCCCGCGCTCGGGGTCGCCCACCGGGGAGCGCAGGACCCGCACCGTGGCGCGCAGCTCGCGCATCGTGTCGTGGGTCGAGCGGCGGATGCGGTCGAGGGCCTCGCGGGCCGCGGCGTCGTCCTCGCCGACGGCCTCCGCGGCGACGTTGGTGTGGACGGCGATGACGGACATGGTGTGGCCGACGACGTCGTGGAGGTCGCGCGCGATCCGCACCCGTTCCTCCTGCAGGCGCCGCTCGGCCTCCCGGGCCTGCTCGGCGACCGTCGCGGCGCGGAGCCGGGCCGCGTGCTCCCGGGCCTGCCGGCGGGCCCGGACGCTGACCCCGAGCGCGACCGCCGTGACGACCAGCGCCGCGTTCGTCAGCAGCTCGTCGCTGACGAGGTACGACGGCGGCAGGCCCTGGACGATCTGCGCGGCGGCCGAGGAGCCGACCAGGACCGTGCCGGCGCCCACGGCCCACCCGGTCAGCCCCACCTCCGCGGCCGAGTAGAGCGCCGCCGCGGCGGGCAGCGTGATGCCGATGGGCGGCAGGTCCATCGTGTAGTAGACGACGATCCCCAGGACGGTCGCCACGAGGACCGACCGCGGGGCGCGGCGCCGGGCCAGCAGCAGCGCGCCGAACCCGAGCGCGAAGAGGTAGGCGCCCGGCACGACGCGCCCGGTGGTGTCGAGCTCGGCGGCGACGGCGACCGCGACGGCGAGGGCCACCGCCACGGCGAGCGCGAGGTCGACGAACCGCTGGTCCGCCCCCGCGACGGCGCGGTCGAGCCCGTTGCCCGTGGCCATGGGGATCAGCCTACGGAGCGGCGGACGGCGCGGGCAGCGCCCCGCGGCCACCGTGGTGCCGCCCGGGGACGACGTGCGCTGTCGACGCCGGGCGACGTCGGCCGGGGCGCCGCGGCCGATGTGCCGGGGCTCGCGCGTCCCTAGCGTCCCGAGCATGACATCGACCCGACCCCCCATCCCGTCCCGCTCGTCCGCCCCGGCCGGCCCGCTGAGCTGGCCGCTCGTCCTCGGGCTCGGCAGCCTGGCCCTGCTGTGGCCGCTCGTGGAGCTCACCGGCGTGGCCGGCGTGCTCGGCCAGCCCTCCGCCTCGCTGCTGGTGGTCGGCCTGACCGCCGGCGCCTGGGTCCTGGGCGTCGGGCTCGGGCGCGTGCCGCGCCCCGTCCTGACGCTCACGCTCGCCGGCGGCCTGTACGGCGCGCTCCTGCTCGCCGTGTCGTCCGTCCTGGGCCTGCGGCCCGAGGTGCCCGCGGCGCTCCTCGTCGTCGGCGCCGCCGGCGAGATCCTGCGGTCGACGGCGCTCGGCGCGGTCGCCGGCCTCGCCGCGGCCGCCGTGCAGCGCGCGCGAGGCCCACGATGACCGGCCAGGTCGTCACCGTCCGCCCCCTCGACCGGGGCCTGCGGCACGCCGCCGCCGACCTCGTCGCCCGGGGGATGCGCGACAACCCGCTGCACCGGGCCGCCTACGGGCCCGATCCCGAGCGCCGGGTCCGGCAGCAGGCCGTCCTCGTGGGCGGGCTGCTGACCGTCTCGCCGGACCTGCGGCTCCTGGGGGCGTTCCGCGACGGCGCGCTCGTCGCGGTGGGCGGGGCCGCCCCGCCGGGCACCTGCCGGCTGCGCGGCGCGCGGCGCGCGCGCATGCTGCCCACGCTCGCCCGCCTCGGCCCGGCGGCGGCCGCCCGGGTCCTCGCGTGGACGGGGACGTGGGCCGGGCACGATCCCGACGAGGCGCACGTCCACCTCGGCCCGGTGGCCGTCGACGCCGGCCTGCGGCGGCAGGGGCTCGGGGGCGCGCTCCTGCGCGCGCACTGCGCGGACCTCGACCGGGCGGGCCGCGCGGGGTACCTGGAGACCGACACGGAGGAGAACGTCGCGTTCTACGAGCGCTTCGGCTACCGGGTGGTCGGCGGAGCCCGCGTGATCGGGGTGCCGTGCTGGTTCATGCGCCGGGCGCCGCAGGGGACCGGGTCCGCCGCGCCGCGCGCCACGCCCTGACGGACGACGGCGCGGCCTGACGGGACGACGTCGCGGCAGGGAGCGGGGCACCCCGGAGCGGGCGGCCCCGGGAGAGAGCAGAAGGTCCCGGCCAGGACTACCTGACCGGGACCTTCTCAACGTGCGCGAGGGGGGAGTTGAACCCCCACGCCCTTTCGGGCACACGGACCTGAACCGTGCGCGTCTGCCTATTCCGCCACTCGCGCGCTGCCGGAGCAATCTAGCACGAGCCGGGCGGAGGTCCCCAATCGGCCCTCCCGGCGGCCGGCGGGACCCCGGATCGGCACCCCGTCGACGGCCCTCTCGCGCCCATCGCGGCCGGTCACGTGGCCGACGCCACGCGGAGGCGGCCCACGCGGGCTGCCACGCCGATTTCCCCGGCACGTCCCCAGGACGTCCACACGATGCGGGGCGTCGTACCCGCGCGGCTGCCTACGATCTAGGTAGTCTGCCCGCGGCGTCGTCCGCGCCTGCCCGCGCACCCGTGCCCTCCCGGCACGGGCCCCGCGGGCCGTGCACGGCGGCGACGACGGCACGAGAGACGTGCGACGGGCCCGCGAGAGGAGGTGGCATGGGCGTCCTGGACCGCTTCGAGAAGAGCGTCGAGCGCGTGATGAACAACGCGTTCTCCCGGTTCGGCCACGGTGAGGTCAAGGCCGTGGAGCTGGCGAGCCGCCTGCGCCGCGAGCTGGACGACCGCGTCGCGGTGGTCGGCCGTGACCGCACCGTGGCCCCCAACGAGTTCACGGTGGAGCTCTCGCCGCAGGACTTCGGCCAGATCGAGCAGTGGGGTGCCGAGACGCTCGCCGACGAGCTCGCCACCAACCTCACCGAGTACGCGGCCTCGCAGCACTACGCGTTCGTCGGGCCCGTCAGCGTGTCCTTCGAGGAGCACGCCGACCTCACCGGCGGCCGCTTCCAGGTGCGCAGCGCCACGGTGCGCGGCGCCGTCGCCCCCGCGACGTCGCAGCCCAGCACCCGGCACCCGCTCATCGACATCGACGGCCAGCGCTACCTGCTCACCGGCCCCGTCACCGTCATCGGACGCGACCCGGACGCCGACATCGTGGTCGACGACCCGGGCGTCTCCCGCAAGCACCTGGAGATCCGCGTCACGCCCGACGGCGTGATCGCCACCGACCTGGGCTCCACGAACGGCCTGTACGTCGAGGGCCACCAGGTCCCCGCCGCGACGCTGCTCGACGGCAACACCCTGACCATCGGCCGCACCCGGATCATGTTCTGGTCGGGCGCGGCCGCCGCCGACCACGAGGACTGGTGACCCCGCCCCGATGAGTGAGCTGACGTTCACCCTGCTGCGGCTGGGATACCTCGTCCTGCTGTGGGTGTTCGTGCTCACCGCGATCGGCGTGCTGCGTCGCGACCTGTCGACGCGCGCCGGCCGCGGTCTCTCGCCGCGCCGCAAGGACCGCGAGGCGGCGCCCGCCGACGCCGCGGCGCCGGCGGTGGCCGCGGCCGCCCCCGCTCCGACCGGCCCGACCGGCCGCACCGCGGGCAAGGAGCGCCGCGGCCCCGGCCCCGCGCGCCTCGTGGTGGTCGCCGGCCCGCTGTCGGGCACGTCGCTGCCGCTGACCGGCTCGTCCATCCTCATCGGGCGCTCACCCGGCTCCACGCTGGTGCTCGACGACGACTACGCGTCCTCGCGGCACGCCCGGATCTTCCCGCAGGGCGACCGGTGGTACGTCGAGGACCTCGGCTCGACCAACGGCACGTTCATCGGCGACGACCAGGTCACCGACGCCGTGCCGCTGCCCGTCGGCGTGGGCGTGCAGATCGGCCGCTCCGTCGTCGAGCTCCAGGGATGACCGCGTCGTGACCGTCTCGCTGCGCTACGCCGCCCGCTCCGACGTCGGGCTCGTGCGCTCCAACAACCAGGACTCGGCGTACGCCGGCCCGAACCTCCTCGTCGTCGCCGACGGCATGGGCGGGCACGCGGGCGGCGACGTCGCCTCGCGCATCGCCATCGCCGCCCTCGAGCCGCTCGACGTGCCCGACCACGGCCCGGACGCCGCGCTGGAGGAGCTCGAGGCCGCCGTCGAGCAGGCCCGCCTGGGCCTGGTGCGCGCCTCGGCCGCCGAGCCCGACCTCGCCGGCATGGGCACCACCGTCACGGCGCTGCTGCGCACCGGCAGCACGCTCGTCATGGCGCACATGGGCGACTCGCGCGCCTACCTGCTGCGCGACGGCGTGCTCACCCAGGTCACGGTCGACCACACGTTCGTCCAGCACCTGGTCGACACCGGCCGCATCTCCCCCGACGAGGCCGAGCACCACCCGCAGCGCAACGTCGTCATGCGGGTGCTCAGCGACTTCGACCTGGACCTCTCCCCCGACATGTCGGTGCGCGAGGCCCGCCCCGGCGACCGCTGGATGCTGTGCTCCGACGGCCTGTCGGGGTTCGTGCCCGCCGAGGCCCTCACGGAGATCCTCGTCGAGACGCCCGACCCCGACGAGGCCGCCGACGTCCTGCTCGTCGCCGCGATGCGCGCCGGCAGCACCGACAACATCACGGTGGTGGTGGCCGACGTCGTCGAGGACGCCGGGGGCGACGACGCCGCGGCGCAGGCCGTCGACGAGCTCGGCGGCGTGCAGGTGGTCGGCGCCGCCGCGGCGGTCGGCCCCCTGCCCGGCTTCGACGACCCGGACGACGGCGCCCCGTACGGGGCCGAGGCCGACGGGCACCCGGAGGCCGACGACGGCCGGCCGACGACCCGCGGGGCCGACGACCGCGACGACGACACCGCCGCGGGCTCCGCCCGCGCCGGCCGGCCCGGTGACCGCGACGACGAGGACGACGACCCGGACGACGAGGACGCGCGCCCCGCGCCGCGCCGTCACCCGGTGATCGCCTCGCTCGTGGCGCTGCTCGTGCTCGCCGGGCTGGGCCTCGGCGGCTACGCCGCGTACGGCTGGACGCAGCGCCAGTACTACGTCGGCGTCGAGGACGGCCAGGTGGCCGTGTTCCGCGGCGTGCCGGCGAGCGCCGGGCCGCTGACGCTCTCGAGCGCGGTCGAGCTCACCGGCACGCAGGTCGCCGACCTGCCCGACTACTGGGCCGACCGCCTCGACGGCACCATCACGGCCTCGTCGCTCGACGACGCCCGCGCCCGGGCCGAGCGGCTCATCGAGCAGGCGGTGCCGACCCCCACCCCGACCCCGTCGCCGTCCGGCACGCCCTCGGGCTCGCCGTCGCCCTCGGCGACCCCGGCCGCAGGAGCCGCCGGATGAGCGCCGCCGCCGCGACCACCACCGCCCGCCGCCCCGCGCGCCTGGCGGAGCTGCTGCTGCTCGCGCTCGCCCTGGCCGCGGGCGTGGGCGCGTTCGCCCTGGTGGGCATCAACATGGAGGGCCGCCTGCCCGACGGCTTCTGGCTGGAGTCGGCGGGCCTGGCGCTCATCGCCGTGGCCGCCCACGTGGTCGTGCGGATCCGCGCGCCGTGGGCCGACCAGGTCATCCTGCCGTCCGTCGTGCTGCTCAACGGCCTCGGCCTGGCGATGATCCTGCGGCTGCAGGAGGCCGGCGCCGCCGGCGCCAACGCCGCCCGCAACATGCAGTGGTCTGTGCTGGGCGTGGTGCTCGCGTGCCTGGTGGTGTGGTTCCTGCGCGACCACCGCTGGCTGCGCCGCTACACCTACACGGCGATGATCACCGGCCTCGTGCTCGTGATGCTGCCGCTGGTGCCGGGGCTGGGCCGCACCATCAACGGCGCGAAGATCTGGATCGGCGTCGGCCCGCTGTCCCTGCAGCCGGCGGAGTTCGCCAAGATCGCCTTCGCCGTCTTCTTCGCCGGCTACCTGGTGACCAACCGCGACACCCTCGCGCTGGCGGGCCCGCGGATCCTCGGCCTGCAGCTGCCGCGCCTGCGCGACCTCGGCCCGATCCTCATCGTCTGGGCCGCCTCGCTCGCGGTCCTCGTGCTCGAGCGCGACCTCGGCACCTCGCTGCTGTTCTTCGGGCTGTTCGTGGCGATGCTGTACCTGGCCACCGAACGCATCAGCTGGGTGCTCATCGGCCTCGTGCTGTTCGGCGCGGGCGCCGCCGTGGCGGGCTCGGTCTTCCCGCACGTGCAGCGCCGCATGGAGGTGTGGCTGCACCCGTTCGAGGGCGACGTGTACAACGCCACGGGCGGCTCGTACCAGGTGGTCCAGGGCCTGTTCGGCCTGGCGAACGGCGGGCTGTTCGGCGCCGGGTGGGGCGAGGGCTACCCGCAGCGCGTGCCGTACTCGTTCTCGGACTTCATCTACTCCTCGCTGGGCGAGGAGCTGGGCCTGACCGGCCTGCTCGCCGTCCTGCTGGTCTTCATGATCGTCGTGGAGCGCGGCCTGCGCACCGCCCTCGGCGTGCGCGACGGGTTCGGCAAGCTGCTCGCCGGTGGCCTGGCGTTCTCCCTGGCGCTGCAGCTGTTCGTCGTCGTCGGCGGCATCACCCGGATCATCCCGCTGACCGGCCTCACCGTGCCGTTCATGGCGCAGGGCGGCTCGTCGCTGCTGGCCAACTGGATCGTGGTGGGCCTGCTGCTGAAGATCTCCGACGACGCGCGGCGGCCGTCGCCGCTGCCCGAGCGCGGCGAGGTGGGCCCCGGCGGCGTGCACGAGGCCGCGGCCGGGGACGGCGAGCGCGACGGCGCCCTGCCGGACGTGCCCACGGGCGCCCACCCCGTGACGACGCCGACCGAGACCGTCGACAGACCCGTGCCCGCGCGGCCGCCGCTGCCGCGCCGCACGCCGTCGCGTCCGAACCCCGAGGCAGGAACCCCATGAACACGACCCTGAGGCGGCTGGCGGGCGTCGTCATGGTCATGTTCCTCGCGCTCATGGTCTCCACGACGTGGGTGCAGTACGTGCAGGCCGACTCGCTCAACAACGACAACCGCAACGTCCGCAAGATCTACCGCGACTACGGCAACGCCCGCGGCCCGATCGTCGTCGGCGAGCAGTCCGTGGCGACGTCGCAGGCGGTGGACGACCCCTTCGGCTTCCAGCGCGTGTACGCCGAGGGCGACACCGGCACGGCGCAGATGTACGCGCCCGTGACCGGGTTCTACTCGCTGGTCAACGGCACGTCCGGCATCGAGGGCGCCGAGAACGCGTTCCTCAACGGCCAGGCCGACGCCCTGTGGGTGGACCGCCTGCAGAACCTCCTGACCGGGGAGAAGACCAAGGGATCCTCCGTCGAGCTGACCATCGACCCGGCCGCCCAGCAGGCCGCGTGGGACGCCCTCGGTGACCAGCAGGGCGCCGTCGTGGCGATCGAGCCGTCCACCGGGCGCATCCTCGCCATGGTCTCCAAGCCGTCGTACGACCCCAACGCCCTGGCCGTGCACTCCACCGCGGAGGCGGGCCGGGCCTACGAGGACCTGCTCAACGCCGAGGGCGACCCGCTCATCAACCGCACGATCCGCTCGGCGTACCCGCCGGGGTCCACGTTCAAGCTGGTCGACGCCGCCGCCGCGCTGGAGTCGGGCGACTACCAGGCCGACACCCCGATCCCCGCGCCGCACCGGTGGACGCTGCCCGGCACCAGCACCCAGCTGCGCAACTTCGGCGACGAGGTGTGCTCCTCGTCGGACGAGATGTCGCTCGCCGACGCCCTGCGGATCTCCTGCAACACCGCGTTCGCGCAGCTCGGCGTCGCGCTGGGCGCCGACGCGGTGGACGAGCAGGCGGCGCGGTTCGGGTTCGGCCAGAAGCTCGAGGTGCCGATGTCCACGGACGCGAGCACCTTCCCGAAGGAGGAGGCCTCGAGCGACGACCGGCTCGCCCTGGCGGCCATCGGCCAGGGCAGCGTCACGACGACGCCGCTGCAGGTCGCGATGGTCTCCGCGGCGATCGCGAACGACGGTGAGCTGATGCAGCCGTACCTCGTGGACACGATCCGCGACCCGGAGCTCGAGGTCGTGGAGCAGACGTCGCCGCGCCGGCTGAGCGACGCGGTGTCGAGCGAGACGGCGGACGCGCTCACCCAGATGATGGTCGGCGTCGTCGAGGACGGCTCGGGCACGTCGGCGCAGACCTCGGGCGTGCAGGTGGCCGGCAAGACCGGCACCGCCCAGACGACGTCGGAGGCGGACCCGCACGCGTGGTTCACGGGCTTCGCCCCGGCGGACGACCCGCAGGTCGCCGTCGCCGTCATCGTCGAGCACGGCGGCTCGGCCGGCAGCGAGGCCACCGGCGGGCGCGTCGCGGCGCCCGTGGCCAAGGCGGTCATCCAGGCGGTGCTGGACCGATGAGACCTGTGGAGGGGCTCGCGCTCGGCGACCGGTACCGGCTCACCCGCCGGATCGCCGTCGGCGGCATGGGCGAGGTGTGGGTCGCGGACGACACGTTCCTGGGCCGAGAGGTCGCCGTCAAGGTGCTGCGCGAGGAGTACACGGGCCAGGAGGACTTCCTGGCGCGCCTGCGCACCGAGGCGCGCAACAGCGCGGCGCTGTCGCACCCGAACATCGCCCAGATGTACGACTACGGCGAGCAGGCGGGCACGGGGTACCTGGTCATGGAGCTCGTGGTCGGCGAGCCGCTCGCCGACCTGCTCGAGCGCGAGCCGGTGCTGACGCCCAAGCGGCTGCTGCCGATCCTCGCGGCGACCGCGCGCGGCCTGCACGCGGCGCACGAGGCGCACGTCGTCCACCGCGACGTGAAGCCCGGCAACATCCTGCTCGAGCACCCGACGCGCGCCTCCGGCGGCCGCACCACCGTGAAGATCACCGACTTCGGCGTCTCGCTCGCGGCCAACCAGGCCCCGATGACAGCCGCCGGCATGGTGATGGGCACCGCCCAGTACCTGTCGCCCGAGCAGGCCGTGGGCCAGCCGGCGACGCCGCTGTCCGACGTCTACGCGCTCGGCGTGGTCGCGTACGAGGCCACGGCGGGCAAGCGGCCGTTCACCGGCGCGACGCCGGTGGACATCGCCGTCGCGCACGTCAACAACCCGGTGCCGCCGCTGCCGTCCTCGGTCCACCCGGGCCTGTCCGCGGTGATCATGCGGATGCTCGAGAAGGACCCGTCGCTGCGCCCGGTGTCCGCCGGCGCGCTCGCCGACGAGCTCGACGCGCTCGCCCGCGACATCGCCGCAGACCCGCTCGGGGCGCGCTCGCGCACGGCGCGGCGCCTGCAGGGCTCCGGTGCCGCCGCGGGCGCGGCCTCGGGGACGGCTCCGAGGCCGGCCGCGAACCCGGCCTCGGACAGCCCGGGCGCCCGGAGCGCCCGCGCCGCGACCGGCGCTGGGCGCGGGGCGCACGCCGCCCGGCACTCCGGCCCGCCCACCCCCGTCGCCGGCACGCGCGGCGTCCGGGGCGCCGCGTCCCCGGGCGCGTCCGGCCCGACGGGGTCGCCTCCGGCGGCGTCGGGTCCGGCGGCGTCCGGCGGCCCTGCGCGGGACGCCGGGACGGACCGCGGGACGGACGGCACGACGAACCGGGCCGACGGCGCAGCCGGCCGTCCGCCGTCGGGCGCCGCGACGCCGCCCTGGCTGCCGCGCGAGACCGACGAGCGCCCCTACCCGCCGCGCCGCGCGCTGCACGCGCAGGGCACGGACTCCCGCCGCGCCCCGGCGTCGCGCCGGGCGGACCGCCCCGAGGCGGGCCGGGCCCACGCGGAGTCGACGCGGCCCGCGCGCACCCGCGCCGAGCAGACCCGCGCCCGCGCCGAGCAGACCCGCGCGCGCGCCGAGCAGACCCGCGCGCGCGCCGAGCAGACCCGCGCGCGCGCCGAGCAGACCCGCTCGCGCGCCGAGGCGGCGCACGCGAACGGCTCCCGGGCCGCGCAGCGGCGCGGGGGCGACGCGGCGGGGGCGCGCAGCACGCGCACGCCGGGCGCCGGGAGCGGCACCCCCGACCGGACGCGCGCCGCGGTGCGCGCCCAGAGCGACGGCCGGAGCCGCGCCGGTGCCCGGTCCGTCCCGCTGCCCGACCGCGGCCGCCGCGCCCGCACCCAGGAGGCCGAGGGCCCGAAGCGCACCTCGACGACCACCGGGGTGCGCCTCGGCCCGCTCGGACGGCTGTCGTGGCCGCTGGTCGCCCTGCTCGCGCTGCTGGCCGTGCTGCTGATCGCCTCGTTCGTGCGCTCCCTGCTCGACGACGGTGGCGGCGGAGCGTCCGCCGCGGCGCTGCCCGCGGCGGCCGTCCTGGCCCGTCCGCGGGCGAGGACCGGTGCGACGCGCCGAACGCTCGCCCTCCGCGGCCCGGGGCTGCCGACGGTGACCCCGCCGGCACCGACCCCGCCGACGACCCTCACCCGGCCGCCGGTGGCGCTCCTGGACGCCGCGCAGGCGTGGGATCGCGCCGGTTTTGGGATGATGGACCCTCACGAGTCGCGCGCCGAGCGTGCGACCCCGACTCCGAAGGACGTTTGAGTGGCTGACAACACTCCCCGGGCACTCGCCGGCCGGTACGAGGTCGGTGAGCTCATCGGCCGCGGCGGCATGGCCGAGGTGCACATCGGGAAGGACGCACGCCTGGGCCGCACCGTGGCCATCAAGGTGCTGCGCTCCGACCTGGCCCGCGACCCGTCCTTCCTCGCCCGCTTCCGCCGCGAGGCGCAGGCCGCGGCGGCGCTGAACCACCCCTCGATCGTCGCCGTCTACGACACCGGCGAGGACGTCCACACCGACGAGCTCGGCAACGAGGTCCACGTCCCCTTCATCGTCATGGAGTACGTGGAGGGCCACACGGTCCGCGACATCCTGCACGACGGCGCCGCGGTGCCGATCGAGGAGGCCATCGAGATCACCGTGGGCGTGCTCTCGGCCCTCGAGTACTCCCACCACGCCGGCATCGTGCACCGCGACATCAAGCCGGCGAACGTGATGATCACGCCGACCGGCGGCGTCAAGGTGATGGACTTCGGCATCGCCCGCGCCGTCGCCGACTCGGCCGCCACGATGACGCAGACGCACGCGGTCATCGGCACGGCGCAGTACCTGTCGCCGGAGCAGGCGCGCGGCGAGCAGGTCGACTACCGCTCCGACCTCTACTCGACGGGTTGCCTGCTGTTCGAGCTGCTCACCGGGCGTCCGCCGTTCGTCGGCGACTCGCCGGTGGCCGTGGCCTACCAGCACGTGGGCCAGGCCCCGCAGCGCCCGAGCGAGATCGCCTCGGACGTGCCCGAGGTGCTCGACCGGATCACGCTCAAGGCGCTGGCCAAGGACCGCGACGCCCGGTACGGCACGGCCGCGGACTTCCGCGCCGACCTCGACGCCGCGCTGCACGGCGGGGCCGTCGGCGCGCCGACGGTGGCCGCGGGCCTCGCCGCCGCCGGCGGTGCCGCGGCCGCGACGATGGCGTACGGCGCCCCGGGCTACGGCACCGAGGGCGCGACGCAGCTGATGAGCCCGGCGGGCGCCGCGCCCACGCAGGTGGCAGGGGCGCCGTGGGGCGCGACGGCCGCCGGCCCGGTGTCCCCGCCGGCCGGCACGCCGGCACCGCCGCCCGCCGACGACGCGGGCAAGGACCGGCCGCGCAAGCGGGCGCTGCTGTGGACCCTCGTGACCGTGGCGGTGCTCGCGGTGGCGGCGATCGTGACCGCCCTGGCGCTGAACAGCGGCACGGACGAGCCGACGACGGGGGAGGTGCCGGCCCTGGAGGCGGGCGTGACCCCGGCGCAGGCCCGGCAGGCGATCGAGGGCGCGGGCTTCGAGTACCGCCAGGTCGCCGACGAGGAGTCACGGGAGCCCGAGGGCACGTTCACGGGCCAGGACCCCGAGGGCGGCACGGAGGCGGAGCTGGGCAGCACCGTCACCGTCTCCTTCTCCGACGGTCCGGACTCGCTCGGGGTGCCCGACGTCACGGGCGACAGCGTGGACGAGGCGCGGCAGAAGATCGAGGACGCGGGGCTCGTGTGGGGTGACGAGTCCACGGACTCGAGCGTCGACGTGCCCAAGGACCACGTCATCGGGACCGACCCCGCGGTGGGCCAGTTCGTGGAGCAGGGCGCGACGATCGACGTGGTGGTCTCCGACGGCACCGTGGAGCTTCCGAACCTCGTCGGCATGAGCCGCGACGAGGCCCTCGCGGAGCTCGACCGGCTCGGCCTGAGCTCGTCCGTCCAGGAGCGCGAGAGCGGCGACCAGGACCCGGGCACGGTGCTCGAGCAGAACCCCGCGGCGGGCAGCGTGGAGCAGGGCAGCACGGTGACGATCACCGTCGCCACCGAGCCGGAGGTCGTGACCACGACCGTGCCGGACATCGTCGGCCGCCAGTGGGACGACCAGACCCAGGAGGAGTTCGCCTCGTACTCCCTCAACCCGCGCGTCGAGACGGCGTCGTCGGACACCGTGCCGGCCGGGGCCGTGATCTCCACCGACCCGCCCGCGGGGACCGAGCTCAACGAGGGTGACACCGTCACGATCGTGGTCTCGACCGGCCCCGCCAACGGTCAGGGGAACGGCAACGGCAACCAGGGCAACGGCAACCAGGGCAACGGCGAGGGTGGCGACGAGGGCGACGAGGGCGAGGGCGACGGCGGCGTCGCCAGCCTCTTCGGCGGCTGACCCGGCCGCCGCCCGACGGCCACGGCGCGACGAAGGGGGCCTCCCGTGCGGGAGGCCCCCTTCGTCGTCGGCGGGAGGCGCCGTCAGGCGGCGTGGTGCACCAGCGGGGCCATGCCCGCCGAGCGCTCCACCGCGCCGTCGTCGCCGCAGACCGCGAGCCAGTTGGCGAGGATGCGGTGGCCGCCCTCGGTCAGCACCGACTCGGGGTGGAACTGCACGCCGTGCAGCGGGAGCTCGCGGTGCTGCACGCCCATGACGATGCCGGACGCCGTCGCGCCGGTCACCTCGAGCTCGGCCGGGACCGACTCGGGGACCACGGCGAGCGAGTGGTACCGCGTCGCGGTGAACGGCGAGGGCAGGCCGTCGAGCACACCGGTGCTGCCGTGCTCCACGAGGCTCGTCTTGCCGTGCATGAGCTCGGGGGCGTGCGCCACGGTGGCGCCGAACACCTCGGCGAGGGCCTGGTGGCCCAGGCAGACGCCGAGCATCGGCGTGCGGGACCGGGCGCAGGCACGGATGACGTCCTCGGAGGCACCGGCCTCCTTCGGGGTGCCCGGGCCGGGGGAGACGAGCACGCCGTCGAACCGGCCCTCGGCGTCGGCGAACACGCCGTCGGCGTCGGACTCCGGCACGGCGTCGTTGCGGACGACGACGGTGCGCGCGCCGAGCTGGTCGAGGTACCCGACGATCGTCCAGACGAAGGAGTCGTAGTTGTCGACGACGAGGATGCGCGGGCCGGCGCTCTCGGGGGTCTGGGTCTCGGTGCTCATGCGGTCACCTCGGCGGCGCAGGTGTCGGAGATCCGCGCGGCGCGGTCGCGCGCGCGGCTGAGGGCCCACGATAGCGCGCCGCGGGCGGCTCAGGAGAAGACGTCCGTGCCCTCGGGCACCGTCGCGTGCTGCAGCTCGGTGCTGCCCGCGTACGCCGGCAGCTCCAGGCTCGTCGAGGGCTCCTGCGCCCACCCGAGCGCCACCCAGTCGACGTAGTCGAGGTAGGTCTGCACGCCCGAGGACGCGTCGAGCGCCGCCTGGAGGCGCTCCGGGTCACCGACGGCCTCGACCACGTACGGCGGGGAGAACACCTTGCCGTGCAGCAGCAGGATGTTGCCGGAGCAGCGGAACGCCGACGTCGACGTCACGCGCTCGCCCTGCAGCGTCATCGCCTCCGCACCGCCGGCCCACAGGGCGTTGATGACGTGCTGGAGGTCCTGCTGGTGCACCACGAGGTCGTCGGCGTGCACGCCGGGGATCGACTGGCTGGAGGCCGGGGCGTCGTCGAGCGTCACGGTGAGCCCGGGACCGGTGACCGGCGCCGAGCCGGACACCACGGACTCCCGGCGGGCGAGGTCGGGGTCGGTGCCCCCGCCCGACGACGTGTCCCCGCCGAGCCGGTCGATCTGCGCCTGCAGCTCGTCCACCTGCGCGCCCAGCCGCTCGACGCGGCCGGACTCGGACTCGACCAGCTGGGCGAGGTTCTCCGGGTGGCGGCCCTCGTCGCCGCGCGCGAGCTGGGCGCTGGCGGAGAACATGAGCCCGGCGGCCGCGGCGACGGCCCCCACGGCGACGTACGGGCGCCAGCGGCGGACCGGGTGACCCGGTCGCAGGGACAGCCGCGCCATGGTCACCTCCGGGTCGGTCGCACGGGTCGGTCGCACGGGTCGGTCGTGCTCGACCACTACGCTAGTCGACGAAACGTCGTCCGCGTCCGGCCCCGCCGCAGGCCGCGACGCCAAGCCGGTCAGCCAGTCAGGAGCCGTCTCGTGCCCGAGTCGAAGTCCCGCAAGAAGAAGGTGCCGACGCCCGCGCCGGAGGCGTCCGCCACGCCTGCGCGCCAGGCCGAGGGCAGCCCGCGCTGGCTCGTGCCCGTCATGCTCGGCCTCATGGTGCTGGGCCTGGTGTGGATCGTCGTCTACTACCTGACGTCCGCCCGGGCCGGCGGCGGGTTCCCGGTGCCGCCGCTCGGCGCGTGGAACCTGCTCGTCGGCTTCGTCCTCATCATCGCCGGCTTCGTCCTGACCACGCGCTGGCGGTGACGCGCCGCGCGGTGGGCCGGGCCGACCGGCCGCGCCGCGCCGTCGCGCCGCATGCCACCGTCGCGGCGTCCCGCGCCGGCCTGCGCCGGACCGGCCTGCGTCGGACCGGCCTGCCCGCGGTCCTCGCCGTGGCGGCGCTGGGCCTCGGGGCCTGCGCCGGCCCCGGTGCTGCACCGGGCACGACGTCGTCCCCCGGGACCGGCACCGCACCGGCTCCCGCCTCCGCGTCCTGGGCGCCGCCGCCCGTCGGCGCACGCTTCGACTACCAGATCGGCGGCGCGTACCCGCCGGCTCCCGGCATCGAGGTCGTCGAGCGCGACCACCGCGAGCCGCCCGCCGACGGCGTCTACTCGGTCTGCTACGTCAACGCCTTCCAGACGCAGCCCGAGGAGGCGGACCTCTGGCTGCGCGAGCACCCCGACCTGCTCCTGCGGCGCGACGGCGCTCCGGTCGAGGACCCGGACTGGCCGGGCGAGCTGGTCCTCGACGTGTCCACCGCCGCGCAGCGCGCAGGCGTCGCGGAGGTCGTCGGCGCGTGGGTCGACGACTGCGCCGGCGCGGGGTACCAGGCGGTCGAGCTCGACAACCTCGACACCGCCGCCCGCTTCCCGGGCCTGCTCGCCGAGGACGACGTCGTCGCGCTGGCCCGCACGCTCGTGGAGCGGGCCCACGCCCGCGGCCTGGCGGTCGCGCAGAAGAACGCCCCCGAGCTCGCCGTCCGCGGTGCCACGGAGGTCGGCTTCGACTTCGTCGTCGCGGAGGAGTGCCAGGTCTACGCCGAGTGCGACGCGTACACCGCCGGCTACGGCGACCACGTGATCGAGATCGAGTACGACGACGTGCGCCCGGACGACGCCGACCCGGACGCGACGTTCGCCGCGGCCTGCGCGGCGCGCGGTGAGCGGGTCTCGGTGCTGTACCGCGACCGGGACGTCGTCCCGCGCGGCGCCCCGGGGCACCGCTCCGAGCACTGCTGACCCGCTGTCCCCAGGCTCGTCCTCAGCGGTGGGACGCACGAATCCGTTGATCAGATCCCACCGGTGTCATCCGGGGAGCGGTCGTCCACAGGCTCGCCCACAGGGTCGTCCACACCACCGTCCACAGGTGTGGAGGAAATTTCACCGGTGTCATTCACACCGGTGGACAACCCTGTGGACGGCGCCGTGGACGGGCCGGACAGACGGTCAGGCGACGGTCGTCAGCCAGCCGGTCGCCGCGTACCTGCCCACGGCGAGGCCGACGAGCAGCACGGCCACGGCGAGCGGCAGTGCCCAGCCCACGAGGCGCTGCCGCTCCCGCGGCGCCCGCGCGAACCCCCAGCCCAGCACGAACCCGACCACGAGCCCGCCCAGGTGCGCCTGCCACGCGATGCCCGGGAGCACGAAGCCGATCACCGCGTTGACGGCGATGAGGCCGATCACCTGGGCGGCGTTCGCCCCGAGCCGGCGCAGCACGGGCACCATCGCGCCGAACAGGCCGAAGACCATGCCCGAGGCGCCCACGACGCCCTGGTACCAGCCGGCGTCGGCGGGCGTCCCCGCGAGCAGCAGGTAGCCGACCGAGCCGCCCACGGCGCTGAGGCCGCACAGGGCGAGGAACCGCGCCCGGCCCAGCACGGGCTCGAGGAACTGCCCGGTGACCCACAGGGCCCACATGTTGAACAGGATGTGGGTGATGTTCGTGGCGTGCAGGAACGCCGTCGTGAGGAACCGCCACGGCTCGACGGCGCCGATGGCCGCGGAGAAGGCCCACTGCTCGGTCCAGGCGCCGGCGGTCGCGAGCTGGAGGAGGAAGCTGGCGACGCAGACGCCGATCAGCGTCCACGTCACGACGGGCCGGCCCTGCCGGACGCGGCCGCCCATCGACGTCGTCACGCGCGGCGCCGAGCGCGCCGCCTCCCGCACGCAGTCCACGCACTGCACGCCCACGGCCGCCGGGCGCTGGCACTCGGGGCACGCCGGCCGGCCGCAGCGCTGGCAGCGCACGTACGACACCCGGTCGGGGTGCCGCGGGCAGACCGGCGGTGCGGCGGCGTCGGGGGCGCCCGGCGCGGGCGGGGGCGGCGGCTGCTCGGTCATGGAGAACTCCGCGGGACGGCGGGACGAGCGGACGACGGCGGGCGCGGGGCGGCGCGGCCGCCGGCGCGGTCGTCGCGCCGGCGGCCGGGCACCGCACCCCGCGAGGCCCGCGGCCGCCGTCGGCGGTACGGGCCTCGCGCGGGGGTCAGTCCTCGATCGAGATGCTGCGGATGACGATGTCCTCGACCGGGCGGTCGCCCGGGCGGGTCTTCGTCGTGTTGATCGTGTCGACGACGGCGCGCGACTCGTCGTCCGCGACCTTGCCGAAGATCGTGTGCTTGCCGTCGAGCCACGGCGTGGCGACGGTCGTGATGAAGAACTGCGACCCGTTGGTGCCCGAGACCTCGCCCGTCACCGGGTTGCGGCGCTTGCCCGCGTTCGCCATGGCCAGCAGGTACGGCTCCGAGAAGCGCAGCTCCGGGTGGATCTCGTCGTCGAAGTTGTAGCCCGGGCCGCCGGTGCCGGTGCCGAGCGGGTCGCCGCCCTGGATCATGAAGTCGGCGATCACGCGGTGGAAGACGACGCCGTCGTACAGCGGCGTGCCGGTCTTCTCCTCGCCGGTGCGGGGGTCGGTCCAGGTCTGGGTGCCGTCGGCCAGCCCGACGAAGTTCCGCACGGTCTTCGGCGCGTGGTTCGGCAGCAGCTCGACGCGGATGTCGCCGAGCGTGGTGTGCAGGGTTGCGAACATGCGCCCATCCTCGCACGGGCGCCTGGCGCCCGGGCGGCACGGGAGGACGTCGAGCGCGCTGTTGACGCCGGTGGCAGCATGGGCCCATGGTGCGAAAGAGCGATGCTGCAACGGTGCCCCCCGTCGAGTCCGAGAAGTTCAAGCTCCAGGCCGCGCAGGTCGCGGCCGCACTGTCCGAGGCGAGCGCCCGGGCGGCCAAGGAGGCCGCCGTCCTGAGCGCTCAGGCCAAGGTCGCCGCCGGTCAGGCCCGGGACTGGGCCGAGCCGCACGTGCAGGACTTCCTCGTGTGGCTGCGGCCGCGCGCCGAGAAGGCCTGGAACGAGAGCGTGGTGGCGGCGGCGCCGCGCGTCGAGCGGGTCGCGGGCAAGGCCGCCCCCCTGATCGACACGGCGCACGACCGCCTCGGCCCCCTCGTCGACACCGCGCACGTCAAGGCGACCGAGGCCGTCGACACCGCCCACGACAAGCTGGTGGACGAGTACCTCCCGCGCATCGTCGCCGCGTTCAACGAGGCCGCGTCCAAGGCCGCCGGCACGGGTGCCGCGGCGGCGGGCACGGTGGCCGCCGTCGCCCAGAAGGGGACCAAGAAGGCTGCGAAGAAGGCCGCGAAGAAGGCGGCGAAGAAGGCCGCCGCGGAGTCGCGCTCCGGCGGCGGGAGGAAGGGCCTCGTCTGGCTGCTGCTGGCCGGCGCCGCGGCCGCGGTCGGCTACGTGTTCTGGAAGCGCGCGCAGCCGCAGAACGACCCGTGGGCCGAGCCCTGGGAGCAGACCACCAAGCCGGACTACGACGGCGTGGCGCGCGACGCCAAGCACCGAGCCGGCGACGCCGCCGAGGCGGTGGGCGAGGCGGCCGGCGCGGCCGTGGCCCGCGGCCGCGAGGCGGGGGAGAAGCTCGCCGACAAGGCCACCGAGGCCGCGAAGAAGGCCACGCAGCGCGCCCGCACGTCGACGAAGCGCGGCGAGCCGGCCGAGCAGGCGCCGTCCGCGGAGGCGACGACGACGGGCGCGACGGAGGCCGGCGCGCAGGAGTCCGCCGAGGACGCCGCCGTGACCGCGACCGAGAAGGTGGAGGGCACCACGCCCGAGACCACGCAGGAGCCCAAGCCGGAGTGACCCCCGCGGCCGACGGCCGCACGCACCCGCACGACGAAGGCCGCCACCCGGGAGGGTGGCGGCCTTCGTGCTGGTGGAGCCAAGGGGACTCGAACCCCTAACCCCCTGCTTGCAAAGCAGGTGCGCTACCAATTGCGCCATGGCCCCGTGCGGGAGGCTCCGCGGGGACGGAGCGGGAGATCAGTCGAGGGTGTCGGTGACCTCGGACCAGAGGTCGCGCTCGGCGTTGCCCTCGGAGACCTTGCGCCAGACGACGTAGCCGGCGCCCAGCGCGGCCAGGAACAGGAACAGCTTCTTCACGAGGCTCCTCGTCTCTTCGCCGGCGGCGGGCACGTTCCCGGGGGATCCCGCCGGGTGGTGCTGAGAGTGGGGCTAGGAGGACTTGAACCTCCGACCTCTTCCTTATCAGGGAAGCGCTCTAACCGTCTGAGCTATAGCCCCGGGCTCGCGCCGCAGCGCGTGCAGCACGAGAACTTACCGTAGCCGCAGGCCCGCCACCAAACCGGTGACGGGCCTGCCGGGTGTGACGTGCGCCGCGGGCGCTCAGTCGTCGGTGAGGGTCACGTGCAGGCCCCCGACCAGCGCCGCCACGATGTTGTAGATGATCGCCATGATGGTGGCGAGGGCGGTGAGGATGACGATGTTGATCACCGCGATGAGCGTCGAGAGGGACACGAGCCGGTCGAACTCGACGAACTGCATGACGTTGACGTCCGTGTCGGAGCCGACGGCGTCGCGGATGAAGTCCTCGATCGTCGTGAAGACGCCCATCCCGTCGATGACGAACCAGAACACGGCCGTGGCGACGACGGTGATGATGCCGATGGCCACCGAGAGCAGGAAGGCCAGCTTCATCACCGACCACGGGTCGATGCGCGAGACGACCAGGCGCACCCGGCGCGGTCCGCCGCCCGCGGGCCGCGGACCGGTCACCAGCGGCTGCGCCCCGGAGTCGAGGTCCGCCTCGGCCGGGCGGCCCGAGAAGCGCACGGCGCTCTCGTAGTGCATCTCGCGCGGGCTGGCGCCCGCCGGCCGGGCGCCCTTCGTGCCGGCCGGGGCTGCCGTCGCGGCGTCGGCGTCGGCGCCCTTGCCCACGGTGGTGGGCGGGGTGGCCGTCGCCGCGGACTGCACCTTCTTCGCGGCGTTGCGCGCGGCGGCGAGGGCCGCCTGCGCCGCCTTCACCGCGCCCGCCTTCGCGCCGTCGCCGTTCGTGCCGTCACCGTCCGCGCCCGCGGTGTCGGCGTCCGGGCGGCCGGCTCCCTGCCCGGCTCCCTGCCCGGCTCCCTGCCCGGCTCCCTTGTCAGCGGCGGGCGCCTTGACGCCCGGCAGCGTCACGGTGCGCTCGGCCGGGCGCTCGTCCGTGGTGGTCGCGGTGGTGGTCGCGGTGGTGGTCGCGGTGGTGGTCGCGGCCGGCACGCCGGACGGGGGAGTCGGCACCTGCGACGTGGGCTTCCCCTGCTGGGACGGCGTGGCCGCCTTCCCGGCGGCCGCCTTGCCCCCTGCCGCCCGGGGTGCGCTCTTCTCGCTGCTCATCGTGTCCTCGCGTCCGCTGGTCAGTTCTCGTCCACGTCGGCCGCGGCGCCGTCACCGGTGTCGGTCACGACGACGCCGGCCTCGGCGTCAGCAGGGTCGGCCCCGCCGGCGTGCTCGCCGTCGGCGCCTGTCCCGTCCACGCTATCGGACTCGTCCTCGGCCCGTCGCTCGACGTTCCGGGCCACCGCGATGATGCGGTCGCCCTTGTCCGGCTTGGCGAACGTGACGCCCTGCGTGGTGCGGCCCGTCGCGCGGACCCCCTCCACCGCCGAGCGCACGATCTTGCCGCGCTCCATGATGACCAGGACCTCGTCGCCGTCGTCCACGACGAGCGCGCCGACCAGGTCGCCGCGGTCCTCGGGCAGGTTGGCGACGCGGATGCCGAGGCCACCGCGGCCCTGCTGGCGGTAGTTGTCCACCGTCAGCGCGGTGCGCTTGGCGGTGCCGCCCTCCGTCACCGTGAACAGGTACGCCTCCTCGCGGACGACGTCGGCGGCCAGCACCTCGTCGTCCTCGCGGAACTTCATGCCCGTCACGCCGGACGTCGCCCGGCCCATGGGGCGCAGCGTGTCGTCGTCGGCGCGGAAGCGGATCGACTGGCCCTTGCGGGACACGAGCATGATGTCGTTGTCGGTGTCCACGAGCATGGCGCCGATGAGCTCGTCCGGCTTGCCGTCCTCGTCCTCGCGCAGGTTGATGGCGATGAGTCCGGCCGAGCGCGGGGAGTTGTACTCCGCCAGGCGCGTCTTCTTCACCAGGCCGCGACGCGTGGCCAGCACGAGGTACTCGGCCTGGTCGTAGTCGCGCAGGTCGAGCACCTGGGCGATGCGCTCGCCCGGCTGGAACGCCAGCATGTTGGCCACGTGCTGGCCCTTGGCGTCCCGCGAGCCCTCGGGCAGCTCGTAGCCCTTGGCGCGGTAGACCCGCCCGAAGTTGGTGAAGAACAGCAGCCAGTGGTGCGTCGTCGTGGTGAAGAAGTGCTCGACGATGTCGTCCTCGCGCAGCTGCGTGCCGCGCACGCCCTTGCCGCCGCGCTTCTGCTGGCGGTAGGCGTCGGTGCGGGTCCGCTTGGCGTAGCCGCCGCGCGTGATGGTGACGACGACCTCCTCCTCGGGGATGAGGTCCTCGACCGACATGTCGCCGTCGAACGGCAGGACGTGCGTGCGGCGCTCGTCGCCGTACTTCTCGACGATGCCGTCGAGCTCCTCGCCCACGATCGTCCGCTGGCGCTCGGGCCGGGCGAGGATGTCGCGCAGGTCGCGGATCTGCGCCTCGATCTCGGCGTGCTCGTCGATGATCTTCTGCCGCTCGAGGGCGGCCAGGCGGCGCAGCTGCAGCGCGAGGATGGCGTTGGCCTGCTCCTCGTCGACGCGGAGCAGCTCCATGAGGCCGGTGCGCGCCTGCTCCACGTCGGGGGAGCGGCGGATGAGCGCGATGACCTCGTCGAGCGCGTCGAGCGCGGCGAGGTAGCCGCGCAGGATGTGGATGCGGCGCTCGGCGTCGGCCAGCTCGTACTCGGTGCGCCGGCGCACGACGTCGATCTGGTGGGTCACCCAGTGGCGCACGAACGCGTCGAGGCTCAGCGTGCGCGGCACGTCGTCGACCAGCGCGAGCATGTTCGCGCCGAACGTGTCCTGCAGCTGGGTGTGCTTGTACAGGTTGTTCAGCACGACCTTGGCGACGGCGTCGCGCTTGAGCACGATGACCAGGCGCTGGCCGGTGCGGCCCGAGGTCTCGTCGCGGATGTCGGCGATGCCCTGGATGCGGCCGTCGTTGACGAGGTCGGCGATCTTCGCGGCGAGGTTGTCCGGGTTGACCTGGTACGGCAGCTCCGTGACCACGAGGCAGATCCGGTTCTGGATCTCCTCGACGTTGACCACCGCGCGCATCGTGATCGACCCGCGGCCGGTCCGGTACGCGTCCTCGATGCCCTTGGTGCCGAGGATCTGCGCGCCGGTCGGGAAGTCGGGGCCCTTGATGCGCTGCATGAGCGCCGCGAGCAGCTCCTCGCGGGACGCGTCGGGGTGGTCCAGGTGCCACCGGACGCCCTCGGCCACCTCGCGCAGGTTGTGCGGCGGGATGTTGGTGGCCATGCCGACGGCGATGCCGGCCGAGCCGTTGACCAGCAGGTTCGGGAACCGCGACGGCAGGACCACGGGCTCCTGCTCGCGCCCGTCGTAGTTGTCCTGGAAGTCGACGGTGTTCTTGTCGATGTCGCGCACCATCTCCATCGAGATGGGCGCCATGCGGCACTCGGTGTACCGCGGGGCGGCGGCGGGGTCGTTGCCGGGCGAGCCGAAGTTGCCCTGGCCGGCCACGAGCGGGTAGCGCAGCGACCAGTCCTGCACCAGGCGCACGAGGGTGTCGTAGATCGCCGTGTCGCCGTGCGGGTGGTACTTGCCCATGACGTCGCCGACGACGCGCGAGCACTTGGAGTACGAGCGGTCCGGGCGGTAGCCGCCGTCGTACATCGCGTACAGCACGCGGCGGTGCACCGGCTTGAGGCCGTCGCGCACGTCGGGCAGCGCGCGGCCCACGATCACGCTCATCGCGTAGTCGAGGTAGCTGCGCTGCATCTCGAGGTTGAGGTCGACCTGCTCGATGCGCCCGTGGTGCACCGCGAGGCCGGCGTCCGTCTCGGGGGCCTGGTCGCCGTCGTCCGGGAGGTTGGTCCCGGGTGTCTCGTCCGTCATCGATCTGATCCTTCCCACGCCGCCACGGGCGCGTCCCTACCGCTTGCCTGCCACTGTGCGGGGCGGCGCGGGCACCGTGGGGTGCGCCGCCGCCGGCCCCGTCAGATGTCGAGGAAGCGGACGTCCTTGGCGTTGCGCTGGATGAAGCTGCGGCGGGACTCGACGTCCTCGCCCATGAGCATCGAGAAGATCTCGTCGGCGGCCGCGGCGTCGTCCATGGTGACCTGCCGCAGGGTGCGGTTGTCCGGGTCCATGGTGGTGTCCCACAGCTCCGAGTAGTCCATCTCGCCCAGACCCTTGTAGCGCTGGATCCCGTTGTCCTTGGGGATCCGCTTGCCGGCCTTCTGGCCCTCGGCCAGGAACGCGTCGCGCTCCTTGTCGGAGTACACATAGTCGTGCGGCGCGTTGGACCACTTGAGGCGGTACAGCGGCGGCATCGCGAGGTACACGTGGCCGTGCTCGATGAGCGGTCGCATGTACCGGAACAGCAGCGTGAGCAGCAGCGTCGCGATGTGCTGGCCGTCCACGTCGGCGTCGGCCATGAGGATGATCTTGTGGTACCGCAGCTTCGAGGCGTCGAAGTCCTCGCCGATGCCGGTGCCGAACGCCGTGATGAGCGCCTGCACCTCGGCGTTGGACAGCGCCTTGTCGAGGCGGGCCCGCTCGACATTGAGGATCTTGCCGCGGATCGGCAGGATCGCCTGGTTGTACGGGTTGCGGCCGCGGACCGCCGAGCCACCCGCCGAGTCGCCCTCGACGATGTAGATCTCGCACTCCTCCGGGCGGTTGGACTGGCAGTCCTTGAGCTTGCCCGGCATGCCGCCGCTGCTCAGCAGGCCCTTGCGGCGCGTGGCCTCGCGGGCCTTGCGGGCCGCGATGCGCGCCTGCGACGCCGAGATGGCCTTGCGGATGATGTCCTTGGCCTCGTTGGGGTGGGCGTCGAACCAGTCGGTGAGCTGCTCGCGCACCACGCGCTGCACGAAGGTCTTGGCCTCGGTGTTGCCCAGCTTCGTCTTGGTCTGGCCCTCGAACTGCGGCTCGCCGAGCTTGACGGAGATGACGGCGGTCAGGCCCTCGCGGACGTCGTCGCCCGTGAGGTTGTCCTCCTTCTCCTTGAGGATCGCCTTGTCGCGGGCGTAGGTGTTGACGATGCTCGTCAGCGCCGCGCGGAAGCCCTCCTCGTGGGTGCCGCCCTCGGTGGTCGAGATCGTGTTGGCGTAGGTGTGCACGGACTCGCTGTAGGCGCTGGTCCACTGCATCGCGACCTCGACCGAGATCTTCTTCTCGGTGTCCTCGGCCTCGAAGTCGATGACGTCGGCGTGGACGAGCTCGACCTTCTTGCCCGCGTTGAGGTGCTTGACGTAGTCCGTCAGGCCGCCGTCGTACCGGTAGGTGACCGTGCGCGCGGCCTTCTTCGCCGCGCCGTCGCCGGCCACGCCGTCCGCCACCGCGGCCCCCGACGCGACCCCGTCCGCGTCCGGCACGCCGTCCGCACCCACGACCTCGTCGTCGGTGTCGGCGTGGCCCGAGCGCTCGTCGGTCAGCGTGATGGTCAGGCCCTTGTTGAGGAACGCCATCTGCTGGAAGCGTGCGCGCAGGGTCTCGAAGTCGAAGGTGGTGGTCTCGAAGATCTCCGGGTCCGCCCAGAACGTCTGGGTGGTGCCGGTCTCCTCGGTCGCCTCGAGCCGCTCGAGGCCCGAGGCCGGCGTGCCGCCGTTCGCGAACTCCTGGCGCCAGCGGTACCCGTCGCGCGCCACCTCGGAGACGACGCGCGTCGACAGGGCGTTGACCACGGAGATGCCGACGCCGTGCAGGCCGCCCGAGACGGCGTAGCCACCGCCGCCGAACTTGCCGCCGGCGTGGAGGATCGTCATGACGACCTCGAGCGTCGGCTTGCCCTCGGTGGGGTGCATCGCGACCGGGATGCCGCGGCCGTTGTCCTGGACCCGGACGCCGCCGTCCTCGAGCAGCGCCACGTGGATGGTGTCGGCGTAGCCGGCGAGCGCCTCGTCCACCGAGTTGTCCACGACCTCGTAGACGAGGTGGTGCAGGCCGCGCTCGCCCGTGGAGCCGATGTACATGCCCGGGCGCTTGCGGACGGCCTCGAGACCTTCCAGGACGGTGATGTTCCCGGCGTCGTATCCGCCGTCGTTCCGATTCGCCACAGGCCGGTTCGCTCCTCGTCGTCCGTGCACGCCCGACGGGTTCCCGGGCCCCGTGCCCGGGCCGCGGGAGCTCGCCGGCGGGTGCCGTCGAGACCGCGGGTCGGTCGTTGTCGCCCGGGTCACGCGTCGGGACCCGTCGCGGGCACAGCCCGAGCCAGCGAGGCTGCGTGACGTGCCACCGACAGGGCCTCAGCACGGGCCCGGGAAGACCCCTCCAGTCTACCTTCTCGAGGGCGTTTTCCCCGGACTTCAGCGGTGTCCCGCCGCGGATCGTCGCGAGTTGTCCACAGGGATGTCCACACCGGTGGGCAGTCGTGCACAGCCCTGTGCACGACGGCGGCCGGGGACGGCCGTCCGGAGCCGTCCTGTGCCGTCCCGGAGGGCGCTCGGCGGTGCACTCAGCAGGGTGCGCTCAGCAGGGTGCGCTCGGCGGGCCGGGTCAGCCCCAGGTGTCCCGCGGACCCTGCCCGCGCACCGACCGCGGGCCGCGACGGAAGCTCGGGCCGGCCGGGCCGAGCACCTTGACCTCGTCGACGACGCCCTCGCCGACCTCCTCGGCCAGCCGGCGCAGCAGCGTCGGCACGAGCAGGCGCACCTGGGTGGCCCACGCGGTCGAGTCGGCGCGCACGACGAGCACCTTGTCCTCGAACGTCTCCGGCGCGCAGTGGTCGGCCACCTGGTCGCCCACCACCTCGCGCCACCGCCCGATGACGCCGCCGACGGAGACGTCCGCCGTCCAGCCCTTCTCGCGCAGCAGCCGGCCCAGGACGTCGGACAGCAGCTGGGGGTCGCGGGCTCCCGGGCCCGAGCCGGACCCGGTGCGGGGCTCCGCGAGCGGCGACCGCCGCGGCGGAGACCCCGGGCGCAGCCCGCGGGCGCGCGCGGCGGCCTTGGCACGGTTCAGCGCCGCGCGGGCGACCTCGGCGGGCGGCGTGGGCGGCGCCGCGTCCGGGTCCTCCAGGGGCGCGACGCCAGGGGAGTCGGCCGACCCGACCGGCCCCGCCGACCCCGGGGAGCCGGCGGGCTCGGCGGGTGAGCCGGCGGACGCGGCACCGTCCGCGGGAGGCGTGCCGCCGTCCGGGACGTCCGGGCCCGGGACGTCCGCGCCCGGCTCAGCCCGCACGCTGCACCTGCCCGGTCGTGACGTCGAAGCGGGCGGCCAGGAGCCCCGGCGGCACGTCGGCGGGCACCGCCGCGGTGACCAGCACCTGCCGGGCGGGCGCCACGAGCTCGGCGAGCCGCTCGCGGCGGCGCACGTCGAGCTCGGCGAACACGTCGTCGAGGACGAGCACCGGGTCGGCGTCGGTCCCGAGGTCCGGGTCCCAGAACGCGCCGCCCGCCGGCAGGACCGCCGCCGCCCCGGGCCCGTCCGTGGGCCGGTCGCCGGCGTCGGACCCGCCGCCGAGCAGGCGGTACGAGGCCAGCCGCAGGGCGAGCGCGAACGACCACGACTCGCCGTGGCTGGCGTACCCCTTGGCGGGCAGGCCGCCGAGGGTGAGCACGAGGTCGTCCCGGTGCGGCCCGACGAGCGTCACGCCGCGCTCCACCTCCTGGGTCCGCGCCGCGGCCATGGCGGCCAGCAGCGCCTGCTCCAGGTCGGCGGCCGAGGGCGGCGCGGCCGCCGGGTCGGCGGGCAGCACGGCGTCGCCGTCGTCGGGGTCCTCGCCCGCGCTCGAGCGGTAGCCGAGCTCGGCGGCGCCGTCGGCGTCGCTGACCTGCTCGTACGCAGCGCCGACGAGCGGGCGCAGCGCCTGCAGCAGCTGCAGCCGCATCGCGAGGACCTGCGCGCCGAGCTGCGCGGCCTTCGCGTCCCAGATCTCGAGCGTCGTGAGGTCGGCCGAGCGCCCGGCCGCGCGCAGGCCGCGCAGGGACTTGAGCAGGGCGGAGCGCTGCCGCACCACCCGCTCGTAGTCCGCGAGCAGGCCGGCCGTGCGGGGGAGGAGCTGCACCACGAGCTGGTCGAGGAACCGCCGGCGCCCGTCCGGGTCGCCCTTGACCAGGGCCAGGTCCTCCGGCGCGAACAGCACCGTGCGCAGGATGCCGAGCACGTCGCGGGTGCGCACCGGCTGGCCGCGGTTGATGCGCGCGCGGTTCGCCTTGCCCGGGGTGATCTCCAGCTCGACGGTGGAGGCGCGGTCGCCCCGCACGATGCGGGTGCGCACGACGGCGCGCGGCGCGCCGGCGCGGATCAGCGGCGCGTCGGTGGCGACGCGGTGGGAGCCCAGCGTCGCGACGTACCCGATCGCCTCGACCAGGTTGGTCTTGCCCTGCCCGTTGCGGCCCACGAACGCGTTGGGTCCGGGCTCCAGCTCGACGTCGACGGCCGCGTAGGACCTGAAGTCGAGCAGGGACAGGTGCGAGACGTACATGGCTGCTGCAGGCGCTCCTTCGGCGTGATCGGCCGGTTCGTCGGGGGCAGGGAGTGCGGTGCGCCCTCCGGCCGGCCCGGGTGGGCGGCCGGAGGGCGCTGGTCACGACGTCGCCGGCCGCGGCCGGCGTCGGGTCAGCCCGCGGACTTGACCGCGTGCCCGCCGAACTGCTGACGCAGGGCGGCGACGGCCTTCATGGCCGGCGACTGCTCCTGGCGCGAGGCGAAGCGCGCGAACAGCGAGGACGAGATGACCGGCAGCGGCACGGCCAGGCTGATGGCCTCCTCGACGGTCCAGCGGCCCTCGCCCGAGTCGGCGACCCAGTCGTCGAGCTGCGCCAGCTTCGGGTCCTCCTCGAGCGCGCGGACCATGAGGTCGAGCAGCCAGGAGCGCACCACGGTGCCGCGGGTCCAGGCCTTCATGGTGGCGTGCGGGTCGGCGATCAGGCCCTCCTTGGCGGCGAGGAGCTCGTAGCCCTCGGCGTAGGCGTGCATGAGGCCGTACTCGATGCCGTTGTGGACCATCTTGGCGAAGTGGCCGGCGCCGACGGGGCCGGCGTGCACGAAGCCCTCCTCGCGCGGGCCCTCGGGGCGCAGCGCGTCGAAGACCGGCATGAGCGCCTCGATGTCGGAGTCCGCGCCGCCGACCATGAGGCCGTAGCCGTTCTCCAGGCCCCAGACGCCGCCGGAGACGCCCACGTCGACGTAGCCGACGCCGTTCGCGGCGAGCTCCTCGGCGCGGGTCTGGTCCTCCACGTAGTGCGAGTTGCCGCCCTCGATGACGATGTCGCCCTCGCTCAGCAGGCCGCCCAGCTCGGAGACGACGGCGCGCGTCGGCTCGCCGGCGGGGACCATCACCCACACGACGCGGCGGTCGGCGGGGAGCGCGGCGACCAGGTCGGCGAGCGTCGCGACGTCGGTCACCTCCGGGCGCGGGTCGTAGCCCGTGACCTCGATGCCTCCCTGGCGCAGACGGGCGCGCATGTTGTTGCCCATCTTGCCGAGACCGACGAGGCCGATGTGGCTGACCATGGTTGCGTAACCTCCTTCGGGCCGGAGCCCGGGCGTGGCGCGCAGCGGTCGCTGCGCGGTGGTGATGACGCTGGCTTCTCGTCGGTGCGGCGCTGGACCGGCGGGACCTCAGCCGGCGAAGCGGATGGGGACCAGCAGGTACCGGTAGGTGTCGGAGTCGTCGCCGTCCAGGGACTCCTGGCCGGTGAACTCGACAGGCTTGTTGGGGTGCGTGAAGGACAGCCGCACGAAGTCCGTGCCGAGCGCCGTGAGGCCGTCCAGCAGGAACTGCGGGTTGAACGCCACGGTGATGTCCTCGCCCACCAGCACGGCCTCGAGGGCCTCAGACGCCTGCGCGTCGTCGCCCTGGCCGGCGTCGAGCACGACCTGGCCGTCGGTGAAGGACAGGCGGATCGGGGTGTTCCGCTCGGCCACGAGGGCGACGCGGCGGGCCGCGTCGATCAGGGCCTGGGTGGGCACGACGGCATGGATCGGCTTGGTGTCCGGGAACAGGCGGCGCACCGGCGGGTAGTCGCCGTCCACGAGCTGCGAGGTCGTGTGGCGCCCGCCGGCCTCGAAGCCGATGAGGTCCAGGCCGTTGCCGGTGGACAGGCCGACGTTCACCAGGCCGCCACCGCCGCCGAGCGACTTGGCGACGTCGGTGAGCGTGCGGGCCTTGACGAGCGCGACGGCGGAGAAGCCGGGCGTCGTCGGGGTCCACGTCAGCTCGCGCAGCGCGAGGCGGTAGCGATCCGTGGCCAGCAGCGTGATGCGCTCGCCCTCGATCTCCATCCGCACGCCCGTGAGCAGCGGCAGCGTCTCGTCGCGGCTGGCGGCGACGCTCACCTGGGCGACGGCGTGCGTCAGCGCGTCGCCGGACACGGTGCCGGTGAGCTCCGGCATCTGCGGCAGGGTCGGGTAGTCCTCGACGGGCATCGTCAGGAGCGTGAAGCGCGACGCGCCGCAGGTGAGCACGACCTTGGTGCCCTCGAGCGTCACGTCGACGGGCTTGTGCGGCAGCGCGCGCGAGATCTCGGCGAGGAGGCGTCCGGAGACCAGCACGGTGCCCGGCTCGGCGACCTCGGCGGGGATCTCCGAGCGCGCGGAGACCTCGTAGTCGAAGCTCGACAGGCCGATCACGCCGGAGGCGTCCGCCTCGATGCGCACGCCCGCGAGCACCGGCGCCGGCGGACGCGTGGGGAGCGTGCGCGCGGTCCAGGTGACGGCATCGGCCAGGACGTCACGCTCAACCCGGAACTTCATCCCACTCCTCGTGTCCCCGCGACGCCGCACGGCGCCGCGAACTCTGGTCAGACGCAAACCCTACGCGACCGGGACCCGCCGGGGCACGTGCGGTCAGGGGCTGTGGACCCCGTGGCCCGGAGCGCGGACACGGAGCAGACGGTACGGGGCGCGCGGAGAGGCCCGGCGATCCTCCGCCGTCCTCCGGCCGTCCAGGTGCCGGTGCGCAGGACCGCGCCGACACTCGTGCTGCCGGCCGGACGAGGGGGTGCACGGAAGGGGGCCTCGGCCCGATGAAGGCTCGACCATTTCCCTTCTCAGAGATCTGTCGTCGTTGTCTTCGGTGTTGTGGAACATGTGGGAATCACATGTTTCCGCAGGTCATACGCTATTTCTGCGTGTGGATGCACTGGGGTCGCGCCTGTGTACGAGCTGGTGCGGCATGTGGACGACGCTCGCCGTACCCACAGGCGTCCACCGACGAGGGGGTCGCGGTCCACAGGTTCTCGCGGTGCTGTCCACACCTGTCCACAGGGATGTCCACACGTGTGTACGGACGCTTCCGGCCGTGTTGGCCCACTTCTCCACAGACTACGTCCACACCTGTGGGGACGCCCAGTCCGGCGCCGGTGTCTGCGCAGGTCAGAGCGGTGCCGTCGTGTGTACAGATCGGTGGACAACAGCTGTCCACGAGAATCCCCCACCTGTGCACGATGCCTGGGGACAACTTCGGTCGGGGCAAGTGTTCGGTGGTCGATGCGCGGGATCCTGCGGATCCGTGGCGCTCGGTCACTGTGGATCCTGAGGACACACCTGTGGACGGGCGTGTGGACCGGCGCCGCCCGGGCGCACTCGGACCGCCGACGCGGACCCCAGGGGCGGGCCCCGGTGCAGCGCCGGCCGGCACGGTGCGGCTCGGCTGCTGCGGAGTCGTGGACGGACACGGCGACGGCGGCCGCGCCTGGGGGCGCGACCGCCGTCGGACGGTGCGGTTCGACTGGGCCAGCTGGTTCGGCCGGCTGGTTCGGCCGGGCGTGGACGGCTCAGCGGCTGCCGCGCGTCTGCTGACGGATGCGGCTGGTGAGCTCCTGGACCTGGTTGTAGGTGGAGCGGCGCTCGGCCATCTGGCCGGCGATCTTCTTGTTGGCGTGCATCACCGTGGTGTGGTCGCGGCCGCCGAACTGCTGACCGATCTTCGGCAGCGACAGGTCGGTGAGCTCGCGGCACAGGTACATGGCGATCTGCCGGGCGGTCACCAGGACGCGGGAGCGGGAGGTGCCGCACAGGTCGTCGATCGTCAGGCCGAAGTAGGCCGCCGTCTGCGCGATGACCATCGCCGGCGTGACCTCCTGCGTGTCCTCGTCCGTGATGAGGTCGCGCAGCACGATTTCGGCGAGCGGCAGGTCGACCTGCTGGCGGTTGAGGTTCGCGAACGCCGTGACGCGGATGAGCGCACCCTCGAGCTCGCGGATGTTCGTGGAGATGCGCGAGCCGATGTAGCTGAGCACCTCGTTCGGCACGTCGAGCCGCTCGCTGGCGGCCTTCTTGCGCAGGATCGCGATCCGGGTCTCGAGGTCCGGCGGCTGCACGTCGGTGATGAGGCCCCATTCGAAGCGGGACCGCAGCCGGTCCTCGAAGCCGTTGAGCTGCTTCGGCGGCACGTCGGAGGTGATGACGACCTGCTTGTTGGCGTTGTGCAGGGCGTTGAAGGTGTGGAAGAACTCCTCCATCGTCTGTTCCTTGCCCTGCAGGAACTGGATGTCGTCGATGAGGAGCACGTCGACGTCGCGGTAGCGGCGCTGGAACGCGCCGGCCTTGCCCTCGCCGATGCTGTTGATGAAGTCGTTGGTGAACTCTTCCGAGTTCACGTAGCGCACCCGCACGTGGGGATAGAGGTTGTGGGCGTAGTGCCCGATCGCGTGCAGCAGGTGCGTCTTGCCGAGGCCGGAGTCGCCGTAGATGAACAGCGGGTTGTAGGCCTTGGCGGGCGCCTCGGCGACCGCGACCGCCGCGGCGTGCGCGAACCGGTTGGACGAGCCGATGACGAACGTCTCGAAGATGTACTTCGGGTTGAGGCGGGTCGGCTCGGCGGACGGCCGGGGGGCCGGGACGGGGATCGTGGGCAGGACGTCGGGCTCCGGGTCCTCCTCCGGCTCGACGTAGTCCTGCGCCGGCCCGGTGAGGGTGTCGCTGCTCAGCTCGGGGTCGACGGTGATCCCGAAGCGCATCTCCCGCCCGAGCACCGACGACATCGCGGAGATGAGCTGGTCGCGCACGCTCGTCTCGAGGTACGTGCGCGTCTGCTCGTGCGGCACGGCGATGAACGCAGTGCCGTCGACGATGGCCATCGGCTTGGCCAGGCGGACGAACGCGAGCTGCCGGGGCGTGATGTCGGAGCGCTGCTCCAGGGTCTCGACGACCTGCGCCCAGACTCTGCTCATGTCCTCGTCCGGCACGGCTGGCGCTCCTTGATCCTGATCGGCGTTCGGGTGGCCCTCGCGCGCACCGGAGGGCGTGTTCAGAGCACAGGGAGTCTGTCACGCCGAGGCGTCGTCCACATAGTTCTCCACACCCTGTGGAGCCGGTGGGGAGCGTCGGGAGAACGCGTCGTCCACGGCCGGCCGGGGTGGGTGAGCACGGGCGACACGCCGGTCCTCGGACCGGCACGGCGGCTGGGGTGCGTGCCATCGTAGGCCGACTGTGCCGGGTTTGACCCAAGCCCGTCGGATCGCGTAACGTCGGACAGCCGTTCCAGGTACTTTCGCGCGCCCTCAGACGAGACTCCTCGGTCGAGGATCGTCCGGGACGCCACCTGGCCACGGCAGGCCGGACACCGCGGGCACCCGCCCGCGACCCGTCCTGCAACAGGACCTGCACCGTCGACGTTCGTCGGCGCGGCAACGCCCCCGACGTTTCTTGGAGCACCTCGTGAGCAAGCGGACCTTCCAGCCGAACAACCGCCGTCGCGCGAAGACCCACGGCTTCCGGCTGCGCATGCGCACCCGCGCCGGCCGCGCCATCCTGGCCGCCCGCCGCCGCAAGGGTCGCGCCGAGCTCTCTGCCTGACGCGTGCTGCCCGCGGCGCACCGTCTCCGTCGTCCTGCCGACTTCGGACGGACGGTGCGCCGCGGCGCGCGTGCCGGGCGATCGACCGTGGTCGTCCACCTCCTCGTCGACGACGAGGGGGCCGAGACGCCGCAGGTCGGTTTCGTCGTCTCCAAGGCCGTGGGGAATGCCGTGCAGCGCAACCTGGTCAAGCGCCGGCTGCGAGCGGTCGTCCGCTCGCTCCTGACCGACTCCCCGGACGGTCTGCCCTCGCGCGCCCGCGCCGTGGTGCGGGCGCTGCCGGCGTCGTCGACGGCGACGTACGCCGAGCTCTCCCAGGACGTGAGCGGCGCCCTCGCGAAGGCGACCCGCCGCGCCGCCGCGCCCGTCCCGAGGCCGGCATGAGCGCCGCGTCCGCGGAGTCCCGCGCCCGCCGGGGCGCGCCCCGCTCCGCCGCCCGCCCCGTGCGGCAGACGCTGCACGACCTGCCCGCCACCGTGCTGGTGGGCATGATCCGCGTCTACCAGGTCGTCGTCTCGCCGATGACGGGCCCGACCTGCAAGTACTACCCGTCCTGCTCCCACTACGCCGTGACGGCGATCCGCACCCATGGTGCGCTGCGGGGGACAGGGCTGGCGCTGTGGCGCATCCTCCGGTGCAACCCGTGGAGCCTCGGCGGCGTCGACGACGTGCCGCCGGCCCGGCCGCGCACGAACCGCTCCGAGCAGCGGGCCGCGGCCGACCACGCGACGCCGGACGCGCACGCGCACCAGCACTGACCTCAGCCCGGTCCTCGGGCGCCCCGCAGACTTTCACAGCTAGGAGAACATCCGCATGGACGGCGGGATCTTCGCACTGCTCTACCCCATCGAGTGGGTGGTGGCCTGGATCATGACCGGGTCCCACACGCTCTTCACCGCCCTGGGGCTCCCCGAGGGGCCGGGCGTCGCCTGGGTCCTGTCGATCGTGGCCCTCGTGATCGTGATCCGCATCGTGCTGATCCCGCTCTTCTTCAAGCAGATCCGGGCCTCGCGCGGCATGCAGATGATGCAGCCGGAGATGCAGGCGATCCAGAAGAAGTACAAGGGCAAGACGGACCCGGCGTCCCGCGAGGCGATGACCCGCGAGACGATGGAGCTCTACAAGAAGCACGGCACGAACCCGTTCGCGTCCTGCCTGCCGATCCTGCTGCAGTCGCCGATCTTCTTCGCGCTGTTCCGGGTGCTCAACAACCTCAAGTCGATCTCCGAGGGCAACCACGACGCGATCGGCCCGATCAACCAGCAGGTCGCCGCCGACATCGAGAGCTCGACGCTGTTCGGTGCCCAGCTCTCCGACGTCTTCATGTCGACCGACTCGCTGACGTCCCGGATCGTCGTCATCGCCCTCATCGTGGCGATGAGCGCCACCACGTTCTTCACGCAGCGCCAGCTGACCATGAAGAACATGCCCAAGGCGGCCCTCGAGGGCCCCATGGCCAGCACGCAGAAGATGATGCTCTACCTGCTGCCGCTGGTCTTCGCGATCTCGGGCGTGAACTTCCCGGTGGGTGTGCTCATCTACTGGACCGTGACCAACATCTGGTCGATGGGGCAGCAGTTCTACACGATCAAGCGCATGCCGGCGCCGGGCTCGGAGGCGGAGCGCCTGCTCAACGAGAAGCGGGCTCGCAAGGCCGCCGCCAAGGGTCTGGTCATCGACGCGCCGGAGACCGCCGAGGTCACCGAGCTGCCTCGAGGCCAGCGCGTCCAGCCGCAGCGCAAGAACCGCAGGAAGAAGGGTTGAGCCGATGAGCACCCACACCCCTGAGGGCGTCGGCCAGGTCGACCAGGCCGACCAGGCCGACCATGCCGACCAGGCGAACGAGGCGGACCAGGTGGACCAGGTGGACCGCACCTCCCAGCTCGAGGAGGAGGGCGAGATCGCGGCCGACTACCTGGAGGAGCTGCTCGACATCGCCGACCTCGACGGCGACATCGACATCGACGTCCAGCACGGCCGCGCGGCCGTGGAGATCGTCGCCGACGAGCAGGGCTCGCTCGAGCACCTGGTGGGCGCCGACGGCGAGGTGCTGGATGCGCTGCAGGACCTCACGCGCCTCGCCGTGCAGGCGCGCACGGGGGAGCGCAGCCGGCTCATGCTCGACGTCGCGGGCTACCGTGCGCGCCGCCGGGCCGAGCTGACCACCCTCGCCGAGGAGGCGATCGCCACCGTCCGGTCGACCGGGACCGAGGTGGAGCTCGAGCCGCTCAACGCCTTCGAGCGCAAGGTGGTGCACGACGTCGTCGCCGCCGCGGGCCTGGTGAGCGACTCGCGCGGCGAGGAGCCGCAGCGCTACGTCGTGGTGCAGCCCGCACCGTGACGACGGTGCCGGGCGCGCGACGCCGGTGACACAGGGCAAGGACGCGGCCCGCGACCTCGGTGAGGTCGCGGGCCGCGCTGCGCGAGCGGTGGTGGCCGGCCGGCGTCCGGGGCCGGCGACGGTCCGGCCGGGTGCTATGGGTGCCGCGGGTGCAATGGGTGCCACGAAGGCCGCCGGGAACGCAGCACGAGAGACGACGGAGGAGTGAAGGTGACGCAGGAGCCGGGGCGCGAGGAGCCCGAGACGACGGACGAGGCGCGCACGGACGCGCTGGGTGTGGTGCCGGAGCCCGCACGTCCCGACGACGAGGCGGGCCCTGCCGACGAGGCGGGCCCTGCCGACGAGGCGGGCCCTGCCGACGAGGACCTGGGGTCGAGCCCGGAGGTGCGTGCGTACTTCGGCGAGGCGTACGACAAGGTCGCGGGCTTCACGGCTCTCCTGCGCGAGCAGGGCGAGCTTCGTGGCCTCATCGGTCCGCGCGAGGTCGACCGGCTCTGGGAGCGGCACATCCTCAACTCTGCCGCCGTGGTGCCGTACCTGCCGCAGGGCGGCGTGGTCGCCGATGTCGGCTCGGGAGCGGGACTGCCTGGCGTGGTCGTCGCGATGATGCGGCCCGCCGTGGAGGTGTACCTCATCGAGCCGATGGAGCGCCGCACCACCTGGCTGCAGGAGGTGGTGGACCGGTTCGAGCTGGCGAACGTCCAGGTGAAGCGCGGGCGCGCGGAGGAGTACCACGACGCGTTCGAGGCGGACGCGGTGACCTCCCGGGCGGTCGCCAACCTGACCAAGCTCGCGCGGATGAGCATGCCGCTGCTCCGGCACGGGGGCGAGATGGTGGTGCTCAAGGGGCGCAACGTGGCGCAGGAGGTGCCGGGCGCGCGCAAGGTGCTGCGGTCGTTCAAGGCGAGCGAGCCGGAGATCCTGGCGGGGACCACGGTGCCGGGCGTCGAGGCGACGACGATCCTGCGGGTGCGTCGGGGCTGATCCCGGCGGGGGAGCCGGCGGCGGTCCCCGGCGAGCCTGCGGCGCTGAGCCGCTGCTTCACGGCCAGCGTCGAGCGGGCCGATCTTGCACTGCGCCCCGGGGGTGCGAGCAAGGCTGCGATGCTCGCAGTCCTCGCGGGGGCGCGGGTATGCGCTCTCGCGGAGGGTTGCGGCGCGCGAGCTGCAGGGGCCGGTGATCGCTCGCCCGACTCGCAGCGCGAGCAGGGCGCGGAGCGGCGAGCGCTGTCGCCCCGCGCCATGCTCGCGGTGGTTTCACGTGGAACGTGGGGCGGCGGTCAGGCGTCCAGGTGATCGTCCGTTCGGCGCCCGCCAGTCGAATGGCCCGCCGCATCAACGGAGCGTCGCGTTCGGTGATGCCGCGTAGCGGTGCTCACGCGCGGGGACTGCCTCTCCGTTTCACGTGGAACACGGTGCACGTTGCTGGAGCGGCATCGCAGCTGGAGTGTGCGTCAGGTCGAGGCAAGAGCAGTCGGCCCTGGGCTTCCTCGGGTGGCGTTCCACGTGAAACATCCCGGGTGCGGTGCCTGCCGTGAGTTCACATGGGCGCCGTGCCCTCATGTGCTCGCTTGGACACTCCATCCGTCACTGGTCACCGATGCTGGCCCAGCACCCCTGCGACGCGCGGCCTGCGCCTGGCGAAGAGGGCATGTTTCCTGACGCCGTGAGCTGTAGCGAGGTCCGCAGGGGTTCCCCTCACTGAGGAACCGAGGCCTCGGAGCGGTCGACCAGGATGACGCGGGTGCGCCCGCCGCGGCGCGGCGACGCGAGCGTGCTGTCGCACCAGCGGGTCGCTACCGCCCCGTTTCACGTGGAACTCCCGACGGGGCTCGCGCGCGCATACCGCAGGCTGGCAGCTCGCCGGCGAGACGGCGCCGGGAGGCGGGGGAGCGGCGGAACACCGCGGGCTCCAGGGCGGCACGGTTACGGGAATGCCGCCCCACCCGCCTTCCACGACGCGCGTCACAGAGCGAACCACAGGGGGCTCGGACAGGAGGCCTGCGGACGGCTCGGGGCGAGAGAGTGCTCGCCCCGAACGCACATGGGCTGGATCGCCCGTCGCGGTGCTGTCGGGCGCCGCACGAGCGAGTCCGCCGTCGCCGATGTTCGACTGCAGTCACCGGCTGGCCGAGGCGATCGCCGACGACCGGGCGGCTCGAGCACCGGCACCAGGCAACATCTCGGATGACCCGGGGACCGAGAGCGCGACTCCGGGCAGTCCCGATGTGACGCCGGTGAACCTGCGGACGGACGGTGTGGCCGTCACGCGGCGAGCGGCGCACACCGTAGGCTGTGCGGGGCGGTCGCGGCGCACCGTGGGGCAGGCCCGCTGACGTGGGCCGACGCGACGCCCGCCACGATGGACGCAGTGCGAGGAGAGGCCGTGAGCATGGGAACAGACGAGCGCAGGTGGCCGTGGGACCGTGTGACCGCGCCGCCCGCGGAGTCGACGCCCATCCTGGGCGAGGCCACGCTCACCGCGCCTGAGACCGGTGAGGACGAGCGGGTCGCCCTCATCGAGAGCCTGCCGCAGGTGGACGATGACACCCCGCTCGCCGCACAGCTCGCGATCGACGCCCGGCGCCGGATCGACCTGCACGGTCGGCAGTTCCCGAAGCCGCCCACGACCCGGGTCATCACCGTGGCGAACCAGAAGGGCGGCGTCGGCAAGACGACGACCACGGTGAACCTCGCCGCGGGCCTCGCGCAGGCCGGCCTGAACGTCCTCGTCCTGGACAACGACCCGCAGGGGAACGCGTCCACGGCCCTGGGGTTCGAGCACCGGGCCGGCACGCAGTCGATCTACGAGGTGCTCATCGAGGACGCGCCCATCTCCAGCGCGATCCAGGTGTGCCCCGACATCCCTCGCCTCGTCGGCGTCCCCGCGACGATCGACCTCTCCGGTGCCGAGGTCGAGCTGGTCTCCCTCGTTTCACGTGAAACGCGTCTGCGGCGAGCGCTGGACACCTACCTGGAGGAGCGCGCGGCGAAGGGCGAGGAGCCCATCGACTACGTGTTCGTCGACTGCCCGCCGAGCCTCGGCCTGCTGACGCTCAACGCGTTCGTCGTCGCCCGCGAGGTGCTCATCCCCATCCAGTGCGAGTACTACGCGCTCGAGGGCCTGAGCCAGCTCCTCAAGACCATCGACCTCATCAAGGCTCACCTCAACCCGGGACTGTCGGTCTCGACCATCCTGCTGACCATGTACGACGGCCGCACGAACCTCGCCCAGCAGGTGGCCTCGGAGGTGCGGCAGCACTTCCCGGAGCAGACCCTGCGCACGACGGTGCCCCGGTCGGTGCGCATCTCGGAGGCGCCGAGCCACGGGCAGTCGGTGCTGACGTACGACCCGTCGTCGACGGGTGCGCTGGCCTACCTCGAGGCCGCGCGCGAGCTGGCGGAGCGGGCGGTCCGGCACGTCGGGAACGGTCGCCGCGCATGAGGCGGCGAGACGCAGGTGCAGGGCCGTGCGGGGACGACTCGACCCTGATCACGGGGGACGCGCGGGACATGGGGAGGGCGACGATGCACACCTTCAGGAACACCTCGGAGCGACGGGCATGAACGCGCAGAAGCGACGCGGGCTGGGACGCGGGCTCGGCGCGCTCATCCCGTCCGCCCCCGAGGGCGACCGGCCGGTCGACGTCTTCTTCCCGCTGGCCGACCGGTCCGCGCCCGCGCCGGAGGTCGAGGACGCCGCATCGTCCGACACGCCGTCGAGCGCCGGAGGAGGCGGCAGCCGCTCCACGCAGTGGGACGCCGCGATGGCCAGCGGTCGGCTCGCGATCCGCACCCGCGGCGGCCGCCGGCAGCGCAGCGAGGTGACGCCCGCCGACCCGCCGGCCGGGAAGCCGTCGACCCTCTTCGACGACGCGTCGGCGACCGCCGAGGAGCCTGGCCGCGGGTCCACCACGCTCGACGGAGACACGGCGGCGGTGGCCCCGGTGGCCGAGCCCGCGGCTCCGGCGGCACCACGGGACGCCAACCAGGCGACGACGCCCGCCCCGCACGACACGGCGTCGCCCTCCGACGGTGCGGTGGCGCTCGACGGCGGCACGGTGAGCGACGCTGCGGAGGACACCGACGGCGCCGCGCAGGCGGACGGCGACGACCTCGTCCCGGTGCCGGGGGCCACCTACGCGGAGATCCCCGTCGGGGCGATCCGGCCGAACACCCGCCAGCCGCGCACGGTCTTCGACGAGTCGGACCTGGACGAGCTGGTCGCGTCGATCAAGGAGATCGGCGTCCTCCAGCCGATCGTCGTCCGTCCTGACCCGGAGACCACCGGCGGGTACGAGCTCATCATGGGCGAGCGCCGCTGGCGGGCCACCCAGGAGGCCGGCCTCGACACGATCCCCGCGATCGTCCGGGACACCGACGACTCCGACATGCTGCGCGACGCGCTGCTCGAGAACCTGCACCGCGCTCAGCTCAACCCGCTCGAGGAGGCGGCGGCCTACCGCCAGCTGCTGGACGACTTCGAGTGCACGCACGAGGAGCTCGCGACGCGGATCGCGCGGAGCCGGCCGCAGATCTCGAACACGCTGCGCCTGCTCAAGCTGCCCCCGCTCGTCCAGCGCCGCGTCGCCGCCGGCGTGCTCTCGGCCGGCCACGCCCGCGCGCTCCTGGGCCTCACGGACGGGGCGGAGATCGAGCGTCTGGCGCAGCGCATCGTGTCGGAGGGGCTGTCGGTGCGCGCCACCGAGGAGATCGTCGCGCTGATGGCGTCCGGCGGCGCCGAGAAGAAGCGCCGGGCGCCGCGAGCCGGCCAGCGCAGCGAGGCGATCGACGAGCTGGCGAGCCGCCTGTCGGACCGCTTCGAGACGCGCGTCAAGGTGCAGGTCGGCAAGGCCAAGGGCCGGCTGACCGTCGAGTTCGCCTCGGTCGAGGACCTCAACCGCATCCTCGCGGTGATGGCGCCGGAGGACCCGGGCCTCCTCAAGGGCTGAGCCGCTGACGCCGAAGGGGCGCCCGTTCCACGTGGACCGGGCGCCCCTTCCGCATGATCAGCGCGAGGTGACCGGCCGGGCCGGCACCCCCGGCCGCGGTCATCGCCGCAGTCACCGCGCGGCGGTCACCGCGTCGCGGCGACCGCCGTCTCGACGATGAGCCGGTACATCTCCGGGAGGTCGTGGCCGGCGGCGACGGCTGCCTGGGGGAGCAGCGACGTCTCCGTCATGCCCGGCGCGACGTTGACCTCGAGCACCTGGATGGAGCCGTCAGGGGCGAGGATCATGTCGGTGCGCGAGAGGTGCCGCAGCCCCAGGGCGCGGTGCGCGGTCACGGCGGCCTCGGCGACCGCTGCCGCCTGCGCGGCGTCCAGGCGCGCGGGGACGAAGTACTCCACCCGCCCGGGGTTGTACCGGGCGTCGTAGTCGTAGGCGCCGTCGACCTCGATCTCGACGGCCGGCAGGGCGGTCGGCCCGTCCGGCCCGTCCACGACCGACACCCCGAGCTCCACGCCGTCGACGGCCCGCTCGACGAGTGCGCTGCCCCCGTACGCGAAGCACTCGACCATGGCGCGGGGGAAGTCCTCCCGGCGCTCCACCCGCGTGACACCGAGCGCAGACCCGCCTCGGGTCGGCTTGACGACGAGCGGCATCCCGAAGCGCTCCACCACGGCGTCGAGCACGGCCTGGGCGCCGAGGTCGCGGAACAGCGACTGGGGGAGCGTGAGCCACTCGGGCGTGGACAGGCCGGCGGCGAGCAGGCGCTCCTTGGCGATCGGCTTGTCCCAGGCGATGCGGCTCTCGCGGGGGCCCGTGCCGATGTACGGCACGCCGGCGAGCTCGAGCACGTCGCGCAGCGAGCCGTCCTCGCCGCCGGCGCCGTGCAGCAGCGGCCAGACGATGGTGGGGCGCGACTCGCGCAGGAACGGCAGGAGCTCGGAGTTCACGTCGTGGACCTGCACCTCGACGCCCGCGCTGCGGAGCGCGTCGGCCACCCGCCGGCCAGACCGGAGGGAGACGTCGCGCTCGTGCGAGAGGCCGCCGGCGAGCACGAGCACCGAGAGGGGGCGGTCGCCGCGGGCGGCGGCGACCGGGGGTGCGGACGGGGCGGTGCTGGCGGGCTGCGGGGCGGTCATGTCATCACCTACGAGGCTCGGGACGGACGGCGGGGTGCCGCGAGGCCGCGGCGTGGTGCGGGGCGGGACGGGCAGAGGAGACAGGGCAGAGGAGACAGGGCAGAGGAGACAGGGCGGAGGAGTCGGGGCGGAGACGACGGGACCGGCCGGGCCACGACGGACGCACCGAGGCGCCGTCGGCGCCGTCGTGCCGCTGCCGGGCGACGCCGCCGGAGCACCGACGCCGCGCCGCCGGCCGCGGTCACGCCAGGTCGGGGGAGGGGTACTCGGCGTCGCGCGGGTCGGCGTCGGGCCGCGCGCTCGTGCCGAACAGCTGCACGAGCTCCGACTCGGCGTTGACGACCGTGGCCAGCCGGCGCACGCCCTCGCGGATCCGCTCCGGGGTCGGGTAGCAGAACGACAGGCGCATGTGGTCGGCGCCCTGGCCGTCGTAGAAGAACGCCGTGCCGGGGACGTAGGCGACCCGCTCGGTGACCGCGCGCGGCAGCATCGACTTGGCGTCCAGGCCCTCGGGCAGCCGCACCCAGACGTAGAAGCCGCCGTCGGGCACGTTCCACGACGCCGACGGGAGGTGCTCGCCGAGCGCGCCGATCATGGCGTCGCGCCGCTCGCGGTACATCTCCCGGTACGCCTTGATCTGGCCCTTCCAGTCGCACGTCTCCAGGTAGGTGGTGATCGCCATCTGCGAGGCGTTCGACGGCGAGAGGATGGCGGACTCGCTGGCCAGCACGAGCTTCTCGCGCACGGCGTGCGGCGCGATGACCCAGCCGACGCGGTAGCCGGGGGCGAAAGTCTTGGAGAACGACCCGAGGTAGACGACGCCCTCGGCGTCGGACGAGCGCATGGCCGGCAGCGGGTCGCTGTCGAAGCCGAGGAGGCCGTAGGGGTTGTCCTCGATGACCAGCACGCCGTGGCGACGACAGATCTCGAGCACCCGGTGGCGGCGCGCCAGAGAGAGCGTGACGCCGGCGGGGTTGTGGAAGTTCGGGATCGTGTAGAGGAACTTGACGCGCCGTCCGGCGTCGTGGGCCGCGACGATGGCCCGCTCGAGCGCCTCGGGGACGAGGCCGTCGGCATCCATCTCCACGTGCCGCACCTCCGCCTGGTACGAGCGGAAGACGCCGAGCGCGCCGACGTAGGACGGCGCCTCGGCGAGGACGACATCGCCCGGGTCGACGAAGATGCGCGTCACCAGGTCGAGGCCCTGCTGGGAGCCGGTGGTCACGACGACGTCGTCCGGGTGCGCGGTGATGCCCTCCATCGCGACGACCTCGAGGATGCGCTCGCGGAGCGTCTCGTCGCCCTGCCCGGACCCGTACTGCAGCGCCGTGGTGCCGCGCGTCGTGATGAGGCGCTGCATGGCCTCGCCGATCACCTCGAGCGGCAGGCCCTCGATGTTCGGCATGCCACCGGCGAGGGAGACGACCTCCGGGCGGTTCGCCACGGAGAACAGGGCGCGGATCTCGGAGGCGCGCATGCCGTGGGCCCGCTCGGCGTAGGCGCCGAACCAGGGGTCGAGGCGCGTGCCGGCGACGCCGTCGCGCGGCGCCGCGGAGCCCGTCAGGCCTGCGGGCGCCGCGGGCGAGGCGGCCGGAGCCGTGGCAGCCCCCGCCGCAGCGGCCGCTGCCGCGCCGGCGGCCGTCGTGCTGTGCTGGTGCGGGCGAGGGGTGCTCTGCGTCATGGACGCCTCCGGCTCTCGGATGATCCCGGTGTCGACACCGGGCCTGGCGGGGACGAGGATCCAGCCCTCGTCCGGGTCATAGCTGATGACCTGGTCTGTCGCGCGCAGCTTCGCCTCGACGTGGTCGAGGTTGCGGCGCTCCTCGCCGGAGAGGGCCCGACCCTCGGCCCGGCGGTGGTAGGCGAGGATGGCGCGCCGGTAGCCGCTGGTGCGGTGCTCGGGCCGCACCTCCCACGGCACGATGCGGCGGGTGGAGTGCTGCGGCGGCACGTCGGTGTGCCGCTGGCGGAAGGTGGAGATCGCCTGCGGGGAGACGACGACGCCCTCGTGCTCGCGCAGGTGCTCGACGATCGCGCGCGGACCGAGCCCTTCCCTCAGGAGCCGGGTGACGAGCTCGGCGGGCAGTTTGCGAGGCATGCGTCGCACCGTACACGACACAGTCCAGTCACAGCAGCGACGCGCGCAGAACGAGACACGCGCGTGAGTGTGCTGTGAACTCGTCGTAGCGGGAGAGAGGGTGCCCCGGACGCGACGAGGCCGGCACCCGACGGCCGCACCGGGCGGTGCGGACCGGGGATGCCGGCCTCGTGAACGGTCGAGCCGTGCTCGGCCGTGCGGGCGGTCAGCCCTCCAGCACGGGCTCGATCTCCGCGAGCAGCGCCTTCTTCGGGCGGGCGCCGACGATCGACTTCACGAGCTCGCCGCCCTTGTAGACGTTGAGCGTCGGGATCGACACGATGCCGTAGGCCATCGTCGTGGCCTGGTTGGCGTCGGTGTCGAGCTTGGTGACCTTCAGGCGGCCCGCGTACTCCTCGGCGATCTCCTCGAGGATCGGGGCGACCATGCGGCACGGGCCGCACCAGGTGGCCCAGAAGTCCACGATCACGGGGAGGTCGGACTCGAGGACCTCGGCCTTGAAGGTGTCGTCGGTGACGGCGACCGTGCCGGTGGTGGTGGTCTCGTCGGTCATGGAGGTGCTCCTTCGGCAGCGGGGAGGGCGGTCAGCCGACCTGCTCGAGCGCGGCAGGCAGACCGTCGGGGTTCGGGACGGCGGGGGTGCCGGCCAGGTCGGCCTCGCCGGCGGCGTCGGCCAGCGCGGTGAGGTACGCCTGGGCGTCCAGGGCCGCGGAGCAGCCGGAGCCCGCGGCGGTGATGGCCTGGCGGTAGGTGTGGTCGACGGCGTCGCCGCAGGCGAACACGCCGGGCAGGTTGGTGCGGGTCGAGCGGCCCTGGACGACGATGTAGCCCTCGTCGTCCAGGTCGACCTGACCCTTGACGAGGTCGGTGCGCGGCTCGTGGCCGATGGCCACGAACAGGCCGGTGACCGGCATCTCGCGCGTGGCACCGGTGACGGTGTCGCGCACGGTCAGCGACTCGACCTTGTTCTCGCCGGTGATGCCGACGACCTCGCTGTTCCAGGCGAACTCGATCTTGGGGTTCGCCAGGGCGCGCTCGGCCATGATCTTCGACGCGCGCAGCGAGTCGCGGCGGTGGAGCACGGTGACCTTCGACGCGAAGCGCGTGAGGAAGGTCGCCTCCTCCATCGCGGAGTCGCCACCGCCGACGACGGCGATGTTCTGCTCGCGGAAGAAGAACCCGTCGCAGGTGGCGCACCACGACACGCCGCGGCCCGACAGGCGCTTCTCGTCCGGCAGACCCAGCTCGCGGTACGCGGAGCCGGTCGCGAGGATGACGGCGCGCGCGCGGTAGGTGTCGCCGCCGCCCGTGACGACGGTCTTGATCTCACCGGTCAGCTCGACCTGCTCGGCGTCGTCCCACACCACCTGCGCACCGAACTTCTCGGCCTGCTCGCGCATCTTGTCCATGAGGTCGGGGCCCATGACGGCCTCGGGGAAGCCCGGGAAGTTCTCCACCTCGGTGGTGTTCATCAGGGCGCCGCCCGCCGTGACCGAGCCTGCGAGCACGACGGGGGCGAGGCCCGCGCGCGCGGCGTACACCGCGGCGGTGTAGCCGGCGGGGCCGGAGCCGACGATCACGACGTCGTGCACGGTGGTCTCGGTGGCCTGGTCAGTCACGTCTTCTCCTTCGTCTCGGCGCCGGACGTGGTCGCGAGGGTCGCGGTCCGGCACCGCCTGCGTCAACACGGGCGTGCCCGCTGATGTTCCGTGGGTCGGCTCACGGCGCGTCGCCGCGCCGGGGGACGGCGCGGCGACGGCGGGGGCGTCACTGGACGAGGATCTCGTCCAGCTCGAGCCGGGTCTTGCCTGCGCTGTCCGGCACCTCGGTGATCCACAGGACGAACGAGTCGCCCTCCACCGGCTCGTCGAAGGTCAGCTCCGTCGTGGGGGCGAAGGGCCCGGAGGCGAGCACCGGCCCCTCGGTCGGGTTGTCCGCGTCGGCCTGCCGCACCTCGACGTGACCGCCCTCGCTGTTGGTCGTGAGGGTGATCTTGGTGACCGGCGCCGTCTCGCGCAGCGTGATCTCGTACCCGACACCGCTCTTCAGCCCGCCGAACTGCGGCGAGTTGTAGGTGTACGTGTACCAGAAGGTCGACGGGTCGCCGTCGATGGCCAGGTCCACGGCCTCCGGCTTCTCGCCGTCGCCCTCCGGGTCCACCTGGGCGCCCTCCGCGATGATCGGCCGCACCTCCGGTGCCGGCTCCTCGGCCGGCTCCTCCTCGCCCTCCGAGGCGTCGCCCGACGGCGCCGCGGCCGGCGCGCTCGCCGACGGCTCGTCGGCCAGCGGCGGCTCGAACGGCGCGATCGTGCGGGACACCGCCCACCCGGCGCCCACGAGCACGGCGACCACCACGAGCCCCAGCACGATCGGCGTCGGGTTCACGCCCCGGCGCCGCGGCGCGGGCTGCGTCGAGAAACCCGGGGACCCGGGTCCCTGCGCGGGGCCCGCGTCTGGCGCGGGCTCCGCGGCGAACCCCTGCGGCGGCTGCCCGAACGCGCCCGGCGCGCCCTGCCCGAACGCGCCCGGCGCGCCCTGCCCGTACGGCGCGCCGGCGGCCGGGGCCCCGTACTGCTGCGTGGCGGCCGGGTCGAACGCCTGAGTCGGCTGGCCGGCGGGCCCGTAGCCCGGTGCGGCGCCGTACCCGGCGGGCGGCGGGGGCGGCGGTACCGGCGCGGTACCACCGCCCGCACCGCCGGCACCGCCCTGCGCGGCGGCGGCACCCGCCGCCCCGGCGGCGGCACCGAGACCGGCCGCCCCGGCGCCGTACGCCCCGGCGCGCGCGATGCGCCCCGTCGTCGGACGGCGCGAGGGGGCACCGTTCGCCCGGACCGACTGCCGCACGGGCACGGCCGGCGTCGTCGCGGTCGGCTGCACGAAGTCGGGGATGTCGAGCACGCCGGAGACCTCGTTCCACGGGTGCAGCGCGGCTGCCACCTCGCCCGGGGTCGACGGGACTGCCTCGCCCTCGGCGGTGCCGGAGCCGGCTCCGAGCGTGCGGCGCACGAGGTCGTCGAGCGCGGCGTCGACGTGCGGCACCAGGGCGGACAGCGCCACGACGTTGCCGTGCTCGTCCTGCTGCGCGGGCAGCGGACGCACGGTGTCCGGCGTGATCCACGGCTCGTCGAGGCTGTCGCCCGCCCAGCGCGCGGTGAGCGCGTAGTAGGCCAGCGCGGCGAGGTCGCGGGCGTCGGCGGCCGCACCACCGGTGGCCACGCCCTCCACGCCGGCGAGGCCGGCGTCGATGCCCAGCCCGGTGACGACGACGCGGTGGCCGTCCACCCGCACGGCCTCCGGCCGCAGCGCCAGGTGGTGCACGCCGCGCTGGGCGGCGGCGTCGAGCGCGGCCGCCGCCTCGCCCACGATCGAGCGCGCCTGCTGCGGGTCCACGAGCCCGCCCGAGACGATCTCGGTGAGCGTGGAGCCGGTGTACGGCTCGGAGATGACGTAGGGCCGCTCCGTGCCGCCGACGACGGCGCTGCCGACGTCGAGCACGCGGGCCAGGCGCCCGTCGGACACCAGCGCGGCGCGGCGGGCGGCGTCGAGGGCCGCCTGCGCGTACGGGCCGCTCACGAACGTGACGCGCACCGGTCGCGCGAGGATCTGGTCCTGCGCCTGCCAGGCCTCGGCGTCGGCGAGGTCGCTGCTGGTGGGCTGCTCGAGCCGGTACCGGCCGACCATCACGGTCCCGGGCTCGATGGGCGCGTGGCTCGGCGTCGTTCCGCCGGGCTGGACGGTGCTCACCTGGCCTCCTCGTTCGGCGTCGGGTGCGGAGCGTGGTGCTCCTCGTTCCGTTCTACGTTCCGTCGCGGTCCTACGGTCCATTGAACCGGACCGCATCGGTCCGGACATGGTACGGGTGGCGCGCCGCGCCGACCTGGACGCCCCCGGCGCACGGTCACCGCCCCAGCCGGCGCAGGATCGGCCGCAGGGCGTCGTCGAGCTCGCGCACCCGCATGAGCTTGAGCAGGGCCAGGTATGCGCCGAGCATGACGAGGCCGCACGCCGCGGTGATGCCCAGCGCGTGCGGCCAGGACAGGTCCCCGTCGACGCCGAACAGCCGCGCCAGGTACCAACCGGTCACGCCGGCGACGGCGGCGGCGACCCCCGCGCGCACGTACAGGCGCAGGATGCGGGCGCCGTCCATCCCGTGCAGCTTGCGGCTCATGCCGCGCACGCGCAGCAGCACAGAGATCCACGTCGACAGGGCGTAGGCGGCGCCGGCCGCCACGGCCCACAGCTCGGCGGGCAGCAGCCGCGTGGCCGCCCACAGGGCGGCCACCATGCTCGCCGTCGCGAAGATCTGGATGACGAAGATCGAGCGGCCGTCCTCGAAGGCGTAGTACATGCGCTTGACCATCACCGTGATGCCGAGCGCCACGAGGCCGAGCGCCATCGCCTGCAGCACCGGCCCGCCGGCGTCGACGCCCGCCGGGCCCAGCGTGGGCAGCAGCGACTTGGTCAGCGGCCGGGCCAGCACCAGCATCACCACGGCCGAGAACACGGAGAACACCCCGGCCGTGCGCAGGCCCGTCGACATGTCGCGGCGCACGCCGTCGACGTCGCCGGCCGCTGCTGCGGCGCTCATGCGGGGGAACAGGGCGGTGACGATGGAGACGACGACGAGCGAGTGCGGCAGCAGGTAGATCGTCATCGCGTTGGTGTAGGCGGCGTTGCCGGCGACGTCGGCCGCCTCGGCGGCCCCGCTGGCGGCGCTCGTGACGTTCTTGAGGAACGTGACCCCGACCTGCTCCAGGACGACGGCGCCGATGGTCCAGCCGACCACCTTGCCGGCGGTCCGCAGGCCGATGCCCCGCAGGCCGAGCCGGAAGCGCCAGCGGAAGCCCGCGCGGCGCAGCGCGCCGACGAGGATCGCCGCCTGAGCGGCGATGCCGAGGGTCGCGGTGCCGGCCAGCAGGACCGTCTGGCCCGTCGACCACCCGCCCACGTCGTTGATGCCGCCGTCGGGCGCCGAGCCGTACAGCAGGATGAACGCCCCGAAGCCCACCACGGAGACCACGTTGTTGGCCACGGGTGCCCAGCCGTACGCGCCGAACCGGCCGCGGGCGTTGAGCACCTGGCCCAGCAGCGTGAACACGCCGTAGAAGAAGACCTGCGGCACGCACCAGTAGGCGAAGACGGTGGCGAGCTCGCGCTGCTCGGACGTCCAGGTGTCGCCCAGCGTGAACAGGCCCACGAGCCACGGCGCCAGCACCACGAGCACCACGCTGATGAGCAGGATGCCCAGGAGCGAGAGCGTCAGCAGCTTGTCGAGGCGCTCGCGGCCGTCCGGAGCCTGCATGGCACGCATGATCTGCGGCATGAGCACGGCCTGCAGCACGCCGGCCGCCAGCAGCGCGAACAGCATGTTCGGCAGCGTGTTGGCGATGTCGAAGGCGTTCGCGACCGCGCCCAGCGTGCCGATCGCGCCGACCAGCAGCATCGTGCGGACCTGGCCGGAGGCCCGGGAGGCCGCCGTGCCGATCGTCATGAGCAGCGACCCGCGCCGCAGGTCGGCGGTCCACGCCGCCGCCGTGCCCGGGGCGTCCCCGGTGCCCGCCTCCTGGGTCGCCGTGGTCTCCTCGAACGTCGTCGCCGCGGCGTCGACCGCCGTCGGACCGGCACCCGCAGCCGCAGCCGCCCGTTGCGCCCGCGCCCTGCGGGCACGACGGCCCTTCGGCGCGGCGTGCCGCGGCGGCGTGCGCAGCGCGGCACGCGCCGCCCGGGCGTCGCGCGGACGCTCGCCGGGGGTGCGCGGGCTGGTGCTGTCGGTCATGCCTGCCTCTCGGGACGCGCGGTCAGGCGGCCGCGTTCGGGGTGGGGACGTGCTCGCCGGTGGTGCGCCGCTCGCTGCGGCCGCGCCGCACCGTGCGCCAGATGCCCGCGAGGAAGAGCACGCCGACGACGGCGGCGACCACGGCCGTGCCGACGGTCTCCCAGCCGGCCCGGACGCGGATCTGGAAGGACCAGGGCTCCGCGGCGACGGTGCCGTCGGGGGTCAGCAGGCGCACCTCGACGTCGACGTCGCCCGACCCGATGGCGCGCACCGGCACGCGGACCTCGCCCGACGCGCCGGCGGGGATCGTCGTCGTGGGCCGGGAGTCGACGGTGAGGCGCCCGTCCTCGGGCTGCAGCACCACGGCGACGGTGACGTCGGTGCCCAGGTCGTTGCGCACGAGCACGGGGATGTCGCCGGCCGCGCTGATGAGGGTCACGTCGGAGCGGTGCACCACGGACAGCCCCGCGCGCTGGGCGTCGGCGCGCTCGACCGCGGCGTCGACCGCCACGGACCGGTCGTCGGCCGCGGACCGGTACGCCACGGCGAGCGGCGCGGCCACGGCGCCCTGGGCGTCGGCGAGCGTGGCCGGGTCGGCGGCCGCCGACGCGAAGTCGGACAGGCCCTGCCGGGCGGCGTCCAGGCGGTGCACGGAGGCGACGCCGAGCTCGCCGTCCTGCCGCTCCTCGTCCTCGAGCGTGACCCGGTCGACGGCCGGCGCCGGGCCGTCGAGCAGGGCCCCGAGCGGCGTCACCGTGGTCCAGCCGGAGGTGCGCAGCGCCGTGAGCGCCGTGCGCAGCGCCTGGAGGTCGGGGTCCCACCCGCGCGGCAGCACCGCCACCACGTGCGGGGTCTCCTCGTCGTCGCCCTGGTTGGCCACGACGGCGGTCTCGGCGAGGAGCCGCTGCGCCGTCGCCGCCGGCGACGCGGCGAGGACGCCGTCGGCCGTGTCGGTGCCCGTGGCCAGGGCGTCGGACAGCGGGCCGTCGGCGACGATCGTGCGCAGCCGGCCGCTCGGCGTCTCCATCGCGGCGAGGCCGGAGGCCGTGCCGCGCACGGCCTCGTAGCCGTCGGGGACGACGGCGAGCTCGAGCCCGGCGGAGCGGGCGGCGCCGAGGGTCTCGAGGTCGGGCGCGGTGTCGCCGCCGGGCCACGCGAGCGGCTGGGCCCAGCCCTCCGGGACGTCCCCGCCGCCCGGCAGCGGGGTGCTGACGAAGGACCCGAGCGAGCCGGCGCTCAGGTCGGCGTGGGCGAGCGCGGACAGGTCGGGGTCGTAGGGCGGCAGCGGGTGCACGTCGGTGGCCTCGGCCATCCCGGCGGCACGGTCGGCCCAGCCGGCCACGGCGGCGTCGGACGACGCGCTCGCGGCGGCCACCAGAGCCGGGTCGACCGCGAGCGACAGCACGCCGCGCGTGCCCGACGCCGACGCGGCCGCGTCGACGGCGTCGAGCTCGCGGCTGAGGCGGCCGTCCTCGGCCGCCAGGGGCGCGAGGTCCTCGACCGTCGACCCGTCGGCGGGGTCGACCGCCGGGCCCGTGACGGGGGCGAGCAGGCTGAGCCGGACGGCGCCCGCGTCGGCGGCGCCCGCGGTGCCCGGCGCGTCACCGTCGGCGTCATTGTCGGCGTCGCGGTCGGCGTCGCGGTCGGGGTCCCACAGGAGGAACGTGCGCGCCGCCGCGACCACAGCACCGTCGCCGCGCACCGCCACGGACATCTCCCGCGGGCCGCGCGCGGCGCCGGTGAGGCCCAGGTTGTCGACGGCGAGCTCGAGGACGACGTCGACCTGGCCGCCGGCCGGGACCGTGGGCACGTCGAGGCGCTCCTGCGCCGTGGCGAGGCGGCTGGTGCCCTCGTCGGTCCAGGTGGCCAGCGCGCTGCGCGTGACGAGGGGCCGCCAGCCGACGCCGAGCTCCGCCGTCGCGCCCTCGAGCGGGGCGGCGGTGGGGTTGGTGACCGTCACGGTGACGCGGACGGTGTCGCCCGGGCCCGCCACCTGCGGCGTGACGGACCGCAGCGTCACCGTGACGTCGTCGTCGGCCACGGCGACGGGCGCGGTGGCGCCGCCGGTGGCGGCCGTCGACGTGCTCGCGGCAGCGGTGGTCGTCGCGGCGGTCGCGGCGTCGGCGGTGCGGACGCTCTCGACGACGCCGGCCGTGCGGTGCGGCGCAGCGGCGGGGGAGCCGGCGAGCGCGGGCGCGACCGCCGGCAGGGCGACGGCGGCGAGGGCGAGCGAGGCGGCGGCGAGCAGCCGCCGGACGCCGCGCCGCGGGCGCGGGGCGGCGCCGACCGAGCGGCCCTCGGGGGAGGTCAGGGGCACGGCGTCACTCCCCGGCGCCGTGCGCCAGGCCCGGGTCGCGGGCGAGGAGCTGCTGCGCGACGACGGCGAGCTTTTGCTCGTTGGGGTAGCTCAGGCGCTGGGGCAGCTCGGCCACGGCCACCCAGAAGGCGTCCTCGGCCTCGCCGTCGGGGTCCCCCTCCACGGTGAGGTGGCCGCCGGTCATGGTGAGCAGGTAGTGGTGCACCACCTTGTGGACGCGGCGCGTCTCGCCGCTGAACCAGTAGTCGATGATGCCGAGCGTGGTGCGGACGCGGCCCACGATGCCGGTCTCCTCGAACACCTCGCGCACCGCGGCCTCCGGCGGCGTCTCGACGCCCTCCAGGTGGCCCTTGGGCAGGCACCACTCGAGGCGACCGGCGCGGTTGCGGCGCACGATGACGGCGGCGTGCGGCCCCTCGGCGGTGGCGCGCACGACGACGCCGCCGGCGGAGGTCTCCTCGACGACCGGCAGGTGCTGCTGGGGCGGGGTGGTGGGCGGCAGGGGGCCGAGCCCGCCCGACCCCGGGGGAGCGCCGGGGGCCGTCCGCAGGGTCGACGGGTCGACGCGCAGCGGGCTGCCCCCCGGGGGCACGGGCCGCCCGCCGTGCGCCGGCCGCCGCGCCGGGCGCACGGTGGCCGGTGTCGCGGTGGCAGGGGTCGCGGTGGTCGGGGCCGCGGTGGCAGGGGTCATGGCGCCGGGGGCCGTCGGCGACGGCGGGCCGGGCAGCGGTGCGGCCGGGCGGTGCGGCCCGGGCTTCGGCCGGCCGTTCGACGGGAGCGCCGCGGGGCGCGGCGTGCCGTTCTCGCCCGTGCCGTGGGGACCGGCGTCGTGCGGTCCGGTGCCGTTCTCGCCCGTGCCGTTCCGGCCGGTCGCGGGACGCTGGCCGCCCTCGGACGGCCGAGGGGCGCCCTCCGCGGCCGGGCGGGCGACGCCGTCGGCCTCGGGCGACGGCCCTGGTCCGGGGCGTGCGACGCCGGTGCGCGGGGGCCCCGGGCGCGGCGCAGGCCTGGGGGCGGGACGTCCGGTGCGTCCAGGACCTCCGTTCGCCTGCGCCGGGGAAGACATGTGGACAACCCTACCGAGTACGCGACCCGCCCCCGGATCTGGGAGACTCGGAGGTCGTGTCGACCCCTGAGCAGGACCTGCTGCGCCGCGCCCTCGGCGTGCTCACCACGATGGCGCCGGCCGCTCTGGAGCTGGGCGAGCTGTTCCGCGCCGCCGGGCACGAGCTGGCGCTCGTCGGCGGACCGGTGCGCGACGCGTTCCTCGGCCGCGCGAGCAACGACCTCGACTTCGCGACGTCGGCCACGCCGGACGAGACCCAGGCGCTGCTCGCCCGCTGGGGCGACGCCCACTGGGACATCGGCAAGGCGTTCGGCACCATCGGCGCGCGCCGGTTCGCGCGCGACGGCGCGGGCGACGTCGTCGTCGAGGTGACCACCTACCGCAGCGACGAGTACGACCCGGCCTCCCGCAAACCGGTGGTCGCCTTCGGCGACACCCTCGAGGGCGACCTGTCGCGGCGCGACTTCACCGTCAACGCGATGGCCGTGCGCGTGCCGGACCTCACGTTCGTCGACCCGTTCGACGGGCTGGCGGACCTGGCCCGCGGTGTGCTGCGCACCCCGATCGCGCCGGAGCGCTCGTTCGACGACGACCCGCTGCGGATGATGCGCGCCGCGCGGTTCGCCGGCCAGCTCGGGTTCGCCGTCGAGGCCGGCACGCTCGCGGCCGTCGTCGCGATGGCGCAGCGGATCGAGATCGTCTCGGCCGAGCGCGTGCAGGCCGAGCTGACCAAGCTGCTGCTCAGCGACCGGCCGCGGGCGGGCCTCGAGGTGCTCGTGGACACCGGCCTGGCCGAGCACGTGCTGCCCGAGCTGCCGGCGCTGCAGCTGGAGATCGACGAGCACCACCGGCACAAGGACGTCTACCAGCACTCCCTGACGGTGCTGGAGCAGGCGATCGCGCAGGAGACCGGGCCGGACGGGCCCGTGCCCGCGCCCGACCTGGTGCTGCGGCTGGCCTCGCTGCTGCACGACGTCGGCAAGCCGGCGACGCGGCGGTTCGAGCCGGGCGGCGGCGTGAGCTTCCACCACCACGAGGTGGTCGGCGCCAAGCTCGTGGCCAAGCGGCTCAAGGCGCTGAAGTACGAGAAGCAGGTGGTCAAGGACGTCGCCCGGCTGGTGGAGCTGCACCTGCGGTTCCACGGCTACGGCGAGGGCGTGTGGACCGACTCGGCGGTGCGCCGCTACGTCACCGACGCCGGCCCGCTGCTCGAGCGGCTGCACCGCCTGACCCGCGCCGACTCCACGACGCGCAACCGGCGCAAGGCCAAGCGGCTGTCGGACGCGTACTCGGAGCTGGAGCAGCGCATCGCGGCGCTGCGCGCGCAGGAGGAGATCGACGCCATCCGGCCCGACCTGGACGGCTCGCAGATCATGGCGCTGCTCGGCATCAGGCCCGGCCCGGTGGTGGGGCAGGCGTACAAGCACCTGCTGGCGCTGCGCATGGAGCACGGGCCGCTCGGCGTGGAGCGGGCCGAGCAGGAGCTGCGCGCCTGGTGGGCGGAGCGCGAGGAGGCGCAGCAGGGCTGACCCGGCGGGCCGCCCGACGCGTGCTCGGGCTGCGCGACGCGTGCGCGGGCTGCGCGACGCGTCTGTCCGACCACCCTGATGCGGCCGACGGCTAGACAACCAGGACGAAACCCACGGAGTTTCGTCCTGGTTCTCCAGCCGTCGGCGGGTGGAGGCGGAGCTTGTCCACAGGGCTGAAAGCCGTCGCGAGCGTTCTCTGGTGCGCTGGTCGGGTGCGACCTGTGAAGCCGTGGCCCGACGACGTGGTCATGCTGCTGCGCCAGCAGGAGGGGCTCGTCAGGCGCGACCAGCTGACGGCTGCGGGCGTCAACGAGCGCAGGATCTCGCGGGCGCTGGCCGGCGGTCGTCTCCACAGGGTGGCGCACGGGGTCTACGACACGGTCGCCACCTCGCCCACCGGACGCGACGACCCGGACCGGGCCCGTGATGACGTGCACGTCCACCGACGTCGCCGTGCGGCGTGGCTGGGGCTGCTCGCGCACGGGCCCGACGTCGTCGCCGTCGGGCAGACCGCTCTGGTGCTGCACGGCATCGAGGGCTTGCCGCCCCACGTGGCGGTGGAGGTGGCGCGGCGTGATCGCCGGGAGCGGCGGGCGCGGGACGGCGTCGTCCTGCGCCGGTACGCCGGCCCGCGGGGGTTCCACCTGCGCCACGGGCGGCTCGTCGTGCCGGTCGAGACGGCGTTGGCGCAGGCCGTGCCCGCGCTGGAGCGCCGGACGGCGCTCGCGGTGCTGGACAGCGCGCTCCGTCGACGGCTCGTCACGCGCCGTGGGCTGGACCGCGCCCACGACCTCGCTCGAGGACGCCGGGGCGTCGCGCGCACGCACGACTGGTGGGACCAGGCGGACGGCCGCGCGGAGTCGCCGGCGGAGTCGTGGGCTCGTGCCGACTGCATCGACGCGGGCATCCCGCCGGACGTCCTGCAGCTCGAGCTCGTGGACGAGGTGGGGAAGGTCGTGGCGCGCTGCGACCTCGCCTGGTACCTCGGGGGTGGCCGCTGGCTGCTCGTGGAGATCGACGGGGCCGCCGTGCACTCGGCCGGCGGTGCGCTCTACCGGGACCGGGCGCGGCAGAACCCGCTCGTCGCCGCCGGGCACGTGGTGCTGCGGTTCACCGGCGCGGACGCGTGGTCAGGGGCGGTGTCACGGGACGTGCGTCCGGTGCTCCGCGCGCGGGCCTGGGCGCCGGCCCGGCCGGCCCCTCGCGGTCCTGTGTCGCTCCAGGGCAGCGCAGCGGGTCGCGCTCCGTGACGAGGCTGTCCCGAGGCGTCGACGCCGGCAGCCCACGAAGAGCGACGGCTAGAGAACCAGGACGAAACCGAGGAAGTTCCGTCCTGGTTCTCTAGCCGTCGGCGGGAAACGGGCGGCCGCGGGCGTCAGTGGGCGCCGTGGCCCACCGGGGCCTCCGCCGGCTTGCGGAGCGTGGAGCCGACCGCGACGGCCAGGACCATCACGGCCGCCCCGACGACGAACGCCAGGCGCGCGCCGCCGGTGAGCGCCTCCGCGGTCCCCGCGCCGTCGGCCAGCAGCGCCTCGGACCGGATGCTGAACAGCGCCACGAACATGGCCGTGCCGGCCGCGCCCGCGAGCTGCTGCACCGTGCCGATGGCGGCGGAGCCGTGCGAGTAGAACCGCGGCGTCAGCGACCCCAGCGCGGTGGTGAACAGCGGCGTGAACAGCAGGCTCAGGCCCAGGCTGAGCACCACGTGCGCCGCGAGCACGAAGCCCCACGACGTGTCCGCGTGCACGGTGGCCATCCCGGCCATCGCGACGATGACCAGCACGGCGCCGGGGATCACCAGCGGCCGCGGGCCGACGCGGTCGTAGAGGTTGCCGACCACGGGCCCGAGCAGGCCCATCGCCAGGCCGCCGGGCAGCACGAGCAGGCCGGTGGCCAGCGGCTCGAGGCCCAGCGCGTCCTGCAGGATCAGCGGCAGCAGGATGAGCGCGCCGAACATCGCGAGCATGCTCACGGCCAGCGCCGCCAGGCCCGTGGAGAACCCGCGCGAGGCGAAGACGCGCAGGTCGAGCAGCGCGTCGTCGGCCCGCTGCAGCGCCGTCTGCCGCCACGCGAACAGCGCCAGCACGCCGGCGCCGACGACGAGCGGCACGGCCGGCGGCACCGGCGACGCGCCGCCCTCGCCCAGCGCGGACAGCCCGAAGATCAGGCTGCCGAAGCCGACGGCGGACAGCAGCAGCGACGGCAGGTCGAGGCGCTTGCGGGCGCGCTCCGAGACGTCGCGCACCTTGACGGCGCCGAGGACGAGCGCCGCGACGGAGATGGGCAGCACGACGCCGAAGACGCCGCGCCAGCCCAGCGGCTCGAGGACGGCGCCCGACAGGGTCGGGCCCATGGCCGGGGCCGCGGCGATGACGAGCGAGACGTTGCCCATGACGCGGCCGCGGTGGTGCGGCGGCACGATGTTCATCACCGTGGTCATGAGCAGCGGCATCATGATCGCGGTGCCGCTCGCCTGGACGACGCGCGCGGTGACCAGCACGCCGAAGCCCGGCGCCAGCGCGGCCAGCAGCGTGCCCGTGGTGAACAGCGACATCGCCACCAGGTAGGACCCGCGCGTGCCGATGCGCTGCAGCAGGAACCCGGTGGCCGGGATGACCACGGCCATGGTCAGCATGAACACGGTGGTGAGCCACTGACCGGTGGCCGCCGTGACGCCGAGGTCCTCCATGATCGGCGGCAGCGCCACGCCCATGGTCGTCTCGTTGAGGATGACCACGAACGCCGCGACGAGCAGCAGGGCGATGACGGTGACGTGCTCGCGCGGCAGCCGGTCCGACGCCGGCGCGCCGGCCGGGACGCCCGGGCGCAGGTCGGCGGGGACGGCGGCGGGCGCGCCGGTGCTCGCCTCGGCCGTCGGTTCGGCGCGGGCGGCGGTGGGCGGGGCGGCAGCGGCGTCCATGGGGCCTCCGGTGGCTGGAAGGTGGTGGGGTGACCGCGGCGACGCTGCGCACGACCGATGTCTACGACGTCTCACGAGCCTGCGATATTCCCCGGCGCATATCGACCTGTTTTCGGGGCTCGGCTCATCGGCCGCCGTTCACTCGGGTGCACGGGCGCCGACGCCGGGAGACGACGGAGCGCGGCGCTCGCGGCCCGCGGCGGCGAGCCGGGCCCTCAGCGGCCGGCGACCTGCCGCGGCAGCTCCACCCCGCGCGGCTCGCGGGCGCCGCGTAGCCACATCAGCGCGGCCACCACCACGTACAGCACGGCGAGGACGGCGAACAGCCCGCGGGACCAGCCGTCGTCGGGCACCACGAACGCGGCCAGCGCCGCGGCGCCGACGAACGCGGCGTTGTACAGCACGTCGTAGAAGGCGAAGGCACGGCCGCGGAAGTCGTCGTGGGTGTCGCGCTGGACGATCGTGTCGACGGCGATCTTGGTGCTCTGCGCTGCCAGGCCGAGCAGCGCCGCGCCCACGAAGACGACCGGGCGCGACGGCGTCGTGCACAGCAGCAGCTGGGACGCGGCGGCGACCAGCAGCATGAGCGCGATCCACACCTGCGGGCCGGTGTACCGCGACAGCGTCGGCGTGATCAGCACCGCGCCCGCGCCGCCCACGCCGGTGAGCCCGATGACGATGCCGAACGTCGCGAGGCCGGCCGACGTGTCGCCGGGCGGGGACAGCAGGTTGCGCGAGATGAGGATCGAGGCGATGAAGACGACGCCGTACAGGAACCGGTGCGCCGCCATGACCAGCAGCGCCTGGCCGGGGGTGCGGCGGGCGGCGAGGTAGCGGGCGCCGGAGGCGAGGTTGCGCACGACGGCGGCGAGCTCGGCCCGCAGGTCGCCGCGGGCGGGGCGCTCCGGGCCCAGCTGGTCGGGCGCGAGCCGCAGCGCCAGCGCCGACGCGGCGGCGAAGACGACGGCGGCGCACACCAGCGCGGCGGCGTCGTGCAGCCGGCCCGGCGCGATCGCCAGCCCGAGCACGAACCCGATGCCGCCGCCCACGAACGCCGCGCCCGCGCCGAGGGTCGGCGCCAGGGAGTTGGCGGTGAGCAGCAGCGGGCCGTCGACGACGCGCGGCATGCCGGCCGACAGCCCGGCGAGCAGGAACCGGTTGACGCTCAGGGCCGCGAGGCCGAGCACCGGCACCCACGGGTTGCCGCCGCCGAGCGCGAGCATGACGCCGGACATCGCGAGCGTGACCACGACGCGCACGGCGTTGCCCCACACCAGCACCTGCCGGCGGCGCCACCGGTCCAGGAACACCCCGGCGAACGGCCCGACGATCGTGAAGGGTGCCAGCATGACGGCGAACGCCCCGGCGATGGCGGGTGCGGAGCCCTGCGACTCGGGGGAGAAGAACAGCAGCGAGGCGAGGCCGACCTGGAACATGCCGTCGCCCGCCTGCGAGACCAGGCGGACCGCGAAGAGCTTCCGGAAGCCCGGCAGGCGCAGCAGGGCGCGCAGCTCGGAGATGACACCCACGCGCTCACCCTACGGGTCGCCGGGAGCGCCGACGGGCGGCCCCGTCCCCGCGTGGGGACCGGGCCGCCCGTCGTGGCGGTGCGGGACTGACCGCGCAGGTCAGCGCTCGACCTCGCCGCGGATGAAGGCCTCCAGCTGGGCGCGGCCCTGCTGGTCCTCCATCTGCTCCGGCGGGGACTTCATGAAGTACGTCGACGCCGACAGGATCGGGCCGCCGATGCCCCGGTCCTTGGCGATCTTGGCGGCGCGGACGGCGTCGATGATGATGCCGGCCGAGTTGGGGGAGTCCCACACCTCGAGCTTGTACTCCAGGTTCAGCGGCACCTCGCCGAACGCGCGGCCCTCGAGGCGCACGTACGCCCACTTGCGGTCGTCGAGCCAGGCGACATAGTCCGACGGGCCGATGTGGACGTTGCGGTCGTCCTTCTTGCCGGCCAGCGGGCCGGTGAGGTTGGACGTCACGGCCTGGGTCTTGGAGACCTTCTTCGACTCCAGGCGGTCGCGCTGCAGCATGTTCTTGAAGTCCATGTTGCCGCCGACGTTGAGCTGGTAGGTGCGGTCCAGGATGACGCCGCGGTCCTCGAACAGCTTGGCGAGCACGCGGTGCGTGATCGTGGCGCCCACCTGCGACTTGATGTCGTCGCCGACGATCGGCACGCCGGCGTCCTCGAACTTCTTCGCCCACTCCGGGTCGGAGGCGATGAAGACGGGCAGCGCGTTGACGAAGGCCACGCCCGCGTCGATGGCGCACTGCGCGTAGAACTTGTCGGCCTGCTCGGAGCCCACCGGCAGGTAGGACACGAGCACGTCGACGCGGGCGTCCTTGAGCGCCTGGACGACGTCGACGGCCTCGGCCGGCGACTCCTCGATGGTGTCCTGGTAGTACGTGCCCAGACCGTCCATGGTCGGGCCGCGCAGGACCGTCACGCCCGTCGGGGGGACGTCGGCGATCTTGATGGTGTTGTTCTCGGAGGCGTGGATCGCCTCGGCGAGGTCGAAACCGACCTTCTTCGCGTCGACGTCGAACGCCGCCACGAACTCGAGGTCCCGCACGTGGTAGTCGCCGAACTGCACGTGCATGAGACCCGGAACCGTGCTGGCCGGGTCGGCGTCACGGTAGTAGTGCACGCCCTGGACCAGGGACGATGCACAGTTGCCAACGCCGACGATGGCGACGCGGATGGAGGTCATCCTCGCTCCTTCTCGTTGTGGGGTCCGCGCCGGGCGGCGCGGTCCCTCTCGGTGGTGATGAGGCCGTCGAGCCAGCGCACCTCGCGCTCGACCTGTTCGAGCCCGTGGCGCTGCAGCTCGAGCGTGTACTCGTCGAGCCGCTCGAACGTGCGCGCCGCGGACTCACGGACCGCCTCCAGCCGCTCGGTGAGCCGGGTGCGCCGGCCCTCCAGGATGCGCAGGCGGGTGTCGGCGTCGGTCTGCGCGAACAGCGCGAACCGGACGTCGAAGCTCTCGTCCTCCCAGGCCGCGGGGCCCGAGGACGCGAGCACGGCCTGGAGGTGCTCCTTGCCCTCGGCCGTCAGCTCGTAGACGATGCGCGCCCGCCGTCCGGCCACCCGGGAGGGGGCGGCCGCGGCGTCGGGCCCGCCGGCGGCGCGGCGCGCCGCGCGCGCCTTGCCGCCCCGAGCGGGCGGGGCGGCCGGCGCCGGCTCGGCCGCGGCGATGAGGCCGCGGGCCTGCAGCGACTTCAGCGCCGGGTAGAGCGTGCCGTAGGAGAACGCACGGAACCGGCCCAGCAGCAGGGACAGCTGCTTGCGCAGCTCGTACCCGTGCAGCGGGGAGGAGCTGAGGACGCCGAGGACGGCGGTCTCCAGCAGGTCGGAGCGGCTGCGCACGGCGGGCCCCCCTCCGTCGTCCCCGGGGCGCCCGGGGCGCCGGCTTGTCGTCTCGATGTCGTCTCGATGTCATCTCGACGTATCGAGTCGATACATCGTGGTCACCAGACCATAGGCCCGCGCACCCGGCCGCGCAATCACCGCCGCCCGGTTTGTGAAGGTTCAGCGGAGCCACGGGGGCTCCCGGGGGGAGAGGCCGGGCGGATCACGACGGGACGGGGCGCCTGGCCGGGCCGGGGGAAGGGGCATCGCCTAGGGTTCTTGATTGGCCCCGTGCGCCCGGGCTGCCGTGACCCGCCGGTGCTCCCGCCGGTCGCGAGCCGCGGCGGCGCGGAGCGGACGATCCCCCAGCAGGAAGGCAGGACGTGGCGAGCACGCGGAACGCAGCGCGACCGGCCCGGCAGTCGGCCCGCCGACGCCGGTTCTGGAACTACCCGCGCCCGAACAAGGGCCCGGTCGGGCGCTGGCTGCCGTCGTGGCGCATCATCCTCGGCGCGATCCTCGCCCTCGTCGCGCTCGGCGTGGGCGCGTTCGCGATGGCGTGGGCGTCGGTGCGGATCCCGGACAACCTCGACTCGGTCAACGACCAGGCCACCTCGGTGTACTGGGCGGACGGCTCCGAGATGGGCACGTTCGCGCTGCAGAAGCGCGTCATCGTCAACTACGAGGACCTGCCGAAGCACATCGGCGACGCCGTCGTCGCGTCGGAGGACCAGTCCTTCTGGACGAACATCGGCATCGACCCGAAGGGCATCGTCCGCTCGGCGTGGAACAACGTGCGGGGCGGATCGCTGCAGGGCGCCTCGACGCTCACGCAGCAGTACGTCGAGCGCTACTACACCGACACCACCACCTCCTACGTCGGCAAGGCGAAGGAGGCGATCATCGCGCTGAAGGTCGCCCAGGCCCAGCCCAAGGAGCAGGTGCTCGAGAACTACCTCAACACCATCTACTGGGGCCGCGGCGCGTACGGCGTCGAGGCGGCGTCGCAGGCGTACTTCGGCAAGTCGGCCAAGGACCTCACCTACTCGGAGTCGGCCCTGCTGGCGGGCGTGATTCCCTCGCCCAGCAACTGGGACCCGGAGGTCAACCCCGAGCAGGCGCAGGCCCGCTGGGAGCGCTCGATCGACCGCATGGCCGAGGCGGGGTACATCACCGACGCCGAGCGGCAGCAGGCGCAGTTCCCCGAGGTGAAGCCCAAGCCGGCGGCCTCCAACAGCAAGGGCGGTCAGACCGGCTACATCCTCGAGGAGGTGCGCAAGGAGCTCGTGCGCTCCGGGCAGTTCACCGAGGAGCAGCTCGACACCGGCGGCTACAAGATCACCACGACGATCGACCCGAAGCTGCAGCAGACCGCGGCCGACACGGCGGCGGGGCTGTGGCAGGGCGACGACCCCGCCAGCCCGGACCTGCGCGCGGCGATCGTCTCCATCGACCCGAACACCGGGGAGATCCGCGCGCTGTACGGCGGCCAGGACTACGTGGAGCAGCCGTTCAACACGGCCACCCAGGACCACTTCCAGGCCGGCTCGACGTTCAAGCCGTTCACGCTCATCGCCGCGCTGCGCGACGGGCACAAGCTCACCGAGCGGTTCAACGGCAACAGCGGCCTGCGCCTGCCCGGCTGGGAGGACACCGAGTTCGGCCTGCGCAACTTCGGTGACCAGCCGTGGGGGCGGATCAACCTCATCACCGCCACGGCGCACTCGGTGAACACGGTGTACGCCGCGCTGAACCTGGAGATCGGCCCGGAGAAGACGGTCGAGACGGCCGTGGACCTCGGCATCCCCGAGGACACGCAGGACCTGGACGCGGTGGCGTCGAACGTGCTCGGCACGGCGTCGGTGCGGCCCGTCGACCTGGCCGCGGCGTACTCGACCATCGCCGCGCAGGGCCAGCGCACGACGCCGCACCTCGTGGCGTCGGTGACCACCCTCGACGACGAGCCGGTCTACTCGGGCCCGACGAAGCAGACCGAGGTCGTCGACCCCGACGTCATGGCCGCGGCCACGTACGCGATGACCAAGGTGGTCGAGGACGGGTCCGGCAAGGTCGCCCAGGAGGTGCGCGGCCCGAACGGCGAGCACCGCCCGATCGCCGGCAAGACGGGGACCTCGAACGACAACATGTCGGCCTGGTTCGCCGGGTTCACGCCGCAGCTGGCCACCGTCGTCGGCCTGCACCAGGTGGAGAACGTCGACGGCAAGGCCACCACCGTGCCGATCGAGGACTTCGGCGGCTACGACGAGATCACCGGTTCGACGTGGCCGGTGCGGGCGTGGACCGACTACATGAAGGTGGCGCTCGAGGGCGTGCCGGTCGAGGACTTCCCGGCCTACACGCCGCCCGTCACGCGGTCCACGGCGCAGCCGTCGCCCACGCCCTCGGACACGCCGTCGCCGACCCCGACGCCGTCCGAGACCCCGGAGGAGGAGCTCGTCACCGTCCCGGGCGACATGGTGGGCTGGCAGGTGGGCCCGGCGCAGAACACCCTGGCGAACCTCGGCCTGCAGGCCGCGATGCAGGAGCAGCCGTCCGACCAGCCGAAGGGCACGGTCATCCAGGTCGGCTCGGCGGGCCAGCAGGTGCCGAAGGGCTCCACGGTCGCGCTGATCGTGTCGTCCGGCCCGGAGCAGGAGCAGGAGGAGGAGCCGGAGCCCGAGCCGGAGCCCACGGAGACCGAGGAGCCGCAGCCGAGCGCCAGCCCCACGCGGGGCCAGGGGCCGAACGGCCTCCTCGGCGGCGGCAACAACGGCACGGGCAACGGCAACCGCGACGGCTGACCCGCCCCGCACGCTCTGCACCCCCGCACCCCCGTCGGTCCCCACGACCGGCGGGGGTGCGGTTTCGTCTCCCGGCTCCCGGCGCGTATCCTTGTGGACTGTCTGTGCCCACGCCCCGCCCTGGGGGAGGGCACGACGACGCGTTGAACCCTCCTGTCACGGACGGACCGTGACCGCACAGACCAGAGGAGGTGGGTGACTCATGCGTCAGTACGAGCTGATGGTGATCCTGGACCCGGAGGTCGAGGAGCGCACCGTGGCCCCGTCGCTCGAGAAGTACCTGTCGGTGATCTCGAACGAGGGCGGCAGCGTCGACAAGGTGGACATCTGGGGCCGTCGCCGCATGGCGTACGACATCAACAAGAAGTCCGAGGGCATCTACGCCGTCGTCGACTTCACGTCCTCCGTGGAGACCGCCAAGGAGCTCGACCGCCAGCTGGGCCTCAACGAGGCCGTGCTGCGGACCAAGATCCTGCGCGCGGACGCTCGCTGAGACCGAACCGGACTCTCCCCTTCCCGTCACGCCTCCTGTGGGAGGCTCGTGATGGGATCCCCCTCAAGCCCGTCCCGGACGAACGAAGGAGCTAGGCATGGCTGGTGAGACCGTCATCACGGTGGTCGGAAACCTGGTTGCGGACCCGGAGCTGCGGTTCACGCCCTCGGGCGCCGCGGTCGCCAACTTCCGCATCGCGTCCACGCCGCGCACCTTCGACCGCCAGGCCAACGAGTGGAAGGACGGCGAGTCGCTGTTCCTGTCCTGCTCGGTCTGGCGCGAGGCTGCGGAGAACGTCGCCGAGTCGCTGACGAAGGGCATGCGCGTGATCGTGCAGGGCCGTCTGACGCAGCGCTCGTACGAGACCCGTGAGGGGGAGAAGCGCACCGTCGTCGAGCTGCAGGTCGACGAGGTGGGCCCGTCGCTGAGGAACGCCACGGCGAAGGTGACCCGCACGCAGCGATCTGGCGGCGGCGGTGGCGGCTTCGGTGGCGGCGGCGGTGGCTACGGCGGCGGCGGCCAGGGGGGCTTCGGCTCCCAGGGCGGCGGCGGTGGCTACGGCGGCGGCCAGGGCGGAGGGTTCGGTTCCTCCGGTGGCGGTCAGCAGAACGACCCGTGGGCCACGGCTGGCCCCGCGTCGTCGGGTGGCGCGTTCAACGACGAGCCCCCGTTCTGACCGACCGGCACCTCATCCCGGACCATCACGTCCCGCACGACGCCGGCCGCTCCCGCGGCCCGGCGTCCGGCCGGGACAGCACCTGAAGAAGGAGCAACACCATGGCGAAGCCTGTGGTGCGCAAGCCCAAGAAGAAGGCCAACCCGCTCAAGACGGCCAAGATCGAGTCCGTCGACTACAAGGACACCGCGCTGCTGCGCAAGTTCATCTCCGACCGCGGCAAGATCCGCGCGCGTCGCGTGACCGGCGTCTCCGTCCAGGAGCAGCGCCAGATCGCCCGTGCCGTGAAGAACGCCCGCGAGATGGCGCTGCTGCCGTACTCGTCCTCGGCCCGCTGACCGGAAAGGATCGCAGAATCATGGCCAAGCTGATCCTGACCCACGAGGTGACCGGTCTCGGCGAGCCCGGCGACGTCGTCGAGGTGAAGGACGGGTACGCCCGTAACTACCTCCTGCCCCGCAACCTCGCGACCCCGTGGACCAAGGGCTACGAGTCGCAGGTCGCCGCCATCCGCAAGGCCCGCAAGGCCCGCGAGATCGCGACGCTGGACGAGGCGAAGGCGGCCGCCGAGCGGCTGTCGCAGACCAACGTCGTCGTCAAGGCGAAGTCGGGCGACTCCGGCCGCCTGTTCGGCGCGGTGACCACCGGCGACATCGCCGGCGCCGTCACCGAGGCCGGCGGCCCGTCGGTCGACAAGCGCAAGATCGAGATCGGTCAGCCGATCAAGTCGACCGGTGACTACACCGTGTCGGTCCGCCTGCACCCCGAGGTGTCGGCGAAGATCGCCGTGAAGGTCGTCGCTGCCTGACCGACGTCGGTCCGCCCGACGCCGGTCGACGACAGCCGACCGACACCGAAGGCCCCGGCTCCCTCGCGGGAGCCGGGGCCTTCGCGCATCCCGGGACTCAGCCGCGGTCCGCGTCCTTCGCAGCATCGTCCGCCGCGTCGTCCGCCGCGTCGTCCGCCGCGTCGTCCGCCGCGTCGTCGACGAGCTCGCGCACCGCGCTCTGGTCGAGCGCCAGCCAGGGGGAGGCACCCGGGTCGTTGAAGGACCGCTCGGGGGCGTCCCCGAGCGTCCACCAGCGGGCCTCGTACACGGCGTCGTCCCGCAGCACGCGGTCCCCGGCCTCGTAGGTGCGCTCCGGGTCCCACTCCGGGAAGAGCCCGTCGGGGATCTTCACGGTCGGTGCGGGGTCCTCGCCCGGGAGCACGGGGCCCAGCAGGGTCCACGGCGTCTCCCACTCCTGGAGCACCGGGTTGTCGGGCACGTCGCCGCTGGTCCACCACTTGGCCTCGTACACGCTGCCGTGCCAGACCACCTTGCTGCCCGCGCCGTACGCGGCGCCCTCGGACCAGATCGGGTAGGGGCTGGTCTCGGGGTCGTCCGGCGCCGGCGTGGCCGGCGCCTCCGCCACCGTCTCGGCGGCCGCCGAGTCGGCGGGGCTACCGGTGAAGCCCGCCGCGAGGAGGGGAGCGAAGCGGTCGTCGCCCTGCTCGACGCCGCTGCACGCGTCGGAGACGACCGTCGTCTCGGCATAGTTCACGCTGCAGGTGCGGTCACGGTTGAGCGACCACATCGACATGCGGCCGACGCCGCGCTCGACCGCGAAGGCATTGAGGGCGCGGGCGTCGTCGAGGCCGAGGACGTCACCGGCGACGTCGTTCTGGCCGATCATCGGCGTCGCGCCGATCTTGCGCCACAGCGAGGCGGGCCCGAGCGGGAGGTCCGCCCGGGCGTACAGCGCGTCGAGCTGGCGGTGCAGCGCCTCGAGCGAGTCCTGCGCGGCGTCGGACATCGAGCCCTCGGCGTCGAAGTTCATCGTCATCGCGTTCACGCCGGCCAGGTCGACGCCCGCCGCGAGGAACGCCGCGACCGCGTCGGTGCCCTCCTCGATGAGCCCGCCGGTCCCGACGGGGAGGGTGAGCCAGACGGCGAGATCCTGGTCCGCCGCGCGCCGAGCCGTCTGCAGCGACGCGACCGCCTCCGCACGCCGCGCCATGGCCGCCTCGTCCTTGAGCGCGTCGCCCTCGAGGTCGAGGTCGATCGTCGTGAGGGCGTACCGGTCGATCACCTCCGTGTAGGCGTCCTCGAGCTCGTCCACGGTGCCGCACGCGTCGCCCAGCTCGCTGTTGAGCAGGCCTCCGAACGAGACGACCACGTCGTGGCCCTGGTCGCGCACCCGCTGGATGCGCCGGTCCAGGTCGAGGGACGTGGCCGCCTCGTCGAGCGTGTAGGCCGTGCCCCAGGTCGGCTCGCAGCGGTCGGGTGCCGCTGCGACGACGAACGACAGGACCACGTCCCCGGCGGCGTCGTCGGTCGGCGCCTCGAAGGCGTACGTCGGGGTCGCGGTGACGTCGACGTACGCGGCGAACCACGGGTCGCTCGAGGCCTCGGCCTGGGCGACGTCGCGGGCGGAGGCGTACTCGCGCCAGCCGAGGCCGGCGACGACGGCGCACACGAGGACGAGGACCCCGAACCGCACCCACGAGAAACGGCGGCCGGCAAAAGCTTGGGGCACGGATAGTCCCTTGTTCGTCGGAGAATTGACGGGAGAGGTGCGGGTCAAGGATATTCGCACCAGCTCAATGCCTAGAGAACCGGAAATGGACAAACCGGCGTGAAATCGAATAAAGCAGGGGGACTCGGTCGCGCGCGCACGGACGCGGCCGAGCAGGACGTGCGGGACGTGCAGGCCGAGCAGGAGGCGACGCCCGAGCAGGGACGGCGGCGGCAGTGGGGCGCCGAGCGGGCGTCGGCGCCGCTGTCGATCATGCACCCGCAGCCCGCGCCCCACGCCATCGCGCTGGGCCGGCTCGCGATGCTGGCGACCGTCGCCTGCTGGGCGGTCTACGTCGTCACGACGGTGCTGCGCGAGCTCGTGGAGAACGACGACTTCGACCTGCGGCTCACGCTCGAGCTCGTCTCCTACCTCGTCGTCGTCACCTTCCTGACCTTCTCGGCGCTGATGTACCTGATCGCCCGGCAGGGCGCGCTGTACCGGTTCCGGGACCACCGCCGCGTGCCGCGCGCGGAGCTGGACCGGCACTTCGACGGCGGCTACGACCGACGGATCACGGTGCTGGTGCCGTCGTACATCGAGGAGCCGGCCGTCGTGCGCCAGACGCTGTGGTCGGCGGCGCTGCAGGAGTTCCCGGACCTGCGGAT
>NZ_JAXUAK010000017.1:0-70857 GCF_046535855.1 Puerhibacterium sp. TATVAM-FAB25 | reverse complement strand
GCCCGCCCCGCCCCCCCCCCCCGCCCCCCCGCGCCCCCCCCCCCCCCCCCCCCCCCCCCCCCCCCCCCCCCCCCCCCCCCCCCCCCCCCCCCCCCCCCCCCCGCCTCTCTATCTCGGCGGGACGCCTCTCTATCTCGGCGGGACGCCTCTCTATCTCGCGCCCGCGCGGGTCAGTGCGCGAAGTGGCGCGTGCCCGTGAAGTACATCGTCACGCCGGCGGCCTCGGCGGCCGCGACCACCTCGGCGTCGCGGATCGACCCGCCGGGCTGGACGACGGCGCGCACGCCGGCGTCGAGCAGCACCTGCAGGCCGTCGGCGAACGGGAAGAACGCGTCGGACGCCGCGACGGCCCCGCGCGCCCGCTCCTCGCCGTCGGCGAGCGTGTTGGCCCGCTCGACCGCCAGGCGGCAGGAGTCGACGCGGTTGACCTGCCCCATGCCGATGCCGACGGCGGCGCCGCCCGAGGCCAGCAGGATGGCGTTCGACTTGGCGGCGCGCACGGCCCGCCACGCGAACGCGAGCTCGCCGAGCGTCGCCGCGTCCGCGGCCTGGCCGGCGGCGAGCGTCCAGGTGGCCGGGTCGTCGCCCTCGGCCTGGTAGCGGTCGGCCGCCTGGAGCAGCAGGCCACCGGAGATCGGCCGCGTCTCGACGGCGGCGCGCGGCGGCGTCGGCGCGACGAGCAGACGGATGTTCTTCTTCGCCTGCAGGATCTCCAGCGCCTCGGGCTCGAACCCGGGCGCGACGACGACCTCGGTGAACACCGGGGCGATCTGCTCGGCGGCGGCCCTGGTGATCACGCCGTTCGCGGCGATGACGCCGCCGTAGGCGGAGACGGGGTCGGTGGCGTGCGCCCGGCGGTGCGCCTCGGCGACGTCCGCGCCGACGGCGATGCCGCAGGGGTTGGCGTGCTTGATGATCGCCACCGCGGGGCCCTCGTGGTCCCACGCGGCGCGCCAGGCGGCGTCGGCGTCGACGTAGTTGTTGTAGCTCATCGCCTTGCCGTGCAGCTGCTCGGCCTGGGCCAGGCCGGGCTCGCCGTGCCCGGCGGTGTACAGCGCGGCGCGCTGGTGCGGGTTCTCGCCGTAGCGCAGCACGTCGGCGCGGTCCCACGTGCCGCCGATCCAGGCCGGGAAGCCGGTGGAGACCTGGCCCTCGAGGGTCTCGACGACGTCCGTGGGGGCGACCACGTTGCCCATCCACGAGGCCACCGCGACGTCGTAGGTGGCGGTGTGCACGAACGCGGCGGCGGCGAGCGCCTTGCGCTGGGCGTACGTGAAGCCGCCGGCCTGCACGGCCTCGACGACCTGGCCGTAGCGGGCCGGCTCGACGACGACGGCCACCGAGGGGTGGTTCTTCGCCGCCGCGCGCACCATCGACGGGCCGCCGATGTCGATCTGCTCGATGACGGCGTCCTGGCCGGCGCCGGAGGCCACCGTGGCGGCGAACGGGTAGAGGTTGACCACGACGAGCTCGAACGGCGCGATCCCCAGCTCGTCGAGCTGGGCGAGGTGGTCGGCCTTGCGGGTGTCGGCGAGCAGGCCGGCGTGCACGCGCGGGTGCAGCGTCTTCACGCGGCCCTCGAGGCACTCGGGGAAGCCGGTGAGGTCCTCGACGCGGGTCACCGGGACGCCGGCGGCGGCGATCGTGCCGGCGGTCGAGCCCGTCGAGACCAGCTCGACGCCGGCGGCGTGCAGGGCGGTGGCCAGCTCGACCAGGCCGGTCTTGTCGTAGACGCTCAGCAGGGCGCGGCGCACCGGGCGGCGCGAGTCGTCGGCGAGCTGGACGTCGGGGGCGGCGGGGGCGCCGGACATGGCGTTCTCCTCGGGTCGTTCTTGCGAAGGACCCCTGGCGCCCAGGCGGGCGGCGCACACGGTGGGGCGGTGCGGCGGCCGCTCCCCGGTGGTGACCCACCCTCGCCAGTCACGGCCGCGGCGAGTCTACCCGCCGCCGGGCGGCGCTCCCAGGGCCGGCCTCAGCGGCCGATGACGGCCCGCCGCCCCACCACGTGCAGCCCCTCGCGCGCGACGCGGCCGACCGTCTCCACCAGCAGGGCGCGCTCGGCGACCTTGATCCGCTCGTGCAGGGTCGCCTCGTCGTCGTCCTCGCGCACCGGCACCGCGGCCTGGGCGAGGATCGGGCCGGTGTCCACGCCGGCGTCCACCACGTGCACCGTGCAGCCGCTGACCTTGACGCCGTGGGCCAGGGCGTCGCGCACGCCGTGCGCGCCCGGGAAGCTCGGCAGCAGCGCGGGGTGGGTGTTGACGATGCGGTGCTCGAAGCGGCCGACGAACCGCGGCGACAGGATCCGCATGAACCCGGCGAGCACCACGAGGTCCGGCCGGAAGACCGCCACGGCCTCGCCCACGGCCCGGTCCCACTCCGCGCGGTCGGCGAAGTCGCCGGGGGCCACGACGGCCGACGCGACTCCGGCGTCGCGGGCCAGGTCCAGCGCGCCCGCGGCGGGCCGGTCGGAGACGACGCCGACGACGCGGGCGCCGTAGGCCGGGTCGTCATGCGCGGCGAGCAGCGCGGCGAGGTTGGAGCCGGAGCCCGAGGCGAGCACGACGACGCGGGTGGCGGAGGTGGACTCGACACGGTGGCCGGAGGGGGTCTGCACGGCAGGCAAGCCTAGCCGCGCCCGCGCTCTCCCCCGCGCCCCGTCAGCAGCCCGGAGTGCGCGACCGCGAGCACGCCGCCGACCCCGGCGAGCACCTCGCCGGCGACGACCCCGGCGACGAGCAGCGGGTGCGCCCCGATCTCGGCGAGCCGGCCGGCGCCCACCGCCCCGCCGGCCCACCGCTGCAGCAGGGCGACCGCGACGCCCGCGGTGACCGCCGTCGCGCCGGCCACCCACGCGACGTCGGACCACCGCACCAGCGTCGGCTCGAGCCGGCGCCACGCGAACCAGCCGGCCACGACGCCGCACAGCACGACGGCGGCGGGCGCCGCGAGGGACGCGCCGCCCGTCCAGCTCGGCCCGGGCAGGGCACCGAGCAGCGGGAAGGCGGGCAGCGGGCCGTCCACGACGTCGCGCACCGTGAACGCCGTCCCCTCCCCCACCGCGAAGCCGGGCCCGGCCAGCCATGCCAGGGCCCACAGCACGAGGTTGGGCAGCAGCGCGAGCTGGGCCACGCCGAGCACGACACCGCCGATCCAGCCGGGCGCCAGCCCCGCGAGGACGTCCCCGGCCGTGGCCCGCCCGGCGAGCACCCACAGGGTCGTGACCAGGGCCGCGGCGCCCAGCAGCAGGGCGGTCGCGAGCGCCCCGGCGCGCACGCCCAGGCGGGCCACGGGCGGCACCCAGCCGAAGAGCACCTCGGTGACCTCGCCGACCCGCGGCGCCTCGGGCTGCGCGAGCGCGCCCGTGCCCAGCCCGACGCCGGCGACGACCACCCCGCCCAGCGCCGCGGTCAGCAGCGCGCCGCCGCGCACGCCGCCCGCGGCGGCCACCGCCGTCGTCGTCGCCGCGTACAGGGCCGTGCCGGCCAGCACGGCGGGAGCGACGGGAATCATCGAGCGCTTGGCGCAGACGTACGTGCAGAAGACCGCCAGCGCGCCCACGCCGAGCGGCACGAGCGTCACCGTGGTGCCGCCGACCGTCACGGGCACGCCGTGCCCGAGCAGCCAGACGCCGCCGGCCGTGCCCGTGGCCACGCCCCACGGGACGTCCCCCGTCCCGGGCGCGCCGAGCATCGCGACGACCGTGAGCAGCAGCACCAGCAGGAACGACAGCACCACCGACTGGACCACGGCCCAGACGCCCGACATCGTGTCGGCGACGCGCGAGCCGAGCACGGGCCCGCCCATCGCGGCCTCCACGGTGCGGGGAGGCCGGGACGCGCTGCGCGGGGTGCTGCGGGTGGTGCTCACCCGACCATGCTCCCCCGGCCCGGCGCCCGCGCCGCGCGGCCACGCCGGTGACGGTGCGGGTGGCGCGAAGCCGCGCGCGGGCGGCCGGACGGCCCGGCGACGACGACGGCGCCCCGCCTCCCGGGCGGGAGGCGGGGCGCCGTGGACGCGAGCGGTCAGAGGCTCTGCAGGATCTCCCGCATGAGGGCGGCGGTCTCCGACGGCGTCTTGCCGACCTTGACGCCGACGGCCTCGAGGGCCTCCTTCTTCGCCTGGGCGGTGCCGGCCGAACCGGACACGATGGCGCCGGCGTGGCCCATCGTCTTGCCCTCGGGGGCGGTGAAGCCCGCGACGTAGCCCACGACCGGCTTGGTCACGTGCTCCTTGATGTACGCCGCGGCGCGCTCCTCGGCGTCGCCGCCGATCTCGCCGATCATCACGATCGCCTTGGTCTCGGGGTCGTTCTCGAACGCCTCGAGCGCGTCGATGTGCGTGGTGCCCACGATGGGGTCGCCGCCGATGCCGATGGCGGTGGAGAACCCGAAGTCCTTGAGCTCGTACATCATCTGGTAGGTCAGGGTGCCCGACTTCGACACGAGGCCGATCGGGCCCTTGCCGGTGATGGTGTGCGGGGTGATGCCGGCGAGCGACTCGCCCGGCGTGATGATGCCCGGGCAGTTCGGGCCGATCATCCGGGTGGACTTGCCCTGCAGGTAGGCCCACACCTCGGCGGTGTCCTGGACCGGCACGCCCTCGGTGATGACGACGATGAGCGGCATCTCGGCGTCGATCGCCTCGATGGCGGCGTCCTTGGTGAACGCCGGCGGCACGAACAGCACGGAGACGTTGGCACCGGTCTCGGCCATGGCCTCCTTGACCGTGCCGAAGACGGGCAGCGTCACGTCGTTGCCCTCGTGGTCCTTGTGCGTGACCGTCGTGCCGGCCTTGCGGGCGTTCACGCCGCCCACGATCTGCGCGCCCGAGTCGAGCATGAGGGCGGTGTGCTTGGCACCCATCCCGCCCGTGATGCCCTGGACGATGATCTTGGAGTCCTTGTTCAGGTAGATCGACATGGTTCTGCGGTCTCTGCTCTCTGCGGTCGGCGGGCGATCAGGCGTTGGCCAGCTCGGCAGCCTTGTCGGCGCCGCCGTCCATCGTCTCGGCCAGGGTCACGAGCGGGTGGTTCGCGTCGGTGAGGATCTGGCGACCCAGCTCCACGTTGTTGCCGTCGAGGCGCACGACCAGCGGCTTGGTGGCCTCGTCGCCGAGGATCTCCAGCGCGCCGACGATGCCCTTGGCGACCTCGTCGCAGGCGGTGATGCCGCCGAAGACGTTGACGAACACCGACTTGACCTGCGGGTCGTTGAGGATGACGTCCAGGCCGTTGGCCATCACCTGGGCGTTCGCGCCGCCGCCGATGTCGAGGAAGTTGGCGGGCTTGACGCCGCCGTGCGCCTCGCCGGCGTAGGCGACGACGTCGAGGGTGCTCATCACGAGGCCCGCGCCGTTGCCGATGATGCCGACCTCGCCGTCGAGCTTGACGTAGTTGAGGCCGTTCGCCTTGGCCTTGGCCTCCAGCGGGTCCGCGGCGGCCTTGTCCTCGAGCTCCGCGTGCTCGGGGTGGCGCACCTCGGAGGCGTTGTCGTCCAGGGTGACCTTGCCGTCGAGGGCGATGATCGCGCCGTCCTCGGTGCGCACCAGCGGGTTCACCTCGACCAGCGTGGCGTCCTCGGCGGTGAAGACGGTCCAGAGCTTGCGGATGACGTCGGCGACCGGGGCCTTGAGCTCCGCGGCGAAGCCCGCGGTCTCGACGATCTCCGCGGCCTTGGCCTCGTCGATGCCGACGATCGGGTCGACGGCGACCTTGGCGAGGGCCTCGGGCCGCTCGACGGCGAGCTGCTCGATCTCCATGCCGCCCTCGACCGAGCACATCGCCAGGTAGTTGCGGTTCGAGCGGTCCAGGAGCACCGAGAAGTAGAACTCCTCGGCGATCTTGGCGCCCTCGGCGATCATCACGCGGTGGACCGTGTGGCCCTTGATGTCCATGCCGAGGATCTCGCCGGCCTTCTCCTCGGCCTCGGCGGGCGAGTGCGCGAGCTTCACGCCGCCGGCCTTGCCGCGGCCGCCCGTCTTGACCTGGGCCTTGACGACGACGGTGCCGCCGCCCAGCTTCTCGGCGGCCCCGCGGGCCTCCTCCGGCGTGGTCGCGACGATGCCGCCCAGCACGGGCACACCGTGCTTCTCGAAGATGTCGCGCGCCTGGTATTCGAACAGGTCCACCCTGCTGCGTCCTTCCATCGGTTGAGCCTCTGGGTCGGCAGAGGCCTGCCTGCGGAGTGCCCTCCGTCGATGTCTCGACGTCAAGACATCCCTGCACAGCGTAATCCCGGCGGGTGAACGGTCCTATCCGGGGGCCGGACGACGGCTCCAAGGTGACGGACGTCACGCCGGCGGGTCACCGCGCCCGCCCGCCCGGCGCGCGGGCGCGTTGTCAACAGAGGTTGACAACACCCCGACCCGTCAACCACAGTTGACGCATGACCGACCACACGACGCTCGTCACGGCCGCCGCGGGCGAGGACCCGCAGCAGGGCCTGCGCGCCGTGCGCGCGCTGCGCGAGCTCGCCGACCGCCTCGAGACGCTCCAGGTGCGCCGCGCCCGCGAGCTGGGGTGGTCCTGGCAGCAGATCGCGGCCGAGCTCGGCGTCAGCAAGCAGGCCGTCAACAAGAAGCACGCCAGGAGGATCTGATGTTCGAGCGGTTCACCCAGCCGGCGCGCACCGTCGTGCGCGACGCCGTCGTGGCGGCCGAGCAGCTGCGGACCGACGCCGTCGACAGCCGCCACCTCGTGGTGGCCCTCGCCGAGGGGGCGGCGGCCGGACCGGTCGCCGCCGCGCTGCGGTCGGTCGGCGTCGAGCCCGCCGACGTCGCCGCCCGGGCGCGCGCCGCGGTCGCCGCGGGCGACGCGCTCGACGGCGAGGCCCTGGCCTCCCTCGGCATCGACCTGGACGCCGTGCGCGACCGCGCCGACGCCGCGTTCGGGCTTGGCGCCCTGGAGCGCGCCGCCCGGCCCCGCCTGCGCCGCGCCCGCACCCGCCCGTTCACGACCGACGCGAAGAAGGCCCTGGAGCTGTCCCTGCGCGAGGCCGTCCGGCTGGGCGACCGGGGCATCGACACGCCGCACCTCATGCTGGGGGTGCTGCGGGCCGACAGCCCGGGCGGGCGCGTCGTGGTGGCCCTCGCCGGGGAGGCCGGCAGCGACCTGCTCGCCGTGCGCGCGGCCCTCGAGCGCGAGCGCTCGGCCGCCTGAGCTTGACCCTGCGGCGCGGCGGCGGGCTCAGCGGGCCGGGCCGGCCTCCAGCGCTGCCTGGGCGCCGCGCGTCCAGTGCAGGAGGAACAGGGTCGCGTCGTCCTGCAGCACCCCCTCCTGGTGGCGCAGCACCGCACGCATCACCCGGTCGACCACCTCGGGCAGCGGCACCTTGTGCGCGGTCTCCCGCTCGAGGATGTCGATGAGCCGCGGCAGGCCGAACAGCTCGTCCCCGCGCCGCGCCTCCGGGATCCCGTCGGTGTACACCACCACGATGTCGTCGGGCTCCAGGAGCTCCTCGCCGATCGTCACGCCGCGGCGCAGCTCCAGCCCCAGCAGCGGCCGCCGGCCGGCGACCAGCTGCCGCACCAGCCGCCCGCGGCGGATCAGCAGCGGGTTGGGGTGGCCGGCCACGAGGTAGCGCAGCCGGCCCGACCGCAGGTCGAGGTCGCCGAGCACCCCGGTGGCGAAGATCTTCCCGCCGAACTGCTCCTCGAGGGTCTGGTTGACGAACTCGGCCTGCTCGAACAGGCCGAGGCCGTTGCGCCGGGCGTTGCGGTAGGCGGCCAGCCCGGTGGCGGCCACCAGGCCCGCCGACAGGTCGTGCCCGGTCGCGTCCAGGACGCCGAACCGGGCCGAGGTGGGCGACAGCGAGTAGTCGAAGGCGTCGCCGCCCACGCCGTACGTCGGCTCGACCCGCCCGCTCACCAGCACGCGGTCGGTCCCCGCCGTGCGCGGGGGCAGCATGTGGTAGATCAGCTCGGCCTCGGTGGCACGGGGCCGGCGGCGGCGGACGGCGTCGAACCCGTCGCCGCGCGCGTCCAGGGACGCGACCAGGTGCCCCACGAAGTGCGTGAGCCACCAGCACTGGCGCCGCAGCACCGGGTCCTCCAGCTCCCGCGGGTCGTCGACCATGACGTCGAGCACGCCGATGCGCGTGACCCCGTCGGCGATCGGCACCCACAGGCGGGGCTGCCCGCCGGAGGTGCCGGCCACCGTCTCCAGCAGGCGGAACGCGCGCCCCGCCACGGTGCCCTCCATGCGCAGCGGCATGCGCCCCGCCCCGTGCGCCGACGGCAGCGGCACCAGGTGGACGCGCTCGTAGTCGGCGAGGTAGACGACGGCCCGCACCCCCAGCCGCTCGGCCGCCACGTCGACGGCCGGCGGGAGCGCCTCGGGCGGCGCCAGGTGGGTGCGGATGAGCAGCTCGGTGAACGCCGCGACCTGCCCGCGCGGGGGGTCCACGTCCCGCACGGTCCGCTCGTACGGGACGCGAAGGCGGCCGGCGGCCTCGTCGAGCATCTCGTTGGCGGCCAGGGCGAGCCGGTCGCGCTCGGGCGCCGCCAGCGTGCCGGTGCCGTCCAGGTAGGCGTGCACGTCCTCGGGGTCCGCCGTGCCGCCGACGCCGAGGTACCGCAGCCACAGGTCGTCGGCGCTCGCGCGCATCCGGGCCAGGGCGGCGCGCAGCTTGCGCCGCTGCGCCTCAGCGGCGGTGGCCATCCCCGGTCCCCCGACGCCCCCGGTGGCGGCCCTCGTGCTTGCGGACGACGCGGTCCGCCGTGTCGCCGAGGGGCTGTCGGGCCTGCTGGGACATCGCGGTGAGGTAGGCGAAGGCCGCGTCCCGCGACACCCTCTCCTCCGCCATGATCAGGCCCACGGCCACGTTGACCTCGTCGCGGGTGCGCAGGGCCGCCTGCACCCGGCTCGGCAGCCGCTCGGCGCCCCGGGCCGCCTGCGCGCTGGCGACCAGCACGCCCGCCTGGGCGGCGAAGAGGGAGAGCACGACGGAGGCGGCGTCCGTGAGGGCGCCGGGGTGGCGGGCGTAGAGGGTGAGCGCCCCGACGACGTCGTCGCCGACCACCAGCGGCGCGGACATCGTGCTCGTGAGCCCGAGCCGGCAGGCGGCGCCGGCCCAGTGCGGCCAGCGCGCCTCGTCGTGCAGGTCCGGGGCCACCACGACGCGCCGCTCGGCGGCCGCGGTGTGGCAGGGGCCCTCGCCGAGCGTCGCCTGCAGCGTGTCGACCCGGCGCACCAGCGGCCCGGTGGCCGTCGCCGTGCGCCACCCCTCCTGGGACAGCGAGACGGCCGCGCCCGAGGCGCTGGGCACGGCCTGGGCGGCCGTCGAGGTGAGCAGCTCGAGCAGCGCGTCGCACGCGGGCTCGCCCAGGGCCGGGCCGGCCCGGCCGGCGATCACCCCGGCGAGCTCGTTGCCCACCGCGTCGTCGACGACTTCCACGGCGACCACCCCACTTCGTCGTGCGCGACCGCTTCTGTCCGACAGCATGCGACCGCCCGCCGGGCGCCGCACGCTGCCACGCCCGCACGGCACGCCCGGGCGCCGCACCGAGCGCCGCACCGAGCGCCGCACGGCGCCTCCGCGCCGTGCGACGGGGGCGTCAGAGCCTGGTGACGGGCGAGTAGCGCAGCAGCAGGCGCTTGGTGCCGTCCGAGCCGAAGTCGATGCGGGCCACGGTGTTCGGGCCGCTGCCCTCGACGGCCACGACGGTGCCGAGCCCGTAGGCGTCGTGCACCACCTTGTCCCCCGCGCTCAGGGTCGGGATGTCGGCGTCCTTGCGCGGCGTCGCCGAGCCGAACTTCGCGCCCGTCGACGGCGCGGCCGCCCCGCCGTCGCGCGGCTTGCCCAGCCGGCCGTCCACCGGGGCGGACGACGGCGCGCGCCGGGCGCCGCCGTCGTCGGACCGCCCGCGCGCCCCGGCGCCGTACGCGCCCGAGGAACCGCCGTACGCGCCGCCGCGGCCGCCCCAGGCGGACCCGCCGCCGCGCAGGTACTGCGTGGAGGACTCCCGGCGCCGCCAGTCCCACAGGGACTCGGGGATGTCGGCGAGGAACCGGCTGGGCGGGAACTCGTTCGCCATGCCCCACGCCGAGCGCATCGCGGCGCGCGAGACGTACAGCCGCTCGCGGGCGCGCGTGATCCCCACGTACGCCAGGCGCCGCTCCTCGGCGAGCTCGGCGTCGTCGTGCAGCGACCGCATGTGCGGGAAGGTGCCGTCCTCCATGCCGGTGAGGAAGACGACGGGGAACTCCAGGCCCTTGGCGGTGTGCAGGGTCATGAGCGTCACGACGCCCTGGTCCTCGCGCCGCTCCTCCGCCGCGCCGTCGGCGACGTCCTCGTCCGGGATCTGGTCGCTGTCCGCGACGAGCGAGACCCGCTCCAGGAAGTCGTCCAGCGTGCCGTCGGGGTCGGTCTCGGAGAACTCGGCGGCCACGGCGTGCAGCTCGGCGAGGTTCTCCACGCGCGAGGCGTCCTGCGGGTCGTCGCTGGCGCGCAGCTCCTCCAGGTATCCCGAGCGGTCGAGCACCGCGCCGAGCACCGCGGCGGGCTGCTCGCCGTCGGCCACCATGGCGCGCAGGTCGGCCATCATGTCGCGGAACCCGCGCAGCGGGTTGAGCGTGCGCGTCGTCATGCCGGGGATGTCCTCGGCGCGCTCGACCGCGGCCCCGAACGAGGTGCGCTCCCGCTCCGCGAACGCCGCGACCATGGCCTCGGCCTTGTCGCCCAGCCCGCGCTTGGGGACGTTGAGCACGCGGCGCACGTTGACGTCGTCGTCGGGGTTGGCCAGCGCCCGCAGGTAGGCGATGGCGTCCTTGATCTCGCGGCGCTCGTAGAACCGCGTGCCGCCGACCACCTTGTAGGGCAGGCCGACGCGGACCAGCACCTCCTCCAGCGCCCGGGACTGGGCGTTGGTGCGGTAGAAGATCGCGACGTCGCCGGGCCGCACGCCCTCGGTGTCGCCGAGGCGGTCGATCTCCTCGGCGACGAACCGCGCCTCGGCGTGCTCGTCGTCCGCGACGTAGCCGACGATCCGCGGGCCCTCGCCCGAGGCCGTCCACAGGTTCTTCGGCTTGCGGTCGGCGTTGCGGGAGATCACCGCGTTGGCCGCCGACAGGATCGTCTGCGTCGAGCGGTAGTTCTGCTCCAGCAGGATCGTCGTGGCGTCCGGGTAGTCGTCCTCGAACTCGAGGATGTTGCGGATGGTCGCGCCGCGGAAGGCGTAGATCGACTGGTCGGAGTCGCCGACGACGGTCAGCTCCGCCGGGTCGAGCGCGACGGCCTGCGGCTCCCCGCCGGGCAGGCCCGAGCCGTCGTGGGCCGCGGCCGACTCCGCGCCGACGCCCGCCAGCTCGCGCACCAGCACGTACTGCGCGTGGTTGGTGTCCTGGTACTCGTCGACCAGGATGTGCCGGAACCGGCGGCGGTAGTGCTCGGCGACGGCCGGGAAGGCCTGCAGCAGGTTGACCGTCGTCATGATGATGTCGTCGAAGTCCAGCGCGTGCGCCTGCTGCAGCCGGGCCTGGTAGCGGGTGTAGACGTCGGCGAGCACCTGGTCGAACTCCGGCGCCGCCGCGGGCAGCCCGCCCTGGGCGCGGGCGGCGCGCTCGCGCCAGCCGTCCTCCGTGCTGCGCGCCCCGGACTCGCGGGCGTACGTGTCGGGGTCGACGAGCTCGTTCTTGAGGTCGCTGATCTTGTTGGCCAGCGTCCGGGCCGGGTACTTCTTCGGGTCCAGGTTGAGCTCGCGGGTCACCAGGGTCACGAGGCGCTGGGAGTCGGCGGCGTCGTAGATCGAGAAGCTGGTCCGCAGCCCCAGCGTCTTGGCCTCGCGCCGCAGGATCCGCACGCAGGCCGAGTGGAACGTGGAGACCCACATGCGCTGCGCCGCCGGCCCGACGAGCGCCTCGACGCGCTCGCGCATCTCCGCGGCGGCCTTGTTGGTGAACGTGATGGCCAGGATCTCCCCCGGCCGCGCCCGGCCGGTGGCCAGCAGGTGGGCGATGCGGTGGGTGAGCACGCGGGTCTTGCCCGACCCGGCCCCCGCGACGATGAGCAGCGGCGTGCCGTGGTGCACGACGGCGGCGCGCTGCTGGTCGTTGAGCCCCTCGACCAGCCGGTCGGGGTCGAGGTGCGCGAACGGGCCGCGGCGCACCGGCGCGTCGGGCGCGTGCGACGCGGCCGGCGCGGCGGCCGGCGCGCCGGCGACGGCGTCGCGCACCCAGTCCGGCGCCCCCGGGTCGTCGCCCTCGGCCCACGCGTCCCAGCGCGGCGCCGTGCTGGGCAGGCGCGCGGTGTCGTCACGCGCGGCCGGGGGCTCGAATCCGGGGAGCGAGAGGCTGTCGAAGAGAGAGGTCATCGTCCTCCAAGCCTAGGCGCGCGGGGTGACAGCCCGGGACACCCGCGGCCGCCGTCCGACGCCGAGCGGCGGCGAGCGACGGCGAGCGACGGCGAGCGACGAGTCGCGCCGCCCGGCGTCGTCTGCCCCTGCGACGCCGCGCCGCGGCGTCGCCGCAGGCCAGCTCTGGCGGACGCCGCCGCAGGCCCGGAGGGAGACGCGATGCGCAAGGTCGTGGTGATCGAGCACCTGTCGCTCGACGGGGTGATGCAGGCCCCAGGGCGGCCCGACGAGGACGAGCGCGACGGGTTCGCGCACGGCGGCTGGGCCACCGCCCGGCAGGACCCCGAGATCGTCGAGGCCATGGGCGCCTTCCTGGCCGGCCCGTGGTCGCTGCTGCTGGGCCGCCGCACGTACGAGGACTTCGCGGCGTTCTGGCCGGCGCAGCCGCGCCCGAACCCGTTCTCCGACGCGCTCGACGCCGTGCCCAAGCTCGTGGCCTCGCGCACGCTGCGCGAGCCGCTCGGGTGGCAGGGCTCGACGCTCCTGCCCGGGGACGCCGCCGACGCCGTGGCCCGCCTGCGCGCCGGCGACGACGGCGAGGGCGGGGAGGCGACGCTCGTGGTGCTCGGCAGCGGGGTGCTGGTGCGCTCGCTGCTGGCCCGCGGCCTCGTGGACGCGCTGCACCTGCAGGTGCACCCGGTGGTCCTCGGCGCCGGACGGCGCCTCTTCGCCGCCGACGGCCCGCCGGCCGAGCTCCGCCTCGCCGCCGCGCGCAGCACCCCGTCGGGCGTGCTGCTCGCCACCTACGAGCGGCCGTGAGCCGGCGCCCGCCCACGGGCTCCCGTCAGCTCCGCAGCCGCATGGGCGTGTGCGGGATGCCGTCCTCGAGGAACTCCTCGCCGTCGGGCACGAACCCGAACCGGCCGTAGAAGCCGGTCAGCGGCGACTGCGCGTCGAGCACGACGTCGCGCCCGTCGTCCGGCGCGCCGCTCGTGCCCGCGGCGACGGCGTCGAGCGCCGCCGTCACGAGCCGGTGCGACGCACCGGTGCCGCGCACGGCGGGGTGGCACACGACGCGCCCGACGCGCCAGCGGTCCCCGTCGTCGAGCACGCGCGCGGTGGCCACGACGTCGCCGGCGGGGGTCAGCAGCAGCACGTGCCGGGTGCCCGGCTCGAGGTCGCGCCCGTCGAGGTCGGGGTACGCGCAGTCCTGCTCCACCACGAACACGTCCTGCCGCAGCCGCCAGACGGCGTACGCGGTGCGGACGTCGAGCGCGTCGAGCGCGGCGACCCGGACGGTGAGCCGCGCCGGGTCGGCGGGCGCCGCGAGGGGCGCCGCGGCGTGGCCGTTCGCGAGAGCGGTCACGTGAGCACCAGCCCCACGACCCACGCGCCGGCCGCCACGAGGCCGCCGGCGAGCTGGACGAGGATCGTGATGCCCGTCGCCTGCAGCGCCGCGAGCGTCGCCCGCCACGCGGCGCGGCGGTCGCGGCGGCGCACCAGCTCGGCGAGGAACACCGCGGCCGGGAAGAACAGGAACAGCCCGATCACCGGCACCACGAAGAAGCCGACGATCCCGGCCAGGCCGCCCCACACGAGGGTCGACCACGGCACGTCCGCCCGGCGCATGTGCCGGCCGGCGAGCAGCCACTGGGCGACCTCGGCGGCGGCCACGGCCACCGCCGCGACGCCGAACACCCACCACGCCGCCCCGCCGGTCACCCACGACCAGACCAGCACCGCGCCGAGCACCAGCAGGTTGCCGGGCAGCACCTGCACGACGATGCCGACCAGGCCGACCAGGATCGCGAGGCCGACGAGGACCTCGCCGAGCACGTCCACGTCAGTTCCAGAAGACCGCGACGAGCATGTTGACCACCGTCAGGCCGCCGATCGCGTGCTTGAGGCCGGGCGTCACCGCACCGGTGCCGTTGTCGCCCTTGGCGCCCTGCCGCTTCGCGAGGAAGGCGAGCACGGTGATGACCAGCGCGACGAGGAGCTTGACGGTCAGCTTGGCGCGGTCGAAGTCGGTGTCGACCGCACCGGCCTCGAGGAGGCCGAACATCACGACGCCCGCGACCAGCGCCGTCGCGGCGCCGTGGAAGACGCCGCGGTACAGCCCCGGGCTGCGCAGGGACGCGAGGTAGCCGCCCAGGACGATGGCCCAGCCCAGGAAGTGCAGGAAGACGAAGACGTTGTACAGGAAGCTCACGGGCGCGAGCCTAGCCGCGGCGCCCGACGCAGGCGGGCCGGGGCCCGCGAGGGCGCGCACTGGCGACGAAGGTCACAGGATGTGCCGCGCGGCGGCCCACCGGGTCAGCTCGTAGCGGTTGGACAGCTGCAGCTTGCGCAGCACCGCGGACACGTGGGTCTCGACGGTCTTGATCGAGATGAACAGCTCGCCGGCGACCTCGCGGTAGGAGTAGCCGCGCGCGATGAGGCGCATCACCTCCTGCTCGCGCCGCGAGAGGCGGTCGAGCTCGTCGTCGGCCACGGAGACCTCGCCCGCCGCCGTGCCGAACGCGTCCAGCACGAACCCCGCCAGCCGCGGCGAGAACACGGCGTCGCCGCCTGCCACCTGCACCACCGCGCCCGAGAGGTCCGCACCGGAGATGTTCTTGGTGACGTACCCGCGCGCCCCGGAGCGGATGACGGCGACGACGTCCTCCGCGGCGTCGGAGACGCTCAGCGCCAGGAACCGCGTCTCGCCGAGCAGGTCGGTGCACAGGCGGACCACCTCCGCGCCGCCGCCGCCGGTGCCGCCGGGCAGGTGCACGTCGAGCAGCACGACGGCGGGCCGCAGCGTGCGCACCGCCGCGGCGGCCTGGTCGACGTCGGCCGCCTCCCCCACGACGGTGACGCGCTCGTCGAGGCTGGCGCGCACCCCGGCCCGGAACATGTGGTGGTCGTCGACGAGCACCACGGGCACGGGCAGGGCGACGTCGGTCCTCGGGGGCGTGGCGGGGGTGCTCACAGGGGGTTCCTCGCTTCGTCGGGGCTCGGGGGGTGGGCGGCGGGCGGTGCGGCGGGCGGTGCGGCGGGCGCGGGACCGTCGGCCGCGGGGCCGTCCGCCGGCTGGCCGTTCGGGTGGCCGTTCGTGTGACCGTTCGTGTGGCCGTTCGTGTGGCCGTTCGTGTGACCGTTGGCGGGCGCCGTCGCCGCCCGCGGCATGCGCAGGCGCACCTCGGTGCCCCAGCCCGGGCGGCTGCTGACCTCGGCCGTGCCGCCGCGGCGGCGCACCCGCCCGAGGATCGACTCGCGCACGCCGAACCGGTCGGAGGCGATCGAGGCCATGTCGAAGCCGTCGCCGCGGTCGCGGACGAACACCTCGGCAGCCGCGTCGGAGACCTCGAGGTAGACGGTGACGGGCGGGCGCCCGTGGGCGACGGCGTTGACCAGCGCCTCGCGGGTGGCCTGCAGCAGCGCCGTGGTGGCGTCGGTGGGCGGGCAGTCACCCACGACGACGACCTCGACCGCCACCGCGCCGGCGCCGGCGTCGGGACCGCGGCCCGCGCGCCCGTCCTCGACCTCGGCGACCAGCGCACGCAGCTCGGCCGCCAGGGAGGTGCCCGGCTCGCGCCGGTCGTCGTAGAGCCACTCGCGCAGCTCGCGCTCCTGGGCGCGGGCCATGCGCGCGACGGCGTCGGCGTCGTCGGCCCGGGCGCGGATCAGCGCGAGGGTCTGCAGCACGGAGTCGTGCAGGTGGGCGGCGATGTCGGCGCGCTCCGCCTCGCGGGCCCGCGCCAGGCGCTCGTCGCCCAGCTCGCGCACGAGCCGCAGCCACCAGGGGGCGAGCACGAGCGCGAAGCCCGCCAGGACCGCGAGCGCCGCGAACGCCGCCTGCACCACGGCCCAGCCGGGGGTCTCCTGGCCCACGAGCAGGAGCACGCCGGCGGTCACCAGCACCACGCCGCCGGCCAGACGGCCGACGGCGGCGCCGCGGCGCCAGCGGCCCGGCCCCTCCTCGATGCCGCGCTGGGCGGCGTCGAGCTGGCTCCACGCGAGCGCCAGCCCACCGAGCGCCAGCAGCGCCGGCAGGACCCACGAGGCGCCCCAGTCCCAGCCCGCGCGGACCGCCACGAGCAGCGCCGCGCCGCCGAGCAGGACACCGCCGATGATCGCCTCGCGGCGCGGGATCCGGGCCGCGGCGCCCGTCAGCTGCAGCCGCGGCGCCAGCCGGCGCAGGGCGGCCGGCTCGCCGGCGGCGGCCGCGTCCCGCGGGTCGCCGGAGGGCACGGTGACCCACCAGAACACGTACACCGCGACGCCGCCGCCGCCGGCGAGGGTGAGCAGCGCCATCAGCACGCGCACGAGCACCACCGGCACGCCGAGGTGGGCGGCCAGGCCGGCGCACACGCCGCCGAGCCACCGGCCGGCCTCGGGGCGGCGCAGCGGCAGGCGTGCGGGCGCGGCGGGGCCTGCCGGGCCGTGGGGTGCGGTCGTGCTCACCCCACGATCGTGGCACGTCAGGAGGCGTGGCGGGTCCCCCCGAGGGCGGATTCAGGGTCGCGCGCCCACCCCGGCCGGCGGATCTCAGGGACGGCTCAGGGCGACACCCGATGGCCCGGTGACCGCCGACGCCGGAAGGATCGTCGGCATGAGCAGCGAACCGTTCCCCCCGCAGCCCGGGCCGGGCACCGCCGGCCCCTCCGGCGCCGGCCCGACCCCGCCCGCCGGCGGCGACCGCTTCTTCGACTCCGTCCGCCGCACGGGCCTGTACCGCTCCGAGGACCGCTGGGTCGGCGGCGTGGCGAGCGGCGTGGCCGACCGCCTCGGGTGGGACCCGCTGCTCGTGCGCGGGCTGCTGTTCCTCAGCTTCTTCCTCAGCGGCGCCGGCCTGGTGCTCTACGGCATCGGCTGGGCGCTGCTGCCCGAGCAGCGCGACGGGCGGATCCACCTGCAGCGGGCCCTGCACGGCGACTTCGACGTCGCCATCCTCGGTGCCGCGGCGACCGCCGTCGTGGGCTTCGCCTGGAACGGCGGCGTCGGCGGCTGGTGGGACGGCGGCGGCTGGGAGTGGCTGGTCGCGCTGGTCTGGATCGCGGTGTGGGGCACGGTCATCTGGCTCGTCGTGCGCTACGCGATGCAGCGCCGCGACGAGCGGCGCGACTGGGCGCAGGGGTGGCAGGGTCCGACGCCCGCCCCGGGGCCCGGCGCACCCCCGGCCCCCGCGTCCTCCGCACCGGGCGGGACGCCGTCGGCGCCCGGCGCGACCGCGGCGTTCGCCGTCCCGGCGCCCGCGCCCACCGCGGACGCGCGGGCCGACGCCGCGCGGCTGAAGGCCGACGCGCAGGACCGTGCGGCGCAGGAGCGGGCCCGTGCCACGCAGGAGAAGGCCCAGGCCCGCGCGTGGGCCGCACAGGAGAAGGCCCGCGCCCGCGCCGCGCGGCCGGTGGTCCGCGGGCCGGGCGGCAGCACCGTCGCCGCCGTGCTCGGCGTGACGCTCCTCGTGGGGGCGCTGCTGCTGGCCCAGGAGCAGGGCCTGCTCGACGTGCCGTGGAGCTGGGACGCGAGCCTCGGTCTCGTGTGGCTGGGCGCCGCGCTCGCGGTCGTGGGCCTGGGCATCGTGGTGTCCGGGCTGCGCGGCCGCTCCAGCGGGGTCCTCGGGTTCCTGGCCATCGTCGGGCTCGTCGTGGCCGTGCCGTTCGGCGCCGTCCTCGCCGACGAGGCTCCCTGGCCCGTGATGAGCCTCGACGGCCAGGGCCAGGAGCTGCGCGGGGATGCCGTCGTCGTCCCGCGCACGGCCGACGAGGCCGAGGCCGGGTACTCCCTGCGCTTCGGGGACCCGACGATCGACCTCACCCGGCTCGACCTGTCCGGCGTCGACCCGGACGACCCGGTCCGCGTGCCGATCGACCTCGCCGCGGGGTCCGCGCTCGTCGTCGTCCCCGACGGCGTCCCGGTGGTCGCGGACGTCGACGTGGCGGCCGGCACCGCGCGGTGGGACGTCGACACGCGCGGCGCCGAGCAGGCCGGCTTCGGCACCACCACGTTCGAGAACGACCACGCCCGCACCGCCGAGCCCGTGCTGGTGCTCGACGTCGAGGTGGCCGCCGGCGAGATCCGCATCCAGGAGGAGAACCGATGAGCGACAACCCCCGGGACGACGCCCGCACGCCCGACCACGAGCACGAGCCCGCGGAGCCGCAGGAGACCCAGGAGGCGCGAGAGACGCCGGAGACCGAGGCGACGCAGGAAGCCCAGGCGACGCAGGAGACCCAGGTCGTGGAGACCTCCGGGGCGACGCGGGTCCTGGACGCCTCCGGCGACACCCAGGTCCTCGAGACCACCGGCGACACCCAGGTCCTCGAGACCACCGGCGCGACCCGCGTCCTGCCGACGCCGGGCGGGGCCCGCGACGAGGCCGCGACGACTCCCGTCGCGGCGCCGGAGCACGACGACGAGCCGGAGGTGCAGCGCACCGACGTCCCGCTCGCCGTCTTCGACGAGCCGGGTCCGGCACCGCAGGGACCGGCGGCCGCCGCCCCGTACCCCGCCCCGTACCCCGCCCCGCACCGCGCGCCCTCCCCCAGCGAGCACCCCGCCGGGTACCCGACCGAGCCCGCGGCCGGATACCCGACCGGGCCCGCCGGCCCGTCCGGGCCCCCGCCGTACCCGCCGTACCTGCCGTACGGGCAGCCCGCGGGCTCCGGCCCGCAGCCCGCGCCCTACGGGCCGGCCGAGCCGCTGCCCGCGCCGCCGGTGAGCACCGCCGTGCGCACGGGCACGATCGTCTGGGGCCTGGTGATCCTCGCCGTCGGCCTGGCGCTGGTCGCCGTCGCCGCGGGCGCCCGCTTCGACGTCGGGCTCGGCCTCATCTGGCTGCTGGGCGGCGCCGGGCTGGTGCTCGTGGTCGCCTCGGTGGTGGGCGGCGTGCGGCGCCGCAACCGCGCCGACACCTGACGCCCGGCCGCGCAGGCCGTCCGGCCGACGTCCCCGGTGCCCCGTCCGTCCGGACGGGGCACCGGGGACCTCTCGCGTCCGCGGCGGCCGTCGCGCGCCGCGGCGGCGAGCGGGCACGAGAGGATGGGCCCGTGCGGATCCTCCACGTCACCGACTCCTACCTGCCGCTGCTCGGCGGCATCGAGACGCAGGTCGCCCGGCTGGCCGGGCGGCAGGCCGCCGGCGGGCACGACGTCGAGGTGCTGACCACCACCCCCGCGGCGCCCGGTGCGCGGGGCCGGTCGACGACGGTGGGCGACGACGGCGTGCGGGTCCACCGCGTCGCCGCGCGCGTGCCCGGCGGGTTCCCGATCCACCCCCGTTCGACCGCGCACGTGCTGGACCGGCTGCGCGCGCTGGACGCGGCGGACGAGCGGCCCGACGTCGTCCACCTGCACATGGGCGTGCTCGCCCCGACCGTCCAGGCGGCGCTGCGGCCGGTGACGCGCGCGGGCCTGCCCGCCGTCCTCACCGTGCACAGCGTCTGGGGGCCCGCGCGTCACGCCTTCGCCGCGCTGGACCGCGTCGTGTGCTGGTCGCGGTGGCCGGTGCTGTGGTCGGCGGTGAGCGAGCTGACCGCCGCTCCCCTGCGCCGCATCGTCGCGGCCGGCGGCGGCGACCCGGACGAGCGGGTGGCGGTGCTCGGCAACGGCGTCGACGTCGCGGCGTGGCGCCTGCCGCGGGTGGAGCGGGCCGACCGCTCCGAGGGCCCGGCGGTGCACGTGGTCTCGGCGACGCGCTTCGCCCCGCGCAAGCGGGTGCTGCCGCTGGTCGAGGCGGTCACGGCAGCGGCGCTGCGGCTGCCGCCCGGCGCCCTCGTCGCCACGGTCGCGGGCGCGGGCGAGCAGCTCGAGCAGGCGCGCCGGGCGGTGGCCGCGGCCGGGCTCGCCGACGTCGTGCGGCTGCCGGGGCGGATGACGCCGGACGAGCTGCGCGAGCTGTACCGGTGCGCGGACGTGTTCGTGGCCCCCGCCGTGCAGGACGCGTTCGGCATCGCCGCCCTCGAGGCCCAGGCCGCCGGGCTGGCGGTCGTCTCCCGCTCGCAGTCGGGCGTGGCCGAGCGGCTCACGGACGGCGTGGACGCCCTGCTGGCCGACGACGACGCGGCCATGGCCCGCGCCCTCGAGCGCCTCGTCACCGAGCCGGGCCTGCTCGACCGGATCGTGGCGCACAACCGCGCCCACGCCCTGGCCGCCGACTGGCCGCAGGTCCTGGCGGCCACGGAGGACGCCTACGCCCGCGCCACCAAGCTCGCCGAGAACCCCTGAGACGCGCGAAGGGCCGGAACCCCTCGGGGTTCCGACCCTTCTCCGCACGCACCACCCGACGTGAGGACGGGCTGCGGCGGCGCCGTCAGCGAGAGCCGAGCGAGCGCAGCGAGCGAATCATTCGAGCGGACGGCGCCGCCGCAGCCCGACCGACCGCCACGACCACCCTCACTCCCACTCGATCGTCGCCGGCGGCTTGCTCGTCACGTCGAGCACCACGCGGTTGACCTCGCGCACCTCGTTGGTGATGCGGGTGGAGATGGTGGCCAGCACGTCGTACGGCAGGCGGGTCCAGTCGGCGGTCATCGCGTCCTCGGACGACACCGGGCGCAGCACGACCGGGTGGCCGTACGTGCGGCCGTCGCCCTGGACGCCGACGGAGCGCACGTCGGCGAGCAGCACCACCGGGCACTGCCAGATCTCGCGGTCGAGGCCGGCGCGGGTCAGCTCCTCGCGGGCGATGGCGTCGGCGGCGCGCAGCACGTCGAGGCGCTCGGCGTTCACCTCGCCGATGATGCGGATGCCCAGGCCGGGGCCGGGGAACGGCTGGCGCCAGACGATCGCCTCCGGCACGCCGAGCTCCAGGCCGACGGCGCGCACCTCGTCCTTGAACAGGGTGCGCAGCGGCTCGATGAGCTCGAACTGCAGGTCGTCGGGCAGGCCGCCGACGTTGTGGTGCGACTTGATGTTGGCCGCGCCCTCGCCGCCGCCGGACTCGACGACGTCGGGGTACAGCGTGCCCTGGACGAGGAACTTGACCTCCTCGCCGTGCGCGCCGGCCTCGGCGACGACGTCGCGGGCGGCGTCCTCGAACACGCGGATGAACTCGCGGCCGATGATCTTGCGCTTGGTCTCCGGGTCGGTGACGCCGGCCAGCGCGGTGAGGAACCGCTCCTTCTCGTCGCGCACGACGAGACGCACGCCGGTGGCGGCGACGAAGTCGCGCTCGACCTGCTCGGCCTCGCCGGCGCGCAGCAGGCCGTGGTCGACGAAGACGCAGGTGAGCTGGTCTCCGACGGCGCGCTGCACGAGCGCGGCCGCGACCGAGGAGTCGACGCCGCCGGACAGGCCGCAGATCACGCGGGCGTCACCCACCTGGGCGCGGATCTTCTCGACCTGCTCGGCGATGACGTTCCCGGCCGTCCAGTCGGGGGCCAGGCCGGCGCCCTCGTAGAGGAAGTGCTCGAGCACGCTCTGGCCGTGCGCCGAGTGCTTGACCTCCGGGTGCCACTGCACGCCGAACAGCCGGCGGGAGGTGTCCTCGAACGCCGCGACCGGCGAGCCGTCCGACGTCGCGAGGACCTCGAAGCCCTCGGGCGCGCGGTGCACGGCGTCGCCGTGGCTCATCCAGGCGGTCTGGTTCGTGGGGGTGTCGGCGAGCAGCACGCCGGCCGCGCAGACCTCGACCTCGGTGCCGCCGTACTCGCGCAGACCCGTCTGGGCCACCTCGCCGCCGAGCGCCTTGGCCATCGCCTGGAAGCCGTAGCAGATGCCCAGCACGGGCACGCCGGCGTCGAACAGCGCCGGGTCCACGAACGGCGCGCCCTGGGCGTACACCGAGGCGGGGCCGCCGGACAGGATGATCGCCGCCGGGTTCTTGGCGAGCATCTGCTCGACCGTCGCCGTGTGCGGGACGATCTCGGAGTACACGCGCGCCTCGCGCACGCGGCGCGCGATCAGCTGGGCGTACTGGGCGCCGAAGTCGACGACCAGGACGGGGCGGTGCTGCTGCTCGGCGGCGGACTCGGCGGCGGCGTGGGAGACGGGGGCGGTGGCGGGAGACGTCACCGGTCCAGTCTAGTGGCCCGCCCCCGGCGGGCGGCCGTGAGGCCGCTCACCGGGGCCCGCTGCGCGCCCTGTCCGGCACGCCCGTCCCGCGGCCCGTCCCGCGGCCCGTCCCGCTCAGGCCCCGGGTGCGTCGTAGGTGACCTCGACGCGCCGGTTGAGCGCCCGCCCGCCGGGGTTGTCCTCGCCGTCGACCTCGTTCTCGGCCACCGGCTGCCGCTCGCCGTGCCCCGTGACCGTCAGGCGCAGGTCGGGGCGGACCTGCGCCAGCACCCCGGCGACGGCGCCCGCCCGCTCCCGCGACAGGTGGTCGTTGCGAGCCTCGTCGCCGACGGAGTCGGTGTGCCCGTCGACGGCGACGGCCGCGTCCTGCGGGACGTCCGCGGCGAGCGCCGCGACCGCGTCCGCGGCCGACGGGGTGAGCTCGGCCGAGCCGAACTCGAACAGCAGGTCCGCCGTCAGCCGCACCGTGGTGCGGCGCTCCTTCTGCACGCGCCGCTCCAGCGGCGTGACCGACACCTCCGGGCGCAGCACGACCGCGGCGTCCTGCGGGCGCAGCACGAACGTGGCGTCGGCCCGCATCGCGTCGGTGGGCGTCACGGCCGCCGCCCGCTCGGCGTCCTCGGCGAGCGACTCGGCCACGTCGGCCATCGCCGCGCGCAGCGCTTCGGTGTCGGCGTCCGCCGAGGCCGTCGGCTCGGCGCTCGGCGCCTCGCCGGCGGCGAGGGCCGCCGGTGCCGCGCCGAGGGCGAGGCCGAGGGCCAGCGACGCCGGCACGACGGCGCGCCGCAGCAGCGGGCGGCTCACGCGTCGCCGTCCGGGTAGGCCACCTCGACCCCGGTGAACGCGGGGAGCCCTTCGAGAGGCAGCACGTCGACGGTCTCGACCCGCTTCTCCGGCGCGGGCAGCAGCGACCAGCCCTCGACCGTGCCGTGGTTGGGGAACTGGAAGAAGATGTCCTCGAGCGGCGAGACCAGCATGGACTCCTCGCACCGCATCTGCAGGGCGGCGCGCTCGGCGATCCCGACCTCGTCGCCGGGCTGCCACGACCCCTCGGTGCAGAAGGGTCGGTAGGCCCGGAGGCTCGTCCCGTCGGTCACGGTCGTGACCGGCTGGACGCCCATGTCGTAGTAGCTGATCCCCGCGTCGGCCTCGGCCGCGTCGTCGTCCCACCGCAGGGCCCAGCGCACCGTCATCGTGCCGCCGGAGACCTCCACGGCGCGCAGCGTGACCGTCACCTCGCCGCCGCGGTGGTCACCCCCGCCGTGCGGCGTCTCGACCGTGTGCTCCGCCATCACCGACGTCGCCGCCCGGGCGCTGCCGGGCGCGCGCTCGTCCGCCGAGGCCGAGGCGGCCGCCGGCGGCGCGCCGGCCGCGGCGTCGTCAGCCGCGCCGGTGCAGCCGGCCAGCAGCAGCGCCGCGACGGCGGTGGGTACGAGAGCGAGCAGAGCACGACGCACGAGAGATCTCCCCTGGGAACACGGTGGGCGCCGCCTCGGCGCCTCCCGGAGGATGCCACAGCGGAGCCCGGACGAGCTCCTGGCCGGGCGGCGTGGTCGGCGGCCCGCCGACCGGCGTCAGCCCAGGTAGCGCTGCTCGAGCGACGCGAGCTTGGCCTGGCCGTCGGTGTGCACGCGGCGCTCCACGACGAACGACATCACCGGCACGACGCCCGCGAAGACCATCGTGGCCAGCCGGCCCCAGCCCCAGCGCATGGTGGCCCAGGCCTGCAGCACGGTGACCAGGTAGACGACGTAGACCCACCCGTGCACCGGCGCGACGATCCAGGTGGCGTCGACGACGGCGCTGACGTCCGCGACCCACCACTGCACGGGGTACTTGAGGATCATCCACACGGTGAGCAGCAGGAGCATCACGCCGGTGACGATGGCCATGACGCGGTAGCGCGCGAGGGCGCCGCGGGCCTTGCGGATGGCCTCGGCCGCCTGGGCGCGCGAGACGGCGGCGGCGGGGTCGCCCGACGTGGCGGCCGTCGTGGCGCCCGTCGTGGCGGCCGACGTGGCGCCCGACGTGGCGCCCGTCGGGTCGGAGGCGGGCTCGGGGGCGTGCTGCGGGGCGGTGCTCACGTGCCCAGCCTACGGGGACCGCCCGGGCGGACGGTGGCCCTGTGGCGGCGGTCACCCGTAGCGTCGGGTCGTGCGCCCGCTCCCCCTCGACGACGATGCCGCGACCCCCACGACGCCCGCGGGGCTCGCCCGCGTGCTCGACGCACGCACCGCGGACGACCTGCGCGCCGCCGGCTCCCTCAAGTGGACCGCCGCGGACGGGGCCATCGGGGCGTGGGTGGCCGAGATGGACTTCGGCACGGCCCCGGCGGTGACGCGGGCGCTGCACGACGTCATCGACCGCGGGCTGCTGGGGTACGCCCCGCCGGCGCTCGTGGAGCGCACGTCGGCGGCGTTCGCCGCGTTCGCCGCCGACCGGTACGGCTGGCACGTGCCCGCCGCGCGGGTGCGCCCCCTGCCGGACGTGCTGGCCGCCCTCGCCGCCGCGGCCACGCACCTCACCTCGCCGGGGTCTCCGGTGATCGTGCCGACGCCGGCGTACATGCCGTTCCTGGAGCTGCCGCGCGCGCTGGGGCGCGAGGTCCTGCAGGTCCCGCTGCGGCGCGAGCCGGCGCCCGACGGCCGCCCCGGCCGGTACGTCTACGACCTCGACGCGCTCGACGCCGCCTTCGCCGCCGGCGCGGAGCTGCTCGTGCTCTGCAACCCGCACAACCCCGTGGGCCGGGCGCTGGAGCCGGCCGAGATGCTCGCGGTCGCAGAGGTGGTGGAGGCCCGCGGCGGGCGGGTGCTGGCCGACGAGATCCACGCCCCGCTCGTGATGCCCGGCCACCGGCACGTGCCGTACGCCTCGCTGTCGCCCGCCACCGCCCGGCACGCGCTGACGGCGACGTCGGCCTCGAAGGCCTGGAACCTGCCCGGCCTCAAGTGCGCCCAGCTCGTGCTCACGAACGACGCCGACCTCGCGACGTGGGAGCACGTGGGCGAGCACGTCGAGCACGGGGCCTCGACGCCGGGCCTGGTGGCGAACGCCGTCGCCTACGAGCAGGGCGGGCCCTGGCTCGACGAGGTCCTCGCCTACCTCGACGGCAACCGCCGGCTCGTCGCCGAGGCGGTCGCCGAGCGGATGCCCGACGTGGGGTACGTGCCGCCCGAGGGCACCTACCTCGCCTGGCTCGACGTGCGCCGCGCCGGGCCCGGCGGCGCGGGCCTGGGCGACCGCCCGGCCGACGTGCTGCGCGAGCGCGCCGGCGTGGTCGTCGTCGACGGCGCGGCCTGCGGCGCCGCCGGCCGCGGCTTCGTGCGCGTCAACCTCGCGATGCCGCGCCCGCTGCTGGTCGAGGCGCTGGAGCGGACGGCCCGGGTCCTGGGCCGGTGAGCGCGGGGGCGGCGACGCCGGCCGCGGCCGGGCGCGGTCAGCCCGGCAGCCCCGCGATGCCGGCGTCCGCCCCGCGGCGCGGGCGCACCCGCCCCGTCCGGTCGGGCGCCTGGGCCGTGGCCTCGTCGAGCACCAGCCGCACCCACAGGCCCAGGGCGAACAGGCCGAAGACCCACCACTCGATCGCGTAGAACAGGCTCTGCATGTTGACGCTGCCCGAGCCCTCGATCACGGGGCGCGGCAGCGCGGCGGGGCCGCCCTCGGCGGCCGGCACCTGCTCCGGCTGCGAGCCGGTGAGGACGACGTAGCCGTCCCAGATCGGGCCGCCCCACGTGTTCACGAGCGCCGCGGTGGAGATGGCGTCGGTGAGCGGCGGGCCGCCGGGGTTCGCGGGCGACGCGACGCCGGAGGTCGCCTCCCCCGCCTGCAGCCAGCCGGTCACCCGCACGGTGCCCTCGGGCACCGCGAGGCCGGGCGCGTCCTGCGGCTCGGCGACCCATCCCCGCACGACCGGCACCACGGGGGCGCCCGACAGCCCGGCCCACGACGCGCCGCCGGTGCCGTCGTCGGACACGCGCAGCGGGGTCAGCACGAGGTAGCCGGTGCGCCCGTCGAGCGCGCGGCCCGCCACGAGCAGCTGCCCCGCCGGGTCGTACGTGCCCTCGACCCAGACGCTGCGGCCCACGAGCTCGCCGCCGAACGCGGTCTGCGGTGCGACGAGCTCGCCGAGCCCCGTCGGCCTCCCCGCCGCGGCGTCCGCCTGCTCCTGCTGGCCGACCAGCCCGGCGCGCTCGTACGCCCGGTCGAGCTGCCAGAACCCGAGCCGCACGCACAGGGCCACGGCCGCCAGCGCGACGACGAGGACGCCGAGCATGCGCGGCTGCAGGGCGACCGCCCAGAAGGGACGACGGGCGGGCACCGGGCTGCTCACGCACCCCACCGTATCGGCGCCGCGCGCGACGGGAGAAACCCGTCGGCGCCGATCGCCCTCGACGTGCCGAGCGTCACTGCGCCCCCGCCCGCACCTGCGGCGTCGCGGCGGCCGAGCGTGGTCAGGCCACACTCCTCCCCGGCCTCTCGGGGCGCCCGGAGCGCCCCGGTGCTCGCCCTGCGGCGCCCCAGGTTCTGCGGTGGAATGAGGGCGCAGCCGAGTACCCCACTCGAGGGAGCACGCGATGACGACGACCACCGCCACCCCGGCGGCCACCCCGACGGCATGGCGCGCGCAGGGCGTCACCGACCTGTCGGACGAGACGCTCGAGCGCATCGACAGGTGGTGGCGGGCCGCCAACTACCTGTCCGTGGGCCAGATCTACCTGCTGGACAACCCGCTGCTGCGCGAGCCGCTGACGCGCGAGCACGTCAAGCCCCGCCTGCTGGGCCACTGGGGCACCACGCCGGGCCTGACGTTCCTCTACGCGCACCTCAACCGCGCCATCCAGGAGCGGCAGCAGTCCACGATCTACGTCACGGGCCCCGGCCACGGCGGCCCCGGCCTCGTCGCGTCCGCGTACCTCGACGGCACCTACTCCGAGGTGTACTCCGACGTCACGCAGGACACCCAGGGCCTGCAGCGGCTGTTCAAGCAGTTCTCGTTCCCGGGCGGCATCCCGTCGCACGTGGCGCCCGAGACGCCCGGCTCCATCCACGAGGGCGGCGAGCTCGGCTACGCGCTCTCGCACGCCTACGGCGCCGCGTTCGACAACCCGGACCTGCTCGTGGCCGCCGTGGTCGGCGACGGCGAGGCCGAGACCGGCCCGCTGGCCACCTCGTGGCACTCCAACAAGTTCGTCAACCCGGCGCAGGACGGCGTCGTGCTTCCGATCCTGCACCTCAACGGCTACAAGATCGCCAACCCCACGGTGCTGGCGCGCATCCCGCAGGAGGAGCTGCGCGACCTCATGGTCGGGTACGGGCACAAGCCGTACTTCTTCGAGGTCGAGGACGGCTCCACCGAGTCGCACGCGGACGTCCACCGCCGGTTCGCCGCGGTGCTCGACGAGGTGCTCGACGAGATCGCCGCGATCAAGCAGCGGGCCGCGGACGGCGACGACTCGCGCCCCGTCTGGCCGATGATCGTGTTCCGCACGCCGAAGGGCTGGACCGGCCCGGACACCATCGACGACAAGAAGACGACCGGCTCGTGGCGCGCCCACCAGGTGCCGCTGGCCAGCGCCCGCGACACCGAGGAGCACCTGCACGTGCTCGAGCGGTGGCTGCGGTCGTACCGGCCCGAGGAGCTGTTCGACGACGACGGGCGCGTGATCGAGGACGTCGCCGCGCTGGCGCCCGAGGGCACCCTGCGGATGAGCGACAACCCGCACGCCAACGGCGGGCTGCTGCTCAAGGACCTGCGCCTGCCCGACTTCCGCGAGTACGCCGTCGACGTGCCGCGGCCCGGTGGCGCCATCGCCGAGGCGCCGCGCGCGCTGGGCCGGTGGCTCACCGACGTCGTGAAGCTCAACCCGCACAACTTCCGCATCTTCGGGCCCGACGAGACGGCCTCCAACCGCCTGCAGGCCGTCTACGACGCCACCGACAAGCAGTGGAACGCCGAGTTCCTCACCGCGGAGGTGGACGAGCACCTCGCCCGCGCCGGCCGCGTCATGGAGATGCTCTCGGAGCACCAGTGCCAGGGCTGGCTCGAGGGCTACCTGCTGACCGGGCGCCACGGGCTGTTCAACTGCTACGAGGCGTTCATCCACATCGTCGACTCGATGTTCAACCAGCACGCCAAGTGGCTCAAGGTCACCAACGACATCCCGTGGCGGCGCCCCATCGCGTCGCTCAACTACCTGCTGTCGAGCCACGTGTGGCGCCAGGACCACAACGGCTTCAGCCACCAGGACCCGGGCTTCATCGACCACGTGCTCAACAAGAAGTCCGAGATCGTGCGGGTCTACCTGCCGCCGGACGCCAACACGCTGCTGAGCACGTACGACCACTGCCTGCGCAGCCGGCAGTACGTCAACGTCGTCGTGTCGGGCAAGCAGCCCTCGCCGCAGTTCCTGACGATGGACGAGGCGGTCGCCCACTGCACCCGGGGCCTGGGCATCTGGGAGTGGGCCGGCACGGAGCAGCCCGGGCAGAACCCCGACGTCGTGCTCGCCTGCGCGGGCGACGTGCCGACGCTCGAGGTGCTCGCCGCGGCGGACATCCTGCGCCGTGAGCTGCCCGACCTCAAGGTGCGCGTCATCAACGTCGTGGACCTCATGCGCCTGCAGGACGAGAAGGAGCACCCGCACGGGCTGTCGGACCGCGAGTTCGACACGCTGTTCACCACGGACAAGCCCGTGATCTTCGCCTACCACGGCTACCCGTGGCTGATCCACCGCCTCACCTACCGCCGCCACGGCCACCAGAACATCCACGCGCGGGGGTACAAGGAGGAGGGCACCACGACCACGCCGTTCGACATGGTCATGCTCAACGACCTCGACCGGTACCACCTCGTCATCGACGTCCTCGACCGCGTGCCGTTCCTGCGCTCGAAGGCCGCGGGCCTGCGCCAGGAGATGCAGGACGCCCGCCTGCGGGCCCGGGCGTACACGCGCGAGCACGGCGAGGACATCCCCGAGGTGCGCGACTGGGTCTGGCCCGACGTCGGGGAGACCGCCACCGAGGGCGGCGGCCCCCAGTACACCGGCGGCGCGCAGGACACCGGCGGCGACAACGAGTGACCGCTCGGGCCGCCGGCCCGGGCCGCAGGCCCCGGCTCCGCCGGGCCGCTGACCTGAGCCGCTGATCTGGCCGCTCACCTGGGATGTGACCACCGTCCCGGTGACATCCGTGAGCCCGGCCGGGAGGATGTTCCCGGCCGGGCTCACGCGTACGACGAGGAGAACCCACCGCATGACCGCGACGCGCAGCATCGTCATCGCCTCGCCCGAGGGCGACTCGGGCAAGTCCACCGTGGCCCTCGGCGTCATCGACCTGCTGGCGCACCAGGGTCAGCGGGTGGGCGTGTTCCGGCCCGTCTCACGCGTGCCCGCCGCTCCCCCGGCGCCCGTCGCCGGCTCGACGGGAGCCGTCGACGGCACCGAGCGCGACCACGTGCTGGAGCTGCTGCTGGCGCACGACGGCGTCGACCTCCGCTACGAGGAGGCCGTCGGCGTCACCTACGACGAGATCCACGCCGACCCCGAGAGCGCGATGTCCCGGATCGTGGCGCGGTACCACGAGGTGGCCGACCGCTGCGACTGGGTCGTGGTGCTCGGCACCGACTACACCGACGTCTCCGGGCCCACCGAGCTGGCGTTCAACGCCAAGATCGCCGCCAACGTCGGCGCGCCCGTGCTGCTGGTCGTGTCCGGCCACGGCCGCTCCGACGACGACGTGCGCGCCCTGGCCGGCATCTCCCTGGGCGAGCTGCGCGCCAACCACGCCCAGCCGGTCGGCGTCGTCGTCAACCGGTACGAGGGCGAGCTGCCCGTCGCCGCCGCGACGCTGACGGCGGACCTGCCGGTGTGGGCGGTCCCGGAGGAGCCGTTCCTCGGCGCGCCCACCGTGGCCCAGCTGCGCGACGCCGTCGGCGGCGAGCTGCTGCTCGGCGACCCCGAGCTGCTCGGCCGCGAGGCCCTCGACGTGCTGGTCGGCGCGATGTCGCTCGAGCACCTGCTCGAGCACCTGTCCGACGGCGCCGTCGTCATCACGCCCGGCGACCGCACCGAGGTGGTCCTCGGCCTGCTGTCGGCCCAGACGGCGGCCGGGTTCCCGTCGCTCGCCGGCATCGTCCTCACCGGCGGGTACACGCCGCAGGGCACCACCGGGCAGCTCGTGCACGCGCTGCGCCCCAACGTCCCGGTCATCACCACGTCGTGGGACACCTATCCCGCCGCCCGGGCCGCCGCCCGCACCCGCGGCAGGGTGACGGTCGCCTCGACCCGCAAGATCGACACCGCCCGCCAGCTCTTCGAGCAGCACGTGGACGGCGCGGAGCTGCTCGCCCGGCTCGACGTGCCGCGCCCGGCGGTGGTGACGCCGCTGATGTTCGAGCACGAGCTCATCGAGCGCGCCCGCGCCGACCGCCGCCGCGTCGTGCTGCCCGAGGGCGACGACGACCGCATCCTGCGGGCCGCCTCGACCGTGCTGGCCCGCGGCATCGCCGACCTGACGATCCTCGGCGACGAGGAGCCCGTGCGGGCCCGCGCCGCCGAGCTCGGCCTCGACATCTCCGCCGCGACCGTGCTGTCGCCGCACGACCCGGACCACGTCGCCCGGTTCGCCGAGGAGTACGCCCGGCTGCGGGCGCACAAGGGCATGACCGTGGACCGGGCGAAGGAGATCGTCACCGACGTGTCCTACTTCGGCACGCTCATGGTGCACCTGGGCCTCGCCGACGGGATGGTGTCCGGGGCCCGGCACACCACGGCGCACACGATCCGCCCGTCGTTCGAGATCATCAAGACCAAGCCCGGCATCGCGAGCGTCTCGGGCGTGTTCCTCATGTGCCTCGAGGACCGCGTGCTGGTGTACGGCGACTGCGCCGTCATCCCCGACCCCACCGCCGACCAGCTCGCCGACGTCGCGATCACGTCCGCCGCCACGGCCGCCCAGTTCGGCGTGGACCCGCGCGTCGCGATGCTGTCGTACTCGACCGGCACCTCGGGCTCCGGGGCCGACGTCGACAAGGTCCGCGCCGCCACGCAGCTCGTCCGCGAGCGCCGGGCCGACCTGAGCGTGGAGGGCCCGATCCAGTACGACGCCGCGGTGGACGCGTCCGTGGCGGCGTCCAAGCTGCCCGAGTCCTCGGTCGCGGGGCGGGCCACCGTGTTCGTGTTCCCCGACCTCAACACCGGCAACAACACCTACAAGGCCGTGCAGCGCTCGGCCGGCGCCGTCGCGATCGGCCCCGTGCTGCAGGGCCTCAACAAGCCCGTCAACGACCTGTCCCGCGGCGCGCTGGTCCAGGACATCGTCAACACCGTCGCCATCACCGCCATCCAGGCGCAGGCCGCGCCGGCCGGGTCCACCGCGGACCTGGCCGGCCCGGCCGTGGAGGGAGAGCCCGCATGAGCATCGTCCCGGAGGCCGAGCGCCCCAACCCCTACAGCGCCTACGGCGCGCACGGCTCGGTGCTGGTGCTCAACTCCGGCTCGTCGTCGCTGAAGTACCAGCTCGTCAACCCGGTGGGCGGCGAGGCGATCGCCAGGGGCACGATCGAGCGCATCGGCGAGTCGTCCGGCATCGTCACCCACCGGTTCGCCGGCAACACCACCGAGCGCGAGCTCGAGGTACCCGACCACGGGGCGGCGCTGCGGCTCGCGCTGGGGCTGTTCGAGGAGGTCGGCCCGCGGCTCGCCGACGCCGGGATCTACGCCGTCGGCCACCGCGTCGTCCACGGCGGCGAGCTGTTCTCGCGCCCGGTGGTCGTCGACGACGACGTCGTGGCGAAGATCCACGACCTCGTGCCGCTCGCGCCGCTGCACAACCCTGCCAACGTGCAGGGCATCGAGGTGGCCCGCGAGCTGCTGCCGGACGTGCCGCACGTCGCCGTGTTCGACACCGCGTTCTTCCAGGCGCTGCCCGAGCACGCGTACACCTACGCGATCGACCGCGAGGTGGCGCGGGCGCACGGGGTGCGCCGGTACGGCTTCCACGGCACGTCGCACCAGTACGTCGTGGGCAAGGTGGCGCGCGTGCTCGGCCGGCGCGTGCAGGACCTCAACACGATCGTGCTGCACCTGGGCAACGGGGCGTCCGCCTCGGCCGTGCGCGGCGGCGTGCCCGTCGACACCTCGATGGGCCTCACCCCGCTCGAGGGCCTGGTGATGGGCACGCGCTCGGGCGACATCGACCCCGCCGTCGTGTTCCACCTGGCGCGCAACGCGGGCATGGACGTCAACGACCTCGACACGCTGCTCAACAAGCGCTCCGGCCTCAAGGGCCTGGCCGGCGAGAACGACATGCGCGAGCTGCGCCGGCTCATCGACGCCGGCGACGACGACGCCCGGGTGGCGTTCGACGTGTACATCCACCGGCTCAAGAAGTACATCGGCGCGTACCACGCCGTGCTCGGCCGGGTCGACGTCGTGGCCTTCACCGCCGGCGTCGGCGAGAACTCCGCCGAGGTGCGCGCCGCCGTGTGCGACGGGCTGGAGAGCCTCGGCATCGACGTCGACGAGCAGCGCAACGCCGTGCGCGGCGACGAGCCGCGCATCATCTCGCCCGCCTGGACGTCCACGCTGGTCATGGTGGTGCCCACGATGGAGGAGCTGGCGATCGCCCGGCAGTGCGTCGAGGCCGTCGAGGACCTGCGCCCGGCGTCGGGCATCACGGCCGGCTGAGCCCGTCCGCCGCCCGGCCGCCGGCCGGCGACCGCCGGTCGACCGCCGGGGCGGGCTAGGGTCGTGGCGTGACCGTGCTCGTCGACCCGCCTGCCTGGCCCGCCCACGGGACGGTCTGGTCGCACCTCGTCTCGGACTCCTCGCTGCACGAGCTGCGCACGTTCGCCCGCGCCGTCGGGCTGCCCGACCGCGGGCTGGACCTCGACCACTACGACGCGCCCGCCGAGCGGTACGACGAGCTCGTCGCCGCCGGGGCGGTGCCGCTCGACGGCCGCGCGCTCGCGCGCCGGCTGGCCGCCTCGGGCCTGCGGGTGCCGGGCCGGGAGCGCGCGGGGGCGAAGGCCGCCGCGCTGCGGCGGCGGTGGGCGGCGCTGTGGCCGGTCGCGTCGCCCGGACTCCTGGCCGTCGGCGACCGGCTCGTCGAGCGCTGGCGGGAGCCGCACCGGGTCTACCACGGGCCGCTGCACCTGGCGTCCGCGCTGGACGCCCTCGACCTGCTCGACCCGCCCGCTCCGGCGGGCCCGCCGGGCAGGGCCGGCCTCGTGGCTCGGCTCGCGCTGTGGTTCCACGACGCCGTGCACGACGGCGAGGCCGGCCGGGACGAGGAGCGCTCCGCGGCGCTGGCCGGCGAGCTGCTCGGCCCGCTCGCCGGCCCGGGCGGTCCACTGGTGCCCGAGGACGTCGCCGAGGTGCGGCGGCTCGTGCTCGTCACCGCCGACCACGCGCCCGCCGACGACGACGCGCTCGGCGGGCTGGTCAGCGACGCCGACCTCGCGATCCTCGGCGCCGGGCCGGCGGTCTACCGCCGGTACGTCCAGCAGGTGCGCGCCGAGTACGGCCACGTGCCCGACGACGCGTTCCGCGCGGGCCGGGCCGCCGTGCTGCGCCGGCTGCTCGCCCTGCCGCGCCTGTTCGCCACGCCCGACGGGCGGCGGCGCTGGGCGGACCGGGCGCGGGCCAACCTCACGGCGGAGCTGGCGTCGCTCGACTGAGGTCCCGCCCCGGGCGGCCGGCACGGGGTCTCCGCGGGTCAGGGCCGCCGGTCAGGGCCGCCGGTCAGGGCCGCCGGTCAGGGCCGCCGGTCAGGGCCGCCGCAGCGCCCGCAGCGCGCGCATGCCGGCCGTCATCGCCGTCGCCGCCCGGGCGCCGCCCAGGCCGTACACCCGGTCGACGCCCAGCCCGAGCCGGACCCCGCGCTGCACCGCGACCGTCTGCGCCTCGGTGACCGCCTCGACGATCTCGCGCCCGTGCCGGCGCCCCAGCCCCGAGCTGCGGAAGCCGCCCATGGGCGCGGCGACCGACCCGAACGCCGCCATGTAGCCGTCGTTGACGTTCACGGACCCGGCCTTCACCTGCGCCGCGACCCGCCGCGCCCGGCGCACGTCGTTCGACCAGACCGACGCCGAGAGCCCCAGCTCGCCGGCGTTGAGCACCTCGACCGCCTCCGCGTCCGAGGCCACGCGGCGCACCGACACGACCGGCCCGAACGTCTCCTCGGTGGCGCACAGGGCGTCGTCGGGCACGTCCTCGAGCACCGTCGGGGCGAAGAACCAGGGGCCGACGTCCGGCCGGTGGACGCCGCCCGTCAGGGCGCGGGCACCCTTGGCGAGCGCGTCGTCGACGTGCGCCGTCACGCGGGCCAGCTGCTCGGCCGAGACGAGCGAGCCCACGTCGGCGGTGTAGTCGAGGTCCCCGCCGAGCCGCAGCCCGCGCACCGCGGCCACGAACCGCTCGAGGAACGCATCCGCGACCCGCTCGTGCAGCACCAGGCGCTCCACCGAGACGCACAGCTGGCCGCCGCTGGAGAAGCACGCCCTCACGGCACCCGCGACGGCCGAGGGAAGGTCGGCGTCGTCCGCCACGTAGAGGCCGTTCTTGCCGCCGAGCTCGAGCGTCGCGCCGACGAGCCGCTCCCCCGCCCGCGCCGCGACCTCGCGGCCGGTGGCGGTCGAGCCGGTGAACACGACGTGGTCGACGTGGTCGACCAGCGCGCGCCCGACGTCGGCACCGCCCGCGACGACGAGGAAGAGGTCGGCCGGCAGGCCGCAGCCCTCGAGCGCCTCGGCCACCCACAGGGCGGCGAGCGTCGTCTGCGGGTCGGGCTTCACCACGACGGCGTCGCCGGCGACGAGCGCCGGCAGCGACTCGGAGACCGCCATGGCCAGCGGGTAGTTCCACGGCGTGACGGCGCCCACGACGCCGACCGGCCGGCGGTGCACCGTGGCGCCGGTGAGCCCGGGCAGCATGCCGGGCACCCGGCGGGGGGCGAGATAGCGCGGGCCGGCGACGGCGTAGTGGCGGGCGAGCTGGGAGGCGTACAGCACCTCCTCCAGCGCGTGCAGCCGCGCCTTGCCGGACTCCCGCTGCACCAGGTCGAGCAGCTCGGGCTGCCGGTCGAGCACGACGCCGGCGAAGCGCCGCAGCACCGCGGCGCGCTCGCGCACCGGCACCTCGGCCCACGCCTCCTGGGCGGCGCGGGCACGGGCGACCGCCGCGGCGACGTCGTCGGGCGACGACAGCGGGACGGTGGCCAGGGGCGCGCCGGTGGCCGGCAGCACGGAGCGGTGCTCGCCCGCGGTGTGCGAGGCGACGACGCGGGCGGTCAGGGGCACGACGGAGTCCGGCTCGAGGACGTAGGTGCCGGCGGGCAGCGCGGGGTCCAGGATCTCCGGGAGGGCGCCGTTGCTCTCGTGCGCGGTGGGCATGTTTTCACCCTACGCGGGCGGGCGGAGGTCGGCCCGGGCAACCGTCGTGGGCCTCGCCACGCTCGCGACGGCGGCGGGCGCGCGCGGCGCCCGCCGCCGTCGGCGGAGGTGTCGAGCCGGGGTCAGCCCGGGGTCCGGCCCAGGGTCAGCGCGGCTGGTACGGGGAGACGACGACCTCGATGCGCTGGAGCTCCTTGAGGTCGGAGTAGCCGGTGGTGGCCATGGCCCGCTTGAGGGCGCCCACCAGGTTGGTGGTGCCGTCCGCGGTGCGGCCCGGGCCGAAGAGGATCTCCTCGAGCGTCCCGGCCACGCCCACCTCGACGCGCTCGCCGCGGGGCAGCACGGCGTGGTGCGCCTCGGAGCCCCAGTGCCAGCCGCGGCCCGGCGCCTCGGTGGCGCGGGCCAGCGCCGCGCCGAGCATGACCGCGTCGGCGCCGCAGGCGATGGCCTTGACGAGGTCGCCGGAGCGGCCCACGCCGCCGTCGGCGATGACGTGCACGTACCGGCCGCCGGACTCGTCGAGGTAGTCGCGGCGCGCGGCGGCGACGTCGGAGACGGCGGTGGCCATCGGCGCGTGGATGCCGAGGCTCACGCGGGTGGTGTGGGCCGCGCCCCCGCCGAAGCCGACCAGGACGCCGGCCGCGCCGGTGCGCATGAGGTGCAGCGCCGCGGTGTAGGTGGAGGCGCCGCCGACGACGACGGGCACGTCCAGCTCGTAGATGAAGCGCTTGAGGTTGAGCGGCTCGGCGTCGGACGACACGTGCTCGGCCGAGACGGTCGTGCCGCGGATGACGAACAGGTCGACGCCCGCGTCGACCACGGTCTTGTAGTGCTCCTGGGTGCGCTGCGGCGACAGGGCGCCCGCCACGGCGACGCCGGCTGCGCGGACCTCGCGCAGGCGCTCGGTGATCAGCTCGGGCTTGATGGGCTCGGCGTAGATCTCCTGCATGCGGCGCGTGGCGTCGGCGGCCGGGAGCGCGGCGATCTCGGCCAGCAGCGGCTCGGGCGACTCGTACCGCGTCCACAGGCCCTCGAGGTCCAGGACGCCGAGGCCGCCGGCCCGCCCGAGGGCGACGGCGGTGGCGGGGCTCATCACGGAGTCCATCGGCGCGGCCATGATCGGCAGCTCGAAGTGGTAGGCGTCGATCTGCCAGCCGACCGAGACGTCCTTCGGGTCGCGCGTGCGGCGCGAGGGCACCACCGCGATGTCGTCGAAGGAGTACGCGCGGCGGCCGCGCTTTCCGCGCCCGATCTCGATCTCGTTGCTCACCGGGCCAGCCTACCGGGACGCCCCGGCCCGCCCACGGGGCCCGCGGGCGGGCCGTGTCGGTGGCCGGTGGCACAGTCGGCCGCAGCACGACGTAGGACGACGAACCAGGGGTACTCCAGATGACGCAGGAGTCGTACGAGGCATTCACCGCGAGCTGGGCGCGAGGTCCGCTGCTGGGCTTCGACACCGAGACCACCGGGGTGGACGTCACCCGCGACCGCATCGTCACCGCCGCCCTGGTGCTGCGGGTGCCCGGCGCGAGCACCGAGGTGCGCACGTGGCTCCTCGACCCCGGCGTCGAGATCCCGGCCGAGGCCGCGGCCATCCACGGCGTGACCACCGAGCACGCCCGCGCCCACGGCGTGGCGCCGGCCGCGGCGCTCGAGGAGATCGCCGCCGAGCTCGCCGCGCACGTGCGCGAGGGCGTTCCGGTGGTGGCGTACAACGCCGCGTTCGACCTGTCGCTGCTCGACGCGGAGCTCGCCCGGCACGGCCTGCCCACCGTGCCGGACCGGCTCGGCCACCCCGTCGCGCCCGTGCTCGACCCGCTGGTCATCGACCGCTGGCAGGACCGGTTCCGCAAGGGCAAGCGCCGCCTCGGCGACCTGTGCGGCCACTACGGCGTCACCGGGGAGGGCGACCTGCACTCCGCGGACGTCGACGTGCTCGCCACGCTCGACGTGCTCGACGCGCTGGTGCGGCAGTTCCCCGGGCTGGCGGAGATGGCGCTGGAGGACCTGCACACGGCGCAGGTGGGCGCCCACCGTGACTGGGCGGAGAGCTTCAACGACTGGCGCGCCCGGCAGGGGCTCGCCGGTCCCGGGGCGTCCAGCGCCTGGCCCGTGGAGCCGGTCGGCCAGCCCGCCTGAGGCGCCCGCGCCGCGTCCCGCGCGGCGTCCCGGACCCACCTCGGCCGGATGCACGGCGTCCGGACGCACGTCGGCCCGGCACCCACGGGGTGCCGGGCCGACGGACGAGGGCGCTGCCGCACCGGTCGGGACCGACCGGCGGCCGCCGGTCAGAAGCCGGAGTAGTTCGGCGCCTCGGCGGTCACCTGGACGTCGTGCGGGTGGCTCTCCTTGAGCGAGGCCGAGGTGATGCGCACGAACCGGCCCTTCTCCTGCAGCTCGGGGATGGTGCGCGCACCGACGTAGAACATCGTCTGGTGCAGGCCGCCCACGAGCTGGTGCGCCACCGCGCTCAGCGTGCCCTTGTAGGGCACCTGGCCCTCGACGCCCTCGGGGACGATGAGGTCGTCGCTGGTGACCTCGGCCTGGAAGTAGCGGTCCTTGGAGTACGACTTCTTGCCGCGCGAGGACATCGCCGCCATCGAGCCCATGCCGCGGTAGGCCTTGTACTGCTTGCCGTTGACGAGGATGGTGTCGCCGGGCGCCTCCTCGGTGCCGGCGAGCATCGAGCCGAGCATGACGGTCTCGGCACCGGCCACGATCGCCTTGCCGATCTCGCCGGAGTGGCGCATGCCGCCGTCGGCGATGACGGGCACGCCCGCCGGGCGAGCGGCCAGCGAGGCCTCGTAGACCGCGGTCACCTGGGGCACGCCCACGCCGGTGACGACGCGGGTGGTGCAGATCGAGCCCGGGCCCACGCCCACCTTGATGGCGTCGGCGCCGGCCTCGACGAACGCCTGCGCGCCCTCGCGGGTGGCGACGTTGCCGCCGATCACCTGCACGTGGCGGGTGGCCGGGTCGGTCTTGAGCCGGCGGACCATGTCGATGAGCATCCGGACGTTGCCGTGCGCGGTGTCCGCCACGAGCACGTCCGCCCCGGCCTCGACCAGCGTCGTCGCGCGCTGCCAGGCGTCGCCGAAGTAGCCGATCGCGGCGCCGACCAGCAGGCGGCCCTGGCCGTCCTTCGAGGCGTTGGGGAACTGCTCGGACTTGACGAAGTCCTTGACCGTGATGAGGCCGGCGAGCCGGCCCTCGTCGTCCACCAGCGGCAGGCGCTCGAGCTTGTGCTTGCGCAGCAGCGCCGTGGCCTCCTCGCGGGAGATGCCCGCGGCGCCGGTGATGAGCGGTGCCGGCGTCATGACCTCCTCGACCTTGGTCGTCGCCCACTCGGCGACGGGCGTGAAGCGCAGGTCGCGGTTGGTGACGATGCCGATGAGGCGGTCGTGGGAGTCGACGACGGGGAACCCGGAGATGCGGTACTCGCCGGCGAGCTTGTCGAGCTCCTCGAGCGTGCGGTCCGCCGTGATCGTGACCGGGTTCGAGATGATGCCCGTCTGGGTCCGCTTGACGAGGTCGACCTGGTAGGCCTGGTCCTCGATGGACAGGTTGCGGTGCAGCACGCCGATGCCGCCCTGGCGGGCCATGGCGATGGCCATGCGGGCCTCGGTGACGGTGTCCATCGCCGCGGACACGAGCGGCACCTTGAGCGAGATCTCCCGCGTCAGCCGCGAGGTCGTGTCGATCTCCGAGGGCGCGAGGTCGGAGTACCCCGGCAGGAGGAGAACGTCGTCGTAGGTGAGCCCGAGGAAGCCGAAGGGGTCGCGCGCCGCGGTCGAGTCCGTCATGCCATGAGTCTACGTTTCTGAGCGGGCCGATATTCCGGCCGTCCGGCGGCTGCGGCGGGCCTCACACCGGCCCCCGGGCGGGCGGCGCGGCCGCCCCGCCGGGGAACCGCCGCGTCACGGCGCGACGACGGCGAGCACCTCGTGCAGCAGGCCGGTGAAGCTGCGCACCCGCTGGACGCTCGCGGCGAGCGGGAGCTCGCCGGCGGACTCGTCGCGCCGCAGCCCGACGAAGATCGGCAGGTCGGGGTGGTCGTCGTGCAGCGAGTGGACGACGTCGAGGTCCGGCCGCGCAAGGCTGGTCGCCAGCACGACGGCGGCCGGCCGCACCATGGCGACCAGCTCGACCGACCGGTGGGTGCTGGCCGGGCCGGTCACCACGCGACAGGAGGCGCCCTTGGCCACCAGCGCGGCGGCCAGGGCGTGCGCGGCGAGCGGCACCACCTCGTCCGGCGCGGCGAAGACCAGCACGATTTTGCGCATCCGGCTGGGGTGGTTCGCCGGCGGGCCCCCGCCGGCGGACTGCGCCTGCTCGAACTCCTGCGTGAAGTCCCGCAGCGCCCGCAGCGCCGCCGTCGCGAGCACCAGCTCGGGCACCTCGCCGGGCGTGCCGAGCACCGTCCGCTGCGCGATGCGCGCCCAGGCGGGCTCGACCATCTGCGTCCACCAGGCGGCCGGGTCCGCCTCCGCGCCGAGGCGCAGCAGCGAGTCGCAGGCGGCCTGGTCGTAGGCGAGCGCCGCGTCGATGACGGCGGACACCCGCCCCGAGCCGGACGCTCCTCCGGGCGCCGGGGCCGCGCCGGCCGGCCGCGCGGGCGTGCCCTCGCCGCCGCCGGGCAGCGCCCGCAGGTGCCCGCGCGCGGCGCGCGGCTCGTCGTCGCCCTCGGGCTCCGCCTCCGGCGCGACGTCCTCGTCGGGCGCGTCGTGCACCGGCCGCACGTCGGCCGGGGTCTCGAGATCGGTGCCGTCCGCCTCGAGCGCCGCCCGCGCCGCGTCCACCGGCGCCACGCCCTCGAGCGTGAGCCGGCGCATGACGAGCAGCCGCGCCACGTCCTCGGTCGTGTAGCGGCGGTGCGAACCCGCGGTGCGTCCGGAAGGGCCGAGGCCGTACCGCCGGTCCCACGTGCGCAGCGTGGCCGGTGCGACCCCCAGGCGCCGGGCGACGGCCGCGACGGCGAGGCCAGGGCTCGACGCGCGGGTCCTGTCCTCGTCCTGAGCAGGCCGGGAGGAAGTCATGGCTCGATTCTGCCGACGCCCCGGTGGCCCCGCCACCGCGCCTCGCCCGGTGGCGCGATTTTGGGCCCCCTACCGCGCCAACCTCGGCGATCACCGCCTGAACCGGTTCAGAACTTGAGCAACAAACCTCTCGACGTCGAGACAGATTCGGGAGTTGAACAACTTCTGCCCAACTTGTAGGTTGTTCGCCATGACGGAGATCTCGAGGCTTCCCGGTCCGATGATGGAGCTGTGGGAGTGGCAGTACCAGGGCGCGTGCCGCGACGAGGACGACACCCTGTTCTTCCACCCCGAGGGCGAGCGGGGCTCCACCCGCCGCCGACGCGCGGAGGCGGCGAAGGCGATCTGCCGCACCTGCCCCGTGATGATGCAGTGCCGCGAGCAGTCGCTGCGCGTGCGAGAGCCCTACGGCGTCTGGGGCGGCCTGTCCGAGGACGAGCGGGCCGCGATCCTCGCCGGCACCGACCGCAAGTCCGGCTGACCTCGGCAGAGCGCCGCAGGCCCCGCTCGGCACGACCCCTTCAGCACGACCCCGACCGCACCGGCGACGCAGCGCCGCGCCGTCGGCCCCGGTTCCCCGTCCCGGGCACGCCGAGGTCGAAGCACGCGAAGGCCCCCCGCACCTCGAGGTGCGGGGGGCCTTCGTCGTGCAAGGCCCGGGATCGGGCCCCGTCGTCAGCGACCTGCCGGCAGGCTCAGTCGACGACGACGGCGAGGATGTCGCGGGCGGAGAGCACCAGGTACTCCTCGCCGGCGTACTTCACCTCGGTGCCGCCGTACTTGCTGTAGATGACCTTGTCACCGACCTTGACGTCGACCGGGATGCGGTTGCCCTTGTCGTCGAAACGACCCTCGCCCACGGCCAGGACCTCGCCCTCCTGGGGCTTCTCCTTGGCGGTGTCCGGGATGACCAGGCCGGAAGCGGTCGTGGTCTCGGCCTCGACGGCCTTGACGACGATCCGGTCCTCGAGCGGCTTGATGGGGACCGACACGTCGGACCTCCTTGTTCGCTGTGACTGCGTGGATGGACTGAGGTCGCGCCCGGAGGCTGGCCGTCGTCGCGGGTGCCGGCACAGCGCGCGTGCGCTGCGACCAATCTAGGAGCGCCGTTAGCACTCTGACAAGTCGAGTGCCAAGGTCCGTCCCGCGGCGCCCCGTCCGGGCCCGTGCGCGCCGTCTGGGACCATGGACGGGTGGACGCCTCGACCCTGAGCAAGCTGCTCAGCCCGGACGGCTGGGCCCTGCTCGGCTCGCTGCCCCCGTACGACGAGCAGCGCGCGATGGCTCTGGCCATGCGCCTGCGGGAGGCGGGCGTCGACCCCGACCTCGCCGCCGCCGCGCTCACGCAGTCGCGGCTGCGGGCCAAGGCGCGCGCCAAGCTCGGCGGCTTCGCCGACGGCATGCTCTTCACGCCCGACGGCGTCGAGCAGGCCACCCGGCTGGTCGTCGCCGCGCTGCACGCGCGGCGCTACCTCGAGGCCGGCGTCACCAGGGTCGCGGACCTCACGAGCGGCATCGGGGCGGACGCGCTGGCGTTCGCCGGCGTCGGGCTGGGCGTGCTCGCCACCGACGTCGACGAGATCACCGCGGCGATCGCGACGGTGAACCTGCGCCACTTCCCCGAGGCCGAGGTGCGCCACGGGGACGGGCTGGCGCTCGACCTCGCCGCCGAGGGGGTCGACGGCGTCTACGCCGACCCCGCGCGCCGCACCCGTGGCGGCAAGCGGGTGTTCGACCCGAAGGCCTACGCGCCGCCGCTCGACGCCGTCTGGGCGCTGCGCGAGCAGGTCCCCGCCCTCGGCATCAAGGTCGGGCCGGGCATCGCGCACCAGGGGCTGCCCGCCGACGCCGAGACGCAGTGGGTCTCCGTGGACGGCGACGTCGTCGAGGCCGGGCTGTGGTTCGGCCCGCTCGCCCCGGCCGGGCCCGGGCGCTCGGCGCTCGTGCTGCGCACGGTGACGGGCGAGGACGGCGAGGCGCGCACGCTGGCGCGCACGCTGCGGTCGGGCGACGCGGCCGGCGACCTCGCGGGCGTCGGCCACGAACCGCCGCCCGAGGTGGGCCCGGTCGGCCACTACCTGTACGAGCCGGACGGCGCGGTCGTGCGCGCCGGCCTGGTGGCACAGGCGGCGGCGGAGCTGGGCGGCCGCCTCCTGGACCGCACCATCGCCTATGTCACCACCGACGCGCCGGCGCCCGCCGCCGCCGTCGACCCGGCCACCGGGCGGGCGCCCGTGGCGACCGGCTACCGCGTGCTCGACGTCATGCCGTTCGGCCTCAAGCGGCTCAAGGCGTACCTGCGCGAGCGCGGTGTCGGGCGGCTGACGATCAAGAAGCGCGGCACCGCCGTCACGCCCGAGCAGCTGCGCTCCCAGCTGTCTCTCAAGGGCGACGCCGAGGCGACGCTGGTGCTCACGCGGGTGGGCGGCGCCCAGCACGTGCTCGTCGTCGAGCCGCTCGGCTGACGACCGCGCCCACGACGCGCCGGCGACGCGCCGGCACCGGACCGGTGCCGGCGGTCCGCGGCGCCCGCCGCGCGCCCGGCACGCGCCGGGGCCCCGGGACGTGTGAGCATGAGCGCATGGTGCTGGACTTCGCCGCCTCGCGGCGCTCGACGGTGGGACTGGAGTGGGAGCTCGCCCTCGTCGACGCCGACTCGGGCGACATGCGACAGGTGGGCCCCACCGTCGTCGAGCGGCTCGCGACCCCCGACGGCTCGCCGCACCCGCGCGTGCACCCGGAGTTCCTGCGCAACACCGTCGAGCTGGTGAGCGGGGTGTGCCGCACCGTCGGCGAGGCGGGCCGCGACCTGGAGCGCGCGGCCGAGGAGGTCCGCGGCGTCACCGACGCGATGCGCGTGGAGCTCATGTGCGCGGGGACGCACCCGTTCACGCGGTGGGTGACGCAGAAGGTCACCGCCAAGCAGCGCTACCAGACGATCATCGACCGTGCGCAGATGTGGGGCCGCCAGCTGCTCATCTACGGCGTGCACGTGCACGTCGGCGTCGAGGACCGGGACAAGGTGCTGCCGATCGTGCGCAGCCTGCTGGTGTACTACCCGCACCTGCAGGCGCTGAGCGCGTCGTCGCCGTTCTTCGACGGCAGCGACACCGGCTACGCCTCGATGCGCGCCCTGCTCTTCCAGCAGCTGCCCACCGCCGGGCTGCCGTACCAGTTCGAGCGCTGGGAGGAGCTCGAGCGGTACGTCGACGACATGGTGCGCACCGGCGTCATCGACGGGTTCGACGAGGTGCGGTGGGACCTGCGCCCGTCGCCGCGCTTCGGCACCATCGAGGTGCGCGTGTGCGACGGCGTCTCCAACCTCGCCGAGCTGCTGGCCCTCGCGGCCCTGACGCACTGCCTGGTCGAGCACCTGTCGACCATGATCGACGAGGGCCGGGCGCTGCCCACCATGCCGCAGTGGTACGTGCAGGAGAACAAGTGGCGCGCCGCGCGCTACGGCATGGACGCGATCATCATCCTGGACGACGAGGGCAACGAGGAGCTCGTCACCGACGCCGTGCGGCGGCTGGTCGACGAGCTGGCGCCGGTCGCCGAGCGGCTCGGCTGCACCGAGGAGCTGCGCGGCGTGCTGGACATCCTCGAGCGCGGGGCGTCCTACCAGCGCCAGCGCGCGGTCGCGGCCGCGCACGGCGGCGGGCAGGACGGCCTGGAGGCGGTCGTCGCCCGGCTCGTGGAGGAGATGCGCGCCGGGCACCCCCTCCCCGTGGCCTGACCTGCCGAGACACAGAGGCGGTGGGTCAGAGGCTGACGGTCGTCAGCGGCATCTGCGAGTCGACGCCGAAGTCGAGGGTCGACGGCGCCACACCGGCGCGCACGACGGCGGAGCCCAGGGCCGCGATCATCGCGCCGTTGTCGGTGCAGTACCGGATCGGCGGGATGCGCAGCTCGATCCCGGCCTCGGCGCACCGCTTGGCGGCGAGCTCGCGCAGCTGGCTGTTGGCGGAGAAGCCGCCGCCCACCACCAGGGTGTCCACCTCGTGCCGGTGGCACGCCGCGATGGTCTTGGCGGTGAGCACGTCGACGACGGCGGCCGCGAAGGACGCCGCGACGTCCGCCACGGGCACCTCGCGGCCGGCGTCGCGGCACGCCTCGACCCAGCGGGCCACGGCGGTCTTCAGCCCGGAGAACGAGAAGTCGTAGGCGTGCTTCTCCTGGTCCTTGGCCGCGGTGAGGCCGCGCGGGAAGCGGATCGCCTCGGGGTCGCCCTCGCGCGCCAGGCGGTCGATGTGCGGGCCGCCCGGGTACGGCAGGCCGAGCAGGCGGCCGACCTTGTCGAACGCCTCCCCCGCCGCGTCGTCGAGCGTGGAGCCCAGCTCGGTGACCCGCGTGGCGACGTCGTCGACGAGCAGCAGCGAGGAGTGCCCGCCCGAGACGACGAGCGCCATGACGCGCTCGGGGAACTCGCCGTCGACGAGCTGGTCGACGGCGGCGTGCCCGATGACGTGGTTGACGCCGTACAGCGGCTTGTTCAGGCCCACCGCCAGCGCCTTGGCGGCGGACGTGCCGATGGTCAGCGGGCCCACCAGCCCGGGGCCCGCGGTCACGGCGATCGCGTCGACCTCGGACAGGTCGACGTCGGCCTGGCCGAGCGCCTTGGAGATCGTGGGGACCATCGCCTCGAGGTGGGCGCGGCTGGCGACCTCGGGGATGATGCCGCCGTAGCGGGCGTGCTCGTCCATCGAGCTCGCCGTCGCGTCCACGAGCAGCTCGTTCCCGCGCACCAGCGCGACGCCCGTCTCGTCGCAGGAGGTCTCGATGCCGAGGACGAGGGGGTCACCGGAAGCCATGCCCCCATTGTCCCCCACCCGCCCGCCGGCGGGGACGCGCGGCGCGGCACGCGCGCCGGGAGGACGATCCTCTCGGGCAACCGTTGTGGCGATCGTCACCGTTGAAGGAGGAATCACCTCCGGCGAGCGGCGTGTTCCCGCAGGCATGACCGAGACGCTCTCCGCCCCCGCCCTCGCCGTCTCCGACGAGGTCGCGGACCTGCTGTTCCGCACCGCCCGCACCACCACGAGCTGGACCGCCGGCGAGGTCACCGACGGGCAGGTCGCCGCCGCCTGGGACCTGGCCAAGTTCGGCCCGACCGCGATGAACACGCTGCCCCTGCGCTTGCTCGTCGTCCGCTCCCCCGAGGCGAAGCAGCGCCTGGTCGCCCACATGGCCGACGGCAACAAGGCCAAGGTCGAGGCCGCCCCGGCCTCCCTCGTGCTCGCCGCCGACCCCGCCTTCCACGAGCACCTCGACGTGCTCTTCCCCGTCTACCCGGGCATCAAGGACCAGCTCGCGCCGGCCGCCGAGGTGCGCGAGGGCATGGCCCGCACCAACGCGCTGCTGCAGGCGGGCTACCTCGTCCTCGCCCTGCGCGCCGTGGGCCTGGCGGCCGGCCCGATGAACGGCATGGACTTCGACGGCGTCGACGGCGAGTTCTTCGCCGAGTCCGGCTGGAAGTCGTTCCTCGTGGTCAACGTGGGCCAGGCCGAGGGCGACGGCACCCCGCACCCGCGCCTGCCGCGCCTGGGCTTCGAGCAGGTCGCCGAGGTCCTCTGACCTCACCCGCCCCACCGTTGTGGGTACAGAACACGCCGTGCGTATCGCGATCCGCACGGCGTGTTCTGTACCCACAACCTGCCGTCAGGGGCGGGCGCCGGTGGCCGCGGGGCGCGACGGGTCGGCCGACCACTGCGACCACGACCCCGTGTACAGCGCCGCGGTCACGCCGACCGCGGCCAGCGCCAGGACCTCGTGGCTCGCCGTGACGCCCGAGCCGCAGTAGACCCCCACCGGCCGGCCGGCGCCGGGCCGCACGCCGAGCGCGGCGAACCGCTCGCGCAGCGCCGCGGTCGGCAGGAACGTGCGGTCCGCACCGAGGTTCTCGGTGGTCGGCGCGGAGAGCGCCCCGGGCACGTGGCCGGCGCGCGGGTCGACCGGCTCCACCTCGCCGCGGTACCGCTCGGCCGCCCGCGCGTCGAGCAGCACGCCGTCGGCGGCGACCTCCGCGGCCTCGTCGGCGTCCAGCACCGGCAGGTGGCCGGGGCGCACGACGACGTCGCCCCGCTCGGGGACCACCTCGCCCACCTCGAGCGGCAGGCCGCGGGCCGCCCACGCGTCCAGGCCGCCGTCGAGCAGCCGGACGTCCTTGACCCCGAAATACCGCAGCAGCCACCACGCGCGGGCCGCGGACGTGCCGCCGACGGCGTCGTACACGACCACCCGGGAGCCCGCACGCACGCCCCAGCGCCGGGCGGCGCCCTGGAGCTGGGCGGCGCTGGGCAGGGGGTGGCGGCCCGCCTGGGGCGAGGCCGGCGCGGCCAGCTCCGTCTCGAGGTCGACGTAGGCCGCGCCCGGCAGGTGGCCCGCCAGGTACCGCTCCTGGCCGTCGGTCTGCCCCAGCGCCCAGCGCACGTCGAGCAGCACGGGGGCGCCGTCGGCCGGGTCGGTGCCGGACAGGCGCAGGTCGGCGGCGAGCTCGTCCACGGTGACGAGGACGGCGGCGCGGTCGGTGTCCTGCGGGACGCCTCGGTCGGCGGGGACGGTCATGCGGGCGCCTCCCCCACGGGGCCGAGGAGCAGGCGCATCGTGTACGCGTCCTTGTCCTCGGGCTGGTAGTAGCGCTTGCGCAGGCCGATGCGCTCGAACCCGAACGCCTCGTACATCGTCAGGGCGGGCGCGTTGTCGACCCGCACCTCGAGCAGCACCGCCGCCGCGCCGAGCGCCCGCGACCTCGCGACCAGCGCCTCCATCAGCGCCCGCCCGATGCCGTGGCGCTGCCAGCCGGGGTCGACGCCGATCGTCATCACCTGGGTCACGTCGCCGTCGAACCAGAGCCCGGCGTAGCCGACCACCCGCCGCCGCCCCGGCGCCAGCGTGGGGTCGTCCGTGCGGTCGGCCTCGGCCACCACGTACCAGCGCCCGAGCGCGGCGAGCTCGTCGGCGAGCATGCCGTACGTCCAGGCGCCCGCGCCGAACAGCAGGCGCTCGAGCTCCAGCACGCGGTCGAAGTCGTCGTGCCGCAGGTCCCGCAGCCGCACCTCGCCGCCTCCCACCGTCGCAGCCACCGCCGGCTGTGCCACGGTGCGCCCGTCAGCCGGCCACGGCGCCCGTGGCGGGCACCACGCGTGGGCCGCCGGCCGGCTCGTGGACGTCCGGGCGGCGCAGGTACAGCGGCTCGGCGGGCAGCTCGTGCCCCGCGTCGCGACGCTGCAGCGCCACGCGCGCGAGCACGACGGGGTCCGGCAGCAGCGGCGCGTCCTCGTCCAGGCCGAGCACGTCGGCGTACAGCGACGCGCCCTCGCCGACGACCGCGAGCCGGCCGGCCGCCGGCCGGTCCTCGAGCCGCTCGGCGACCTGGGCGGCCTTCGCGACGTCCGGCCCGGCCACGGCCCGCACGACCGGCACGCCGTGCGTGGACTCGTGGGACACCACCCGGTAGCGGGCCCAGTAGACCTCCTTGCGGCGCGCGTCCGCCGCGACGAGGACCTCGTCGTCGGGCGCCAGGCCGAGGTCGGCCACCGCCTGCACGGCGAGCGCGTCGAGGCTGGGCACGCCCAGCACGGGGACGCCGAGGGCCAGCGCGAGCGTGCGGGCGGTGACCAGCCCGGCGCGCAGGCCGGTGAACGGCGCCGGGCCGGTGCCGGCGACGACGGCGGTCAGCGCCGTGCGGTCGGTGCCGGCGTCGGCGAGGACGGCGGTGACCAGCGGCGCGAGGGACTCGGCGTGCCGGCGCCGCTCGTCCACGCTGCGGGCCGCCAGGCGCTCGCCGGTCTCGGAGACCACGGCGACGGCGACGGCGGCGGAGGTGTCGACGGAGAGGACTGCCACGGTGCCCAGCCTAGTTCTCGGCGGACGGGACGAGCCCCGCCACCAGGCCCGCGAGGTCGACGGCGGCCCACCGCTCGCCGACGCCGCGCAGGGTGGCGCGGCGCACCCCGGCCGACGGGTCCGCCATGTCGACCTCGCCGCCGTGCGGCCGCTCGAGGTCCACCTCGAGCCGGTCCTCCGTGAGCGCCTCGGCCAGGCCCCGGCCCCACTCGACCACGGTGACCGACTCGTCCAGCGAGGAGTCGAGGTCCAGGGCGTCGAGCTCGCCGAGCGACCCGAGCCGGTAGGCGTCCACGTGCACCAGGCCGGGGCCGCGGGTGCCGTCCTCGCGGGGCAGCGCCTCGTGCTCGCGGGCCACGATGAACGTGGGCGAGGCCACCTGGCCGCGCACGTTCAGCGCCTGGCCGAGCCCCTGGGTGAGGGTCGTCTTGCCGGCCCCGAGGTCCCCGGTGAGGATCACCAGGTCGCCCGCGCGCAGCACCCCGGCCAGGGCGGCGCCCAGCGCCTTCGTCGTGGCGGCGTCGGGCAGGTCCACCCGCGCCTCGGTCGAGCTCACGACCACGTCGCTTCCTCCCACTGCGTCGTCTGCGGCGACCGCGCCGGACCGCGAGGGGCCCCGCCCCCGGCCGCCGCCGGTTCCTGCGTCTGCGTCCCGGCCGCCGGCGCCGGGTCCTCGTCCAGCACGTGCGCGCCCACGTAGGTGCGCGGCACGCGCACGCCCAGCCGGGTGACGATCTCGTAGCTGATGGTGCCCGCGGCCTGCGCCCAGTCCTCGGCGCTCGGCACGGCGGCGGCGTGCTCCAGGCCGTCGCTCTGGCCGAAGAGCGTCACCACGTCGCCGGCCCGCTCGGTCGCGTACGGGCCGAGGTCGAGCACCACCTGGTCCATGCACACGCGGCCCGCGACGCGCACCACGCGGCCGCCGTCGTCGGGCGTGCCGCCCGCGGCCGGGCCGAGGCCCGCCGTCGCGGGCCCGCCGACGTAGACGGGACCGCCGACGCCGACGCGGCCGCCGGACGCGTGGCGCGGGATGCCGTCGGCGTAGCCGAGGGGCACGACGCCGAGGGTCGTCTCCTGCGGCGTCGTGTACTGGTGCGAGTACGACACCCCGTGGCCGCCGGGCACCCGCTTGACCGTGGCCAGCCGCGCCTGCAGCGTCATCGCGGGGCGCAGGCCGAAGTCGCCGGGGGTGCCCGCCTGCGGCGCGGGCGACAGGCCGAAGACCGCCAGGCCCGGGCGCACGAGGTCGTAGCGCAGCCGCGGGGCCGTGAGCGTCGCCGCCGACGCCGCGATGTGCCGCAGCGCGACCGTGAGGCCGCCCGCCTCGGCGGCGCGCACCGCGTCGTCGAAGGCGTCCGCCTGCGCGTCGAGGGACGGGTGGCCCGGCTCGTCGGCGAAGGCCAGGTGCGACCACACGCCCACCACCTCGACGAGGCCCTCGGCCTGCAGCGCGGCGGCGCGGGCGACGGCGTCGGGCCAGTCGGCGGGCACGATGCCGTTGCGCCCGAGGCCGGAGTCGATCTTCAGGTGGACCCGCGCGGTGCGGCCGGTGGCGCGGGCGGCGTCCGCCACGGCGTCGAGCGCCCAGGCGGCGGCGACCGACACGTCGACGTCGGCGGCCAGGAGGCGCTCGAACGGGGCCCCGGGGGCGTGCAGCCAGGTGAGGACGCGCGCCCGGTCCGGGCCGATGCCGGCGGCGCGCAGCGCGAGCGCCTCGGACGCCTGGGCGACCCCCAGCCACGTGGCGCCGCCCGCGAGCGCCGCCCGGGCCGACGGCACCAGACCGTGGCCGTAGGCGTCGGCCTTGACCACGGCCATCACCGCCGCGCCGGCGGCGTGGCCGACGAGGGCGCGGACGTTGTCGCGGACCGCCTCGAGGTCGACGACGGCGCGCGCCGGGTAGTCGGCCGGGAACGCGAGGGGCGTCGGCGTCGCGGAGGTCACGGGCCCGATTGTCTCACCGTCGCCACTCGCGCAGCGTGCGGCGGGACTCGAAGCGCCGCGGCGCCCCGCTGAGCGGGTCGGTGAACGCCAGCGACCGCGCGAGCAGCTGCAGCGGGCGCTCGGGGTCGTCGGGGGCGTCGGGCCGCAGGACCGGCCAGAACGGGTCGTGCAGGATCGGCAGCCCGAGGGAGGCCATGTGCAGGCGCAGCTGGTGCGTCTTGCCGGTGTGCGGCTCGAGCCGGTACAGGCCGAGCCCGCGCGCGTCGTCGCGGGCGACGAGGTCGACCAGCGACACGGCGTTCGGCTCCCCCGGCTCCTCCTGGGCCGGGGCCGTCCCCCGGTGCTTGACGATGCGGCTGCGCACCGTCGTCGGGAACGCGCGCCCGTCGCCGGGCAGCGGGGCGACGGCCTCGTAGACCTTGCGCACCTGGCGCCGGGCGAACAGCTCCTGGTAGGCGCCGCGCACCTGCGGGCGCACGGTGAGCACCAGCACGCCCGCCGTCGGCCGGTCGAGGCGGTGCGCCGGGGCGAGCTCGGGCAGGTCGAGCTCGCGGCGCAGGTGCACCAGCAGGGTCCGGGTCACCCACCGCCCGCGCGGCATCGTGGCCACGAGGTGCGGCTTGTCGACGACGAGCAGGTCGCGGTCGCGGTGCAGCACCGCGATCTCCGCGAGCGCCGGGGCGGGCGGCTCGTCGGGCGGCGGGTCGCGATAGAGGAACAGGAACCCGCGCGGCTCGTAGGGGGTGCGCTCGTCGACCGGCTGCCCCGCGCCGGTGACCACCTCCCCCGCCGCGACCTTCTCGCGCAGGCGGTCGGCGTCGTCCGGGAACCGCTCGAGCAGGTACGCCAGCGCGGTGCCCCACCGGGCCACCGACGCCGGGTCGTGCGGCAGCACGAGCCGCGTCGGGTTGAGCCCGTCGCGCACGGGCAGCGGATGGAAGGGCACCGGCCCATTCTCCCCGCCCCCGCCGGTCGCCCTGCCGCTCCGGCCCCCGCCCGCGCTGTCGCCCCGGCAGCCCGCCGGGCAGGATGGGGCCATGGCCGACCTCTACGAGATCCCGTTCGAGCGCATGGACGGCACCACCGCCACGCTCGCCGAGCACCGCGACGACGTCGTCCTCGTGGTCAACGTGGCCTCGCGCTGCGGCCTGACGCCGCAGTACGCCGCGCTCGAGCAGCTGCAGGAGAAGTACGCCGACCGGGGCTTCACCGTGATCGGCTTCCCGAGCAACCAGTTCCTGCAGGAGCTGAGCACTGACGACAAGATCGCCGAGTTCTGCTCGACGACGTACGGCGTGACGTTCCCCGTGGTGTCGAAGGTGCGCGTCAACGGCCGCCAGGCACACCCGCTGTTCGAGGCCCTGAAGCGGACGCCGGACGCCGGCGGGCACAGCGGTCGCGTCCGGTGGAACTTCGAGAAGTTCCTCGTCCTGCCCGGCGGGCAGGTGCGCCGGTACGCGCCGACGACGGTGCCCGACGACCCGGCGATCCTCGCCGAGATCGAGGCGCACCTGCCGCGCTGACGCGGCGGGCCCCCGCCTCAGCGCAGGGCGAGCAGGCCCGCCACCGTCGCGGGCAGCGCCCCGGCGACGTCGAGCGCGGCGACCGGCCCGCCGGGGTTCGCCCGCTCCGCGGCCCGGCCGTGCACCAGCGCCGCCGCGGCGGCGACCTCGGCGGCGCGCTCCGGGCGCGCCACCACCTCGGCCGAGCGCCCGGCGAGCATCGTGCCGAGCAGGCCGGCGAGCACGTCCCCGGCGCCCGCCGTGGCGAGCCAGCCGGGCGCGTCGGCCTGCGCGTACGCCCCACCGGGTCCGACGACGACGGTGGCGCCGCCCTTGAGCAGCACCGTCGCCCCGAGGAGCTCGTGCGCCCGGCGCGCCCAGCGCAGCGGCTCGGCCTCGACGTCGGCCCGCTCGACGTCCTCCCCGCGGGCGGACAGCAGCGTCGCCAGCTCCCCCGCGTGCGGGGTGACCACGACCCACGGCGGGCACGGCGCGTCCAGCAGCCCCAGCGCCCCGGCGTCGGCGACGACCGGCACGGGGCCGTGACCGCCTCCGTCCGACGGCTCGTCCGCGCCCGTCGCGGCGGCGAGCGCCGCGCGCGCCCGCCCGCGCTGGCCGTCGTCGGGCCCCTCGGCCGGCAGGCCGGAGCCCAGCACCCAGGCCTGCACCCGCCCCGTCGCCGTGACGACCTCGGGCCGCGCGGCGACCACGGCCCGGCCCACCGCCTCCGGCCCCAGGTAGCGGACCATGCCCGCGCCCGCGTGCACGGCGGCGGAGCTCGCCAGCACCGCCGCGCCCGGGTACGTGGCGGTCCCCGCGACCACGCCGACGACGCCGCGGGTGTACTTGTGGTCGGTCGGGCCCGGCACGGGCCAGGCCCGGGCGACGTCGGCGTCCTCGAGGCGCGCGACGGCGGCGCCCGCCGCGGGCAGGTCGAGCCCCAGGTCGACGACGGCGCCGCGGCCCGTGAGGTGGGTCGCGGGCGGCAGGAGCAGGCCCGGCTTGGCGGCGCCGAAGGTCACGGTGCGGTCGGCGGGCAGCACCGGGCCGGGCACGGTGCCGTCGTCGACGCCGATCCCGGACGGGGCGTCGACGGCCACGACCCACGGCCGACCACCGCCACCGCCACCACCGGCGCCGCCACCACCGGCGCCGCCGCGGTCGTCATCGCCGCCGAGGCGCTCGCGCAGGCCGGCGACGAGCTCGGCCGCGAGGCCGCGCAGCGGCCCCTGGGCGCCGATGCCCACGAGGCCGTCGAGCACGACGTCGGCCGCCGCGACGTCGTCGAGCACGGCGTCCCACCGCCGGCGCCCCGCGGGCTCGTGCAGCGGCACCACCCGTCCGCCGGCGCGGCGCAGGGCGGCCAGCCCGCCGGCGTGCGCCCGGGCGTCGACCAGCAGCGCGGTGACCGCCATCCCGCGCACCGCCAGGTGCGCGCCGGCGTGCAGGGCGTCGCCGCCGTTGTTGCCGGCGCCGACGAGCAGCACAGCGCGGGCGCCCCGGACCGGCCCGTCGGCGAGCTCGCCGTCGATCCCCGGCGTCGCGCGGCGCCGCGCGACGTCGCGCACCACCACCACGGCCAGCGCGAACGCCGCGCGCTCCATGAGGGGAACGCCCGTGTCCAGCAGCGGCCGCTCGGCGGCGCGCACCGCACCGGAGTCCCAGGCCTCGATCATGGGGACCACTGTGGCAGGCGGCGGGTGGCCGGGCACGCGCTGACGTGCGGGCATACGCTGCGCCCATGCGATTCGGACTCTTCATCCCCCAGGGATGGCGCTTCGACCTCACGGACGTCGAGCCGGGCGACCACTGGAAGACGATGCTGTCTCTCCTCCACTACGCGGACAACGCGGCGGCCGGCGAGGCCGTCCCGGGCGGACCCTTCGCCTGGGAGTCCGTGTGGGTCTACGACCACTTCCACACCACCCCGGTGCACAGCACCGAGGCGACGCACGAGGCGTGGACGCTGATGGCGGCGTTCGCGGCGGCCTCCCAGCGCGTGCGCCTGGGCCAGATGTGCACCTGCATGTCCTACCGCGAGCCCACCTACCTGGCGAAGGTCGCCTCGACCGTGGACCACGTCTCGGGCGGCCGCGTCGAGATGGGCATCGGCGGCGGCTGGTACGAGCACGAGTGGCGCGCGTACGGCTACGGCTTCCCGTCCGCCGGCGAGCGGCTGCGTGCCCTGGACGAGGGCGTGCAGATCATGGCGAGCATGTGGCGCACCGGGTCCTCGGGCACGTTCGAGGGCCAGCGCTACCAGGTGGACGGCGCCCTGTGCTACCCGCAGCCGCTGCAGCAGCTGCCCGTGGGCGACGGCGGCGCCGACGTGCCGAGCATCCCGCTGTGGATCGCCGGCGGCGGCGAGAAGAAGACGCTGCGCATCGCCGCGCAGCACGCCCAGTACACCAACTTCGACGGCTCGCCCGAGGGCTTCGCGCACAAGTCGGAGATCCTGGCCCAGCACTGCAAGGACGTCGGCCGCGACCTCGACGAGATCACCCGTTCCGCCAACTACAACGTGGTGATCGGCGAGAACCAGGCCGAGGTCGACGACCGGCTCGCCTGGATCGAGGCGCACTACCGCAAGCACACGCCCGAGCACGCCGACGGCCAGATCGAGTCGTGGCGGGGCGGCCCGCTGGTGGGCACGCCGGAGCAGATCACCGAGACGCTCCAGGGGCTCAAGGACCAGGGCCTCGGCTACACGATCACGTACTTCCCGAACGCCGCGGGCGACCGCGACCAGATCGAGCTCTTCCAGCGCCGGGTCATCCCGGAGCTCCAGGACTGACCCACCGCACCACGGACGACGACGGCCCGGGACGCCCAGCGTCCCGGGCCGTCGCCGTCCCGCCGGCCAGTCGAGCGGTGCGGGGTGCAAGAGCCGCGGGAGCGCACCGCCCCGTCACCACGCGAGCGGTGCGGGGGTGGGCGCCGTCGGCGAGAGCCGAGGGAGCGCAGCGACCGAATCATTCGAGCCGGCGGGGCCCACCCCCCGCACCGCGTCACCTCTCCGCCACCACCATCGCCGACGCGATCCCCGCGTCGTGGGAGATCGACAGGTGCCACGACGTGACGCCCAGCTCCTCGGCGCGCGCCTGCACGGTGCCGCGCAGCTCGACGCGCGGCGGCCCCCCGAGCACGCGGTGCACGGTCGCGTCGTGCCAGCGCAGGTCGCCGGGGGCCCCGAGCGCCTTGGCGATCGCCTCCTTGGCCGCGAACCGGGCGGCCAGGGACGACGCGGGCAGGTCCCGCTCCTCGGGCGTGAACAGCCGCTCCCGCAGCCGCGGCGTGCGCTCCAGCGTCGCCATGAACCGGTCGACGTCGACCACGTCGATGCCCACGCCGACGATCACGCGCGCACCCCCGCGGCGCCCGGCTCGACGAGGTCCTGCGGCTCGACGAGGTGGCGCCACCGGAACCACTTGCGCTCGAGCTCGGCGTCGAGGTCGACGCCGAACCGCCGCGCCACGAGCAGCAGCTGGGCCAGCACGTCGGCGACCTCGGTGCGGAACGCGGCCTCCGGGTCGCCGTCGCGGTCCCGCGAGCGCCCGGAGCGGGCCAGGTAGGCCTGCACGAGCTCGCCCAGCTCCTCCTGCAGCTTGAGCACCAGCCAGTCGTCGGTGCGCTCCACGCCGAACCGGCGCTCGTAGACCCGGGAGATGACCTCCAGCTCGTCGGCGAGGTCGGCCAGCCGGGTGCCGCCGGCCGGGAGGCCCGGGCGGCCGGGTGGGATCTCTGCGGCGTCGCTCATGGCCCGATCCTCCCACCCCGCCCCGACGACGACGGCGGGGCGGCGGGGCCTGCACCCCACCGCCCCGCCGTCGTGGCCGGCGCCCGCCGTCAGCGGGCGAGCCGGCGGCGCGTCACTCGACGGTGACCGACTTGGCCAGGTTGCGCGGCTGGTCGACGTCGAGCCCCTTGGCGGTGGCCAGGGCCATGGCGAAGATCTGCAGCGGCACCACGGCCAGCAGCGGCTGGATGAGCGTCGGCACCTGCGGGATCCAGAAGATCTCGTCGGCGTACCGGCGCACCTCGTCGTCGCCGTCCTCCGCGATGACCAGGGTGCGGGCGCCGCGGGCGCGGATCTCCTGGATGTTGGACACGACCTTGGAGTGCAGCGAGTCGCGGCCGCGCGGCGACGGCACGACGACGAACACCGGCTGGCCCTCGTCGATCAGCGCGATCGGGCCGTGCTTGAGCTCGCCCGCGGCGAAGCCCTCGGCGTGGATGTAGGCCAGCTCCTTGAGCTTCAGCGCGCCCTCGAGCGCCACCGGGAAGCCCACGTGGCGGCCGAGGAACAGCACGGAGGTCGCGTCCTGCATCGACCGCGCGGTCGCGCGCACGTACTCGCCGCGCTCGATGACCGTCTGGATCTTGGCCGGCACGTCCCGCAGCTCGCCGAGCAGGTAGGCGACCTCGTCGGCGAACTTGTTGCCCCGCAGCTGGGCCAGGTACAGGCCGAGCAGGTAGGCGGCGGTGATCTGCGACAGGAACGCCTTGGTCGAGGCGACGGCGATCTCCGGGCCGGCGTGGGTGTACAGCACCGCGTCGGACTCGCGCGGGATCGTGGAGCCCTGGGTGTTGACGATGGACAGCACCTTGGCGCCCTGCTCGCGGGCGTGGCGCACGGCCATGAGGGTGTCCATGGTCTCGCCCGACTGCGAGATCGCCACCACCAGCGTCTTCTCGTTGAGGATCGGGTCGCGGTAGCGGAACTCGTGGGCGAGCTCCACCTCGACCGGGATGCGGCACCAGTGCTCGATGGCGTACTTGGCCACGTGGCCGGCGTAGGCGGCGGTGCCGCACGCGATGACGATGATCTTGTCGACCGCGCGCAGCACGGCCTCGTCGATGCGGATCTCGTCGAGGGTCAGGTTGCCGTCGACGTCGGTGCGCCCCAGCAGCGTGTCCGCCACGGCGTGCGGCTGGTCGTGGATCTCCTTGTCCATGAAGGACTCGAAGCCGCTCTTCTCGGCGGCGGCCGCGTCCCAGTCGACCGTGAAGCGCTTGGCCTCCGCCGGCTTGTTGTGGAAGTCGACGACGTCGACGGACGTCGGCGTGATCGTGACGATCTGGTCCTGGCCGAGCTCCAGCGCCTCCTTGGTGAAGGCGATGAACGCGGCGACGTCGGAGCCGAGGAAGTTCTCGCCCTCGCCGAGGCCGACCACCAGCGGGGAGTCGTGCCGGGCGCCCACGACCTTCAGCGGGTCGTCGGCGTGCACGGCCAGCAGGGTGAAGGTGCCCTCGAGGCGGCGTGCCGTGGCCGCCATGGCCTCGGTGAGGTCGCCCGCGCGGCGGTACTCGCGCGCCAGCAGCTGGGCGGCCACCTCGGTGTCCGTCTCGCTGCGGAAGAAGACGCCCTCGGCGAGCAGCTCCTTCTTCAGCTGGGCGAAGTTCTCGATGATGCCGTTGTGGATGACGGCGAGCCGGTCGCCGTCCGCGAGGTGCGGGTGGGCGTTGACGTCCGTGGGGCCGCCGTGCGTCGCCCAGCGGGTGTGCCCGATCGCGGAGGTCGCCTCCGGCATCGGGTGTGCCTCCAGCTCACCGACGAGGTTGCCGAGCTTGCCCGACTTCTTGGCGAACGCGACGTCGTCGCGCCCGGGGCCGACGAGCGCGACGCCGGCCGAGTCGTACCCGCGGTACTCCAGCCGACGCAGGCCCTCCAGGGCCACCTCCAGGGGGTGCCCCGAGGGCACCGGGGTGGTCTCGGTCGTCGCCTGCTGACCTGCCGCCAGCCCGAGACCCGTGTACCCGACGATTCCGCACATGCGGGCGATTCTAGTGGGACCTGCCGACGGGAACTTCCCCCACCGCCCGGCCCGGCCGGGTGAGACTTCCCGAGCCCGGGCGGGTGAGCCGCGCCCGGGCGCCCTAGCGTCGGGGCGTGCAACCGTCCGTCCGCATCGGCCTGTCGGGGTGGCGCTACGCGTCCTGGCGCGCCCGCTACTACCCCGCCGGGCTCCCCCAGCGCCTCGAGCTGGCCCACGTCGCCGCCACGTTCCCCACCGTCGAGCTCAACGGGTCCTTCTACTCGACGCAGCGGCCCTCGTCCTACCTCGCCTGGCGCGACCAGACGCCGCCGGGGTTCACGTTCGCCGTCAAGGGCGGGCGCTTCATCACGCACATGAAGCGGATGCGCGGCGTCCGCGTGCCGCTGGCCAACTTCTTCGCCAGCGGGGTTCTCGCGCTCGGCGACCGGCTCGGGCCGGTGCTGTGGCAGCTGCCGGAGCGCGAGCGGCTGGACCTGGACGTGCTGGCCGAGTTCCTCGCCACGCTGCCGACGTCCACGGCCGCCGCCGGGCGGCTGGCCGAGGAGCACGACGACCGGCTCCGGGCGGAGCCGTGGACGGACACCGACGTCGACCGCCCGCTGCGGCACGCCCTCGAGGCCCGCCACGAGTCGTTCACCGACCCGGCGGCGCTGCGCCTGCTGCGCGAGCACGACGTGGCGCTCGTCGTCTCCGACGGCGCCGGGCGCTGGCCGGTGCTCGACCACGTCACCGCCGGCCTCGTCTACGTGCGGCTGCACGGCCCCGTCGAGCCGCTGTACGCCACGGCGTACGACCCGCCGCTGCTCGACGCCTGGGCCGACCGGGTGCGGGCGTGGCACGACGCCGGCCACGACGTCGTCGTGTACCTCGACAACGACGGCGAAGCGCACGCGCCGCGGGACGCCCTCGCGCTGGCGGAGCGCCTCGCCGACGTCGCCGTGCCGGCGCCCGGCGCGCCGGTGGCCGTCCCGTCCCGGGCGCGGCGCCGGGCGGCGGGATGACGGCACCCCGGGCGGCGTCCGGGCCCCCGTGCGCGACCCCGTCCTCGCCACCGTCCCCGCCGCCGTCCCGGCCCCGGTCCTGGTGGGAGCCGGGGCTGCGGCAGAATCGGTCCGTGGCCGCCCTCCCCCAGGACGCGTCCGGCGCCGCGCCGTCCGCGTCCAGCACCGCACCCTCCGGCTCCCCGCTCGTGGGCCCGGCGCCCGTGTCGCCGTACGTCGACCTCGACCGTGCCGCCTGGAGCCGCCTGTCGGAGTCCACGCCGCTGCCGCTGACCGACGCCGACGTCGAGCGGCTGCGCGGCCTGGGCGACCCCATCGACCTCGCAGAGGTCGACGCCGTCTACCGGCCGCTGTCGCGCCTGCTCAACCTGTACGTCAACGCCACCACCGGCCTGCACCGGGCCACCTCGACGTTCCTGCGCGAGGCCGCGCCGCGCACGCCGTACGTCATCGGCGTCGCCGGCTCGGTCGCCGTCGGCAAGTCGACGACGGCGCGCATCCTGCGCGAGATGCTGGCCCGCTGGCCCGAGACCCCGCACGTGGAGCTGGTCACCACCGACGGCTTCCTCTACCCGAACGCCGAGCTGCGCCGCCGGGGCCTGCTGGAGCGCAAGGGCTTCCCCGAGTCGTACGACCGCCGGGCGCTGGTGCGGTTCGTCTCGCGGGTCAAGGCCGGGCAGGAGGAGGTGCGCGCGCCCGTCTACTCGCACGTCACCTACGACATCGTGCCGGGCGCCGAGGTCGTGGTGCGCCGGCCGGACGTGCTCGTCGTCGAGGGCCTCAACGTGCTGCAGCCCGCGCGGCCGAGCGCCGCCGACGAGCCGACGGTCGCCGTCAGCGACTTCTTCGACTTCTCCATCTACGTCGACGCGCGCACGCGCAACATCCGGCAGTGGTACGTGGACCGGTTCCTCAAGCTGCGGCAGACGGCGTTCTCCCGCCCGGAGTCGTACTTCCGCCGCTACGCCGACCTGTCCGACGTCGAGGCCACCGAGAAGGCGCTGTCGATCTGGGAGTCGATCAACGCCCCCAACCTCGAGCACAACATCCTGCCCACCCGGGGGCGGGCCACCCTGGTGCTGACCAAGGGGACCGACCACGCGGTGCAGCGGGTGCGCCTGCGCAAGCTCTGACGGTCGGCGCCGTCGCCGATCCCTGCCCTGCCGGCCGCCTGGGTCGCCGGGTCAGGCCGCGACGTCGTCGCGCCTGGCCGGCCGCGGCGCCACGGCGTGCGCGAGCGCCTCCTCGGTGCGCTCGGCGGCCCTCCGGCGGGTGAGCCGGCGCACCACCTGGTCGAGCAGGACGCCGAGCAGCACGCCGACCACGACGCCGACGACCATCGCCAGCAGCGGGTGGTGCTCGAACCACGCGCCGGCGACGACGCCGATGAGCATCGAGTAGATCGCCCACGTGACGGCGGCAATGGCGGAGAAGATCATGAAGCGGCGGCGGGGGTAGCCGACGGCGCCGGCGGACATGTTGACCGCCACGCGCCCGATGGGCACGTAGCGCGCCGCGATGATGAACGACGCCCCGCGCCGGGCCAGCGCGTGCCGGGCGAAGGCCACGGCCTCGCGGCCGCGGCGGGTGCGCAGCACGCGAACCCGGTCGGTGCCCACCTTCTTGCCGATCTGGTAGGCGATCTGGTCGCCGAGCCAGGCGCCCACGGCCGCGGTCATGAGGATGCCCGGCAGCCACGGCTCGCCCGACGACCGTGCGGCGACGGACAGCGTGATGATGACCGACTCGCTCGGCAGCGGCGGGAAGAAGCCGTCGATGGTCGCCAGCGCCGTCATGACGGGGTAGACCCAGGGGGACCCGGCGAGCTGGAGGATCCAGCCCTGCAGCTGGTCCAGGAACGTCGTCAGATCCATGGGCGGTCCCTCGCGTCGGTCGGGCGTCCCCACCCGGTCGGCCGGCACCGGCCGGTGCCGAGACCAGCCTAGGTTCCGCACCGCCCCCGGATCATCGGTGATTGCCCGGGGACCACCCTGATCCTTCGAACCTTCACCCGGGGTTCACCTGGGCCGGGGTCCACCTGGGCCGGGGTTCACCTGGGCCGGGGTCCACCTGGGCCGTGGTTCACCTGGGCCGGGTCCGGTCGACCCAGCGGGAAGCCCAGGGCGTCGGCGGCCGGGCGCGGGTCGGGCGACGCCGACCAGTACCGGACGAGGTTGTCGTTCGACGTCAGGGACCGCGTCTCGGCGTGGTCGAGGTACAGCTCGCCGCGCAGGTGGTCCGTCTCGTGCTGCACGATGCGCGCCGGCCAGCCGGTCAGCACCTCGTCGACCGGCGCTCCGGCGGCGTCCTGGCCGGTGAGGCGCACCCGCCGGTGGCGCGCGACGACGGCCTGCCACCCGTGCACCGACAGGCAGCCCTCGAAGAACGCCGCGCGCCCGCCGTCCGCGCCGTCGACTCCGTCCGGCCCCGCCGCCGGCGCGTAGTCCGGGTTGACGAGCACGCGGAACGGCAGCGCCGTCCGCTCGCGCGGGTCGTCGGGCGCGCCGCGGTCCTCGACGACGGCGACCGCGAGCCCGATGCCGACCTGCGGCGCCGCGAGCCCCACGCCGGGGGCGGCGTGCATCGTGCGGCGCATGACCTCCACCAGGCGCGGCAGCACGTCGCCGAGCTGGCCCGTGTACGGGGCCGCCGGGGTGCGCAGCACCGGGTCGCCCGCCTGGACGATCGGCAGCACGCCGTCGCCCACCGCGTCCAGGAGCGCGGCGACGGCGTCGCGCAGCTCCGGGTCCGGCGCGCCCCACCCGGCGCCGCCGAGCGGGCTCGGGTCGGTCACAGGGCGAGCCGGTCGCGCACCACGGCGGCGAGGGTCTCGGCGACCCCGTCGGCCTGCGTCTGCGTGGCCGCCTCGACCATGACGCGCACGACCGGCTCGGTGCCCGACGGGCGCAGCAGCACCCGGCCGGTCTCGCCGAGCAGCGCCTCGGCGTTCTCCACCGCGGCGAGCACGCCCGCGTCGGTGCCGGCCCGGGCCTTGTCGACGCCCCGGACGTTGACCAGGGTCTGCGGCAGGCGCGGGATCTCGGCGGCGAGGTCGGCCAGGCGCTTGCCCGACCGCTTCACCTCCGCCGCGACGTGCAGGGCGGTCAGGACGCCGTCGCCGGTGGTCGCGTGGTCGGCGAGGATGATGTGCCCGGACTGCTCGCCGCCGAGCCCGTAGCCGCCCGCGCGCATCTCCTCGAGCACGTACCGGTCGCCCACCGCGGTCTGCAGCGTGGTGATCCCGGCGTCCTTCATGGCGAGCAGCAGGCCCAGGTTGCTCATCACCGTCACCACGAGGGTGTCCTGCGGCAGCGCGCCGCGCTGCTGGAGCGACCGCGCGAGGATGCCCAGGATTTGGTCGCCGTCGACGAGGACGCCGCCGTGGTCGACGGCCAGGCAGCGGTCCGCGTCGCCGTCGAACGCCACGCCGAAGTCGGCCTCCGCGGCCACCACGACCGCCTGCAGCTGCTCCGGGTGCGTCGAGCCGGCCTTCTCGTTGATGTTGCGGCCGTCGGGGCTGGCGTTGATGACGACGACGTCGGCGCCGGCCAGGCGCAGCGCCTCGGGGCCGACCTGGCTGGCGGCACCGTTGGCGGCGTCGACGGCGATGCGCAGGCCGTCCAGCGGCCGGTGGTCCGGCGTGGTGCCGATGCTCGCGGTGAGGTGGGCGACGTACTGCTGCTGGGCGATGCCGGTGTCCACGCGCACGCGCCCGACGGCCGCGCCGGTGGGCCGCTCCCACTCCTCGCCCAGGCGCGCGGCGATCTTGTCCTCGATCGCGTCGTCGAGCTTGAGCCCGCCGCGCTGGAAGAACTTGATTCCGTTGTCCGGCATCGGGTTGTGCGAGGCCGAGATCATCACGCCGAGGTCGGCCTCCATCGCGCCGACCAGGTAGGCCAGCGCGGGCGTGGGCAGCACGCCGAGGTCGACGACGTCGACGCCCGCGCTCGCCAGGCCGGCGGTGACCGCCGCGCCGAGGAACTCGCCCGACGCGCGGGGGTCGCGGCCCACGACGGCGCGGGGCCGGCGGCCGGTGAACTCGGGCGACGAGCCGAGCTCGTGCGCGGCCGCGCTGCCCAGGTCCAGGGCGAGCTCGGCGGTGACGTCCCGGTTGGCGAGGCCGCGCACCCCGTCGGTGCCGAACAGTCGAGCCATGGATCCTCCTCGTGGTGAAAAACTCGTCCGATCGTAGACGCCCTGCCGCGCGCAGCCCGAGCCGCGCGGGCGCACCCCGGACGGCCGACGGCCCCGCCGGACGATGTCCGACGGGGCCGTCGTGCGATCTCGCAGGAGCGAGCGCGATCAGCGCTTGCTGTACTGCGGGGCCTTGCGGGCCTTCTTGAGACCGGCCTTCTTGCGCTCGACGACGCGGGCGTCGCGGGTGAGGAAGCCGGCCTTCTTGAGGGCCGGGCGGTTGGCCTCGCGGTCGATCTCGTTGAGCGCGCGGGCGATGCCCAGGCGCAGGGCGCCGGCCTGGCCGGACGAGCCACCGCCGTCGATGCGGGCGATGACGTCGAAGCGGCCCTCGACCTCGACCAGCTTCAGCGGGGAGTTGACCAGCTGCTGGTGCACCTTGTTCGGGAAGTAGTCCTCGAGGGTGCGGCCGTTGATCTTCCACTGGCCGGTGCCGGGGACGAGGCGCACGCGCGCCACGGCCTCCTTGCGGCGGCCCAGGGCCTGGCCCGGGGCGGTGATGGACTGGCCGCGGTCGGCGACGTCCGCCACGGTCTCGGTCGTGTAGGTGCTGGGGACGTTCTCCAGCTCGGTGTCCACGGTGGTCTCTGCCACGTCAGAATCCTTCGTTCAGCTCGGCGGCAGCGGCTCAGGCCTGCTGCGCCACCTGGGTGATCTCGAACGGCTTGGGCTGCTGGGCGGCGTGCGGGTGCTCCGAGCCGCGGTAGACCTTCAGCTTCGACAGCTGCTGACGGCCGAGGCTGGTCTTGGGGAGCATGCCGCGCACGGCCTTCTCCACGGCGCGCTCGGGGTTCTTCTCGAGCAGCTCGCCGTAGGCGACGGAACGCAGACCACCCGGGTAGCCGGAGTGGCGGTAGGCCATCTTCGAGTTCCGCTTGTCGCCGGACAGGGCGACCTTGTCGGCGTTGATGACGACGACGAAGTCACCGCCGTCGACGTGCGGGGCGAAGGTCGGCTTGTGCTTCCCGCGCAGGAGCGTGGCGACCTGGCTGGCCAGGCGGCCCAGGACGACGTCGGTCGCGTCGACGACGTACCAGTCACGCTGGACGTCGCCGGGCTTCGGGGTGTACGTACGCACGGTTCGTAACCTTTTCGTTTCGGGTCGTCGGGCGAGAAGCGGCGCCCGATGAGTCAGGTGTTGTGCGCGGGATGCTCCGGGTGACGTCCTGGCCGTGCGTCGACATCGGCGAGTGGGCGCACCGTCGACACGGGACGTCGGAGCGGGAGCACAACGACTCATCAGTCTAGGGGTGCGCAGGCAGCAGGGTCAAAGCGACGCCGCTCACCCCCCGACCGTCCCGCCGTGCGCCGGAGGCCTCGCGCTGCGACGACGGCGGCGCAGGTGCACGGTGGAGGCATGACCGAGGAGACCCCTGCCACCAGGCCCGACCCGGAGCTCGTCGCCGAGGGCGACACCAACCAGCTCGCGAACGACGACACCCTGATGCCCTACCCGGGGCGCGAGGAGCCGCTCGACCAGGGCTACTCCCCGCCCGAGCGGGACATGACCGGCCGCTGGGGCGAGACCGAGTGGGAGCAGGCGCACGACGAGCCGATGGACCGCCGGCTGGCTGCCGAGGAGCCCGAGGTGTGGGACGCCGACGCCCCGCGCCCCGACACCATGCGCGCCGGGCGCATCGCGGCGGACCCCGACGCCGAGCAGGACCTCGGCCCCGGGGAGGGCGGCTCGCGCACGAACTCGATCTACGGCTCCGACGTCGGCATCGACGGCGCCGCCGCGTCGGCCGAGGAGGCCGCCGTGCACTGGACGAAGGACCCGGGCGAGACGACGGACTGACCGGCCCCCGCCGGCCCGGCGCCGCTCACCGCGCGGGCAGCGCCGGGTCGGCCACCTCCTCGTCCATCCGCAGCGCCCGGACCCGGTCCGCGCGCGCCGCGAGCTCGTCGTCGGCCGGGTACACGACCTCCTCGAGGACGAGCCCCGGCGCGGGCACCACCGCCGCGTTCGCCTCGCGCCGCCGCGAGGCGAGCACCTCCGCCGGCCACCGCACGTCCCGGCGTCCCTCCCCCACCGCCACGGACGCGCCGACGAGCGCGCGGACCATGTTGTGGCAGAACGCGTCGGCCACCACGCTCGCGACCACCAGCCCGGCGTCGGGCCCCTCGTCGGGCCGCTCCCACGACATGTGCTGCAGCTCGCGGATCGTCGTGGCGCCGGGCCGCGGCTTGCAGAAGGCGGCGAAGTCCCGCAGCCCCAGCAGCGGCTGCACGGCGGCGTGCATCGCCTCCTCGTCCAGCGGCCGCCGCGCCCACAGCACGTGGGTGCGGCGCAGCGGGTCGCGCAGCGACGCGGTGTCGGCGATGCGGTAGGCGTACCGCCGGTAGAGCGCGGAGAACCGGGCGTCGAAGCCCGCGGGGGCGGGCGCTGCGCGGTGCACGACGACGTCGGGCGGCAGGACGCCGGCCAGGCGGGTCACCAGGGAGTCCCCGGGCCCGCGGTCGGAGCGGCCGGGCAGCGCCTCCCACCGCTCGACCGGCACGTCGACGTGCGCCACCTGCCCGCGGGCGTGCACGCCCGAGTCCGTCCGCCCCGCGACGGTGAGGCGCGGCGCCGGCAGCCCCAGCGCCTGGGTGCGCAGCACCCGCTCGAGCCCCTCCTCGAGCGCCCCCTGCACGGTCCGCAGCCGCGGCTGGCGGGCCCAGCCCGCGAAGTGCGTCCCGTCGTACGACAGGTCGAGCCGCACGCGCACGGCGGCGACGCGCGGCCGGGCGGCCGCGGCCTCGGCGTCCGGCTCGGCGATCGGCTCGGCGATCGGCTCGGCGTCCGGCTCGGCGATCGGCTCGGCGATCGGCTCGGCGATCGGCTCGGCGATCGGCTCGGCGGCGGGTGCGGGGGTCGGCTCGGTCGTCGGCGTCACCGCACCATTCTCGCCGGTCCGCGGCGCGCAGCCCTCATCATGGGGGCATGCCCGACCTCCTCACCCTCGCCGTCGACTGCGGCGGCGGCGGCATCAAGGCGAACGTGCTCGACGACGCCGGCACGGCGCACGCGGCGCCCGTGCGCGTCCCGACGCCCTACCCGCTGCCGCCCACGCTGCTCGTCGAGACCGTCGCCGAGATCGCCGCCGGGCTGCCGGCCGCGGACCGTGTGACGGTCGGCATGCCGGGCATGCTCCGCCACGGCGTCGTCGTGCACACGCCGCACTACATCACCCGGTCGGGCCCCCGCTCCCGCGTCGAGCCGGAGCTGCTCGAGGCGTGGTCGAGCTTCGACGTCCAGGCCGCCGTGGCCGCCCGGCTGGGCATCCCCGCGCTCGTGCTCAACGACGCCGAGGTGCACGGGGCGGGCGTCATCGCGGGGTCCGGGTTCGAGCTCGTGCTCACGCTGGGCACGGGCCTCGGCTCCGCCCTGTTCGACGGCGGCCGGCTGGCGCCGCACCTGGAGTGGTCCCACGCGCCCGTGCGCCGCGGCGCGACGTACGACCAGTACGTCGGCGAGCCGGAGCGCCGGCGCCTGGGCGACGGGCTGTGGTCCCGCCGGGTGGTGGCGGTGGTGGACGGGCTGCGGCCCGTGTTCCGCTGGGACCGGCTGTACCTCGGCGGCGGGAACTCCCGGCGCATCACGCCGGCCGCCCTCGCGCGGCTCGGCGACGACGTCGTCATCGTGCCGAACTCCGCCGCCCTCGTCGGCGGCGCGCGCGCCTGGGACCTGCCCCAGGGGTGAGGCCCGCCCCATCACGACCACGGACAGGGCCCCGCGCCCGAGGCGCGACGAGGGCCCCGCACCGGCGTGGTGCGGGGCCCTCGTGCGCGGTCCGGGGCGCGGCCCCGGGAGCGGAGGGAGGCTCAGGCCTCCTTCTTCTCCTCGGTGTCCGCGGTGCCCTCGGCGGCAGCCTCGGCGGGGGCCTCGGTGGCCTCCGCCTCGGCCGGAGCCTCGGGCGTCTCCTCGACGGTCTCGTCGGCGGCGGGCTCGGTGACCTTGGCGGCCTTCTCGGTGGCCTTCGTGGCCTCCTTGACGACGGCCTGCTTCGGGCTCACCGGCTCGGTGACGAGCTCGATGACCGCCATGGGGGCGTTGTCGCCCTTGCGGTTGCCGATCTTCGTGATGCGCGTGTAGCCACCGTTGCGCTCGGCCATGGCCGGGGCGATCTCGGTGAACAGCGTGTGCACCACGCCCTTGTCGCGCACGACCGTCAGGACGCGACGACGCGCGTGCAGGTCGCCGCGCTTGGCGAACGTGATGAGGCGCTCGGCCAGCGGGCGCAGGCGCTTCGCCTTCGTCTCGGTGGTCGTGATGCGGCCGTGCTCGAAGAGCGCCGTGGACAGGTTCGCGAGGATCAGGCGCTCGTGAGCCGGGCCACCGCCGAGCCGCGGACCCTTGGTGGGGGTAGGCATTCTTGGTTCTCCTTGAGGGTGGTTCCGCGTCGCGCGGCGCTAGGCCGCGGCGACGGGGACGTCAGTACGGCTGCTCGTCGGTGTACGCGGTCTCGTCGTCGCCACCGTCGTAGTAGGCGGCCGAAGCGTCGAAGTCGACCGGCGAGTCCTTGAGGGACAGGCCGAGCTCCGAGAGCTTCTCCTTGACCTCGGTGATCGACTTCGCGCCGAAGTTGCGGATGTCGAGCAGGTCCGCCTCGCTGCGCGCGACCAGCTCACCCACCGAGTGGATGCCCTCGCGCTTGAGGCAGTTGTACGAACGGATGGTGAGGTTGAGCTCCTCGATCGGCAGCGCCAGGTCCGCGGCCAGCGCGGAGTCCGTCGGCGACGGGCCGATCTCGATGCCCTCGGCCTCGGTGTTCAGCTCGCGGGCGAGGCCGAACAGCTCGACGAGCGTCTTGCCGGCGGAAGCGAGCGCGTCGCGCGGCGAGATCGCCGGCTTCGCCTCGACGTCGACGATCAGCTTGTCGAAGTCCGTGCGCTGCTCGACACGGGTGGCCTCGACCTTGTAGGTGACCTTGAGGACCGGCGAGTAGATCGAGTCGACGGGGATGCGCCCGATCTCGGCGTCCGCCATCTTGTTCTGCGCGGCGGACACGTAGCCACGGCCACGCTCGACGGTCAGCTCGATCTCGAGGCGACCCTTGTCGTTCAGCGTGGCGATGTGCAGGTCGGGGTTGTGCACCTCGACGCCCGCCGGCGGCACGATGTCCGCGGCGGTGACGGCACCGGCACCCTGCTTGCGCAGGTACATCACGACGGGCTCGTCGTTCTCGGAGGAGACGACGAGGTTCTTGATGTTGAGGATGATCTCGGTGACGTCCTCCTTGACCCCCGGCACGGTGGAGAACTCGTGGAGCACCCCGTCGATGCGGATGGAGGTCACGGCAGCGCCCGGGATGGACGACAGCAGGGTGCGGCGGAGCGAGTTGCCGAGCGTGTACCCGAAGCCGGGCTCCAGGGGCTCGATGGCAAAACGCGAACGGTGCTCCGAGATGACCTCTTCGGTCAGGGTGGGGCGCTGTGCGATCAGCACGGTGGTTGTCCTTTCAGTGTGCGTCCGCCATATGACGCATCACGGATCCGCGATCACTCGCGTCCCGGGCGGGACTCCGTCCGTCCGCCCGGGCAGGGTTCTGCCGGCCGGGCCGCGGGAGCGCCGGGGAGACCTCGTCGACGACGAGACGCTCCCGCGGCGGGCCCCCGGCCCGGCCGGCCGGGACAAGGTCAGACCCGGCGACGCTTCGGGGGCCGGACACCGTTGTGGGCCTGCGGCGTCACGTCCTGGATCGAGCCGACCTCGAGGCCGGTCGCCTGGAGGGAGCGGATCGCGGTCTCGCGACCGGAGCCCGGGCCCTTGACGAAGACGTCGACCTTCTTGACGCCGTGCTCCTGGGCGCGGCGGGCGGCCGCCTCGGCAGCCAGCTGCGCGGCGAACGGCGTCGACTTGCGCGAGCCCTTGAAGCCGACGTGGCCGGCCGAGGCCCACGAGATCACGGCGCCCGACGGGTCCGTGATCGAGACGATCGTGTTGTTGAACGTGCTCTTGATGTGCGCCTGGCCGAGCGGGACGTTCTTCTTGTCCTTGCGACGCGGCTTGCGCGTGCCGGCGGCGGCACGAGTCTTGGGAGGCATGTGTGGTGATCTCCTGGTCTGAGGTCGTCGGACCGGCGGCGGGCGTCAGCCCGCTACGCGGCTGCTGACGTCAGCGGGCCTTCTTCTTGCCCGCGACGGTGCGCTTCGGGCCCTTGCGGGTGCGCGCGTTGGTCTTGGTGCGCTGACCGCGCACCGGCAGGCCCCGGCGGTGACGCAGACCCTGGTAGGTGCCGATCTCGACCTTGCGGCGGATGTCGGCCGCAACCTCGCGGCGGAGGTCACCCTCGAGCTTGAAGCTGCCCTCGAGGTAGTCGCGCAGGGCGACGAGCTCGGCGTCGCCGAGGTCGCGCACGCGCAGGTCCGGGCTGATCCCGGTCGCGGCCAGCGTCTGCTGGGCGCGGGTACGGCCGACGCCGTAGATGTAGGTGAGCGCAACCTCGAGCCGCTTCTCGCGGGGGAGGTCGACGCCGACAAGACGTGCCATGTGCCTTCCGGCTCCTGAACTTCGTCCGGAGGTCTGCCGCACCGCCCTCCCGCGAGGTCCGCGGGCCCCGGCCTCCGGACCGGGGGTTCCCCTGCCCGCACGCAGGGCGTGCGGACGAGGTTCGTGGTGGTGCGCTGGGGCGACGGCGAGCGCTGCCGTCACCGGGGTGCTGCGATCAGCCCTGGCGCTGCTTGTGGCGCAGGTTCTCGCAGATCACCATGACGCGACCGTGCCGGCGGATCACCTTGCACTTGTCGCAGATCTTCTTGACGCTCGGCTTGACCTTCATGTGTGTTTCCTTCGCCGCCTCGGCCCCGGACAGCCGTCACAACTGTTCGAGGACCCCGTGGCTCGCACCGCGGGTGTCGGCGTGGTCGGTGGTGGGATCCGCCCGGAGACCCGGGAGGACGTGACGGTTGACTACTTGTAGCGGTAGACGATCCGGCCACGGGACAGGTCGTACGGGCTCAGCTCCACCACGACCCGGTCCTCGGGGAGGATGCGGATGTAGTGCTGACGCATCTTGCCCGAGATGTGAGCGAGAACCTTGTGACCGTTGGCGAGCTCGACGCGGAACATCGCGTTCGGCAGAGCCTCGATCACGCTGCCCTCGATCTCGATGACACCGTCCTTCTTTGCCATGTCCTCCGCTAACTCTCGTCCGGTACGTTCGACTGCTCCCACGCCTGGGGGCGAGGCCCCTTCGCACCGCGCGGCAAGGCCGCGGGCGTGGTGATGACGTGGGATCGAGTGCTGCCGTCCTGCCGGTCCCTCGCCGCAGGGCTGGGCACCGCGGCGCGAGCGGGCGCGGACGGACTACACCCGACGAGCCATCCTAGCGGACGGATCCTGGAGGGGGAACCGCGCCCCGGGTGCCGCGGGTCACTCGCTCGGGGCGGAGTCGGTACCTCGCGGGTCAGTCCAGGAGGACGACGTCGACGCCCAGGGCGCCGAGCCGCTCGGCGCCGCCGTCGCGCGCCGTGAGCACGCTGATGCCGTCCTCGAGGATCGCGACGGAGTGCTCCCAGTGGGCGGCGCGGGAGCCGTCGGCGGTGACCACGGTCCAGCCGTCCTCGAGCTCGCGGGTGGCCCCGCTCCCCCGCGTGATCATCGGCTCGATGCACAGGCACATGCCCGGCCGCAGCCGCATCCCCCGGTCCGAGGTGCGGTAGTTGAGCACGTCCGGCGGCTGGTGCATGGCGGTGCCGATGCCGTGGCCAACGTACTCCTCGACGATGCCGAGCTCGGCGCCGGCGGCGCCGGCCAGCTCCACGGCCGCCTCGACGGCGGTGCCCACGTCGCCGAGGCGCCGGCCCGTCGCCAGGGCGGCGACGCCGGCCCACATGGCGGCCTCGGTGGCCCGCACGAGGGCGTCGTCGGCCGGGTCTCCCCCGGCGGCGCCGC